>PMBU01000066.1 GCA_003153895.1 Methanomassiliicoccaceae archaeon | reverse complement strand
ATGTTGTACTCGCTCAGGTCGCCGTGCACCAGCTCTGCCTTCTGATAGGCGAGCCTGATGTATTTGAGAATGGTCTTGTACGTCGCCGTTGGGTCTTCCAGGAGCACGTTGCGCAGCATCGGGGCAGGCATCTGCTCGGTGCCGATGTACTCCATTAGTAACAGGTTCTGATAGAACTTGATCGGCTCGGGCACGCGGACCTTCGCCTTCTGCAAACGCAGCAGGTTGCGGTACTCCTTCGTCGCCCAGGCCAGGATGACCTTGCGGCGGTTCCCGGTGATCCCATGGAACCTCGGGTCCGCTTCGATATATCGTGCGATTCGCTTGAACGTGGCATTCGAGGTACGATAGATCTTCAAGGCGAACCTCTTTCCGTCCTTCGACGTAACGCTGAAGATGTTCGCCTCCTTGCCAGTGGAAATGGGAAAATCGATGGACTCGATCAGGCCTTCGGTCATCAGCTTATAGATGGCCAGCATGGCACGTCGGTCAAAGACCTCGTCCATCGTCTTGCGGTCCTGGTCCTCTCTCGCCCCGTACTCCTTGGCCTTCAGCTTCTGGACTGCATGTTCGATTACTGCGTAAGGATTGTCTTGTTGGTTGCGGGGCATTCTGGCCTCGTTGTCGATCAGAACACGTCCAGGCTCTTGGGCAGCACTTTCTTGCGGCTCAGGTAGCTGGCCTGCGTCTTGGTNNAGGTCGCCTTCGCGGATCCACATGCGCTTGCGTATCTTGCCGGGGATGCGTCCCATGCGGGCCTTGCCATCCGCGCACATGATCTTGATGCGGGAGGCGCCCAGCAGCTGGTCAGCGATGCCGAACATCTCGCCCTCCTTCTTGTTGGGATAGGGCGTGCGGAGGATCTCCTCCTCCGGGTTTGTCTCGTTGGGACGGTTGAAGGTATCTGGACTCAAACTGAACCTCCGTGAGGTTAACTGCCTCAAGAATCAACGCGATATATAAACGATGTGGTAATCATCGAAGGGTGAAAACAGGTAATGGAAGGATGCCAGTTATTGGTCATTCGGCGAGAAGCGGGCGGTAGCTCCTTGTCTGCCAAATCGATGTCATGGGACTTGCAAGCCTTCCGTTTCTACTGGCATCTAAATCTCCGCTCCCGATTCCATTCCAACAGAAAGGAAATATCTGAGGTTGCTTCTCAACCATGTCAGCATTGTTGGAGACGATGCATCATGTTTCATGATGGCAACGAATTCATATAATCATAAATGAGAGCCAACTTAACATACTTTATAAAGAGTGGGGGGAATAGATACGAATCGATGTCATTGGGCGAAAGGACTCAAGTCCTTATGATTGATGACGAGCCGGACATGCTCGAAGTAACCAAAGCCTTCCTTGAAGGGGGCGGTCTTTTCGAGGTAGATACCTCAATATCCGCGGTGGATGCCCTCCGCATCAAGGACCTCGAAAGATTTGATGCGATAGTCTGCGACTACCAGATGCCGGAGATGGACGGGATCGAGTTCCTCAAGGAACTGCGGGCACAAGACATCAGGGTGCCTTTCATACTCTTCACTGGTAAAAGCCGGGAAGACGTGGCTATCAAGGCCCTCAATGCAGGGGCGGACTTCTATCTCAAGAAGGGATCGGACGTAAAAGCGATGTACGCCGAGCTGAGCAACTTCATCGATTATGCAGTAGCTCGTTTCGCAGCGACGACCGCGATCGAGCACAACCTCAACCGATTCCAGAAGCTGTTGGAGAGCACCCCCGAACTCGTCGAGGTGGTGGACTCCAATCATATCATCCGTTATGTCAATTCTGCGGTGATGCGCTTCTTCGGGAGGAAGCCTGAGGAGGTCGTCGGGACCAAGATACAGACTTCGCTCTCTGAGCCTGAGAACCTCGATGGGATCCTTAACTCGCTATTAGAAGGGAAATTGGAGGAGGCGAAGGTGCTGGTCAAGGCCAGGCACATCGATGGATCCATCCGCCTACTGGATGCCACTATAACCCGATTCCTTAATGGAAGGTTCGGGGCGGAGCTGATGGTCAAAGCGAGGGAAGCTACAACGGAGCAGCTAGTTGGTAGCCAGAACTTGTTCGGTACATCACCGACGACCCCGAGCTGATAACCTTAACAAGAGAGACAGTTTAGTCCGGAACGGTGATTGGTTCCAGGCGTTGTCCCAAACGGTCCGATCATGATAAGGATACGTTCCATCACAACATTCTGCATGACGACGTTCTCGTTATTTTTCCCTGGATAGACATATGTCCGACCACTCGCCGAGAACGGTGATCATTCCGCCGAGAGCTGCTATCAACTCACCAGCAGTCAGGCCAGCCAACGGTCTTTCCTTACCCTTTCCCCGCCAGCCTATACATGCACGTCGAGGGCTGGATCGGTCCGCAGTAAGACTCGATCAGCCCGGTCGCCTGCATCGACTCCAGGACCGTAGCCGTATGATGCGGACTGTCGCCAAGGGCGATCACCTCATCATGGGTCAGGTCGCGGTCGCACAGGGCGTTCAGGATATGGGTCGCGAGCTCGTCGTCGCTCATGTCTTTGGTAGCTTTCGGTTCCTTCATGACCATCCGTTTTACATTCGCTCTCCTTCCTTAAGGTTCTTCGCGGCCACCCCGCAACTCAGTTGATTTGACTAGATCCTTGTCGACAAAGCTCAGCTAGACAGATGCATCGAAGACCTCGTCCCACCTCATATGAGCTTATCGATGGACTTGCGACCCAGGAAATCTCGAATGAAGCCCAGATTTGCTCGCTTTCCTCTCCTTGACCAACTTAGTTGCCAGATGGGTGCAAGAATGCTGGTTGAGAATGATGGGTTCGGCGAACGAGGAGGCGAGCGCTAACGTTTAAGTACGTTTTCCGGCATCAACGCGACAGGCGAGGCTCCCGTAGTGTAGCGGCCAATCATGAAGCCCT
>PMBU01000070.1 GCA_003153895.1 Methanomassiliicoccaceae archaeon | reverse complement strand
CCCTGTCCCGCATGATATCAGGGATCACCCCAGGCACAAGCGGGAAGGTCTTGGTGCGCATCGGTGACGATTGGATTGATATGTATGAATTAGGAGAGATAGGTCGGGGAAGAGCGACGCCTTATATTGGCGTCCTCCATCAGGAATATTCCCTTTATCCATTTGACACGATCCTTCAAAACCTAACAGTCTGCATCGGAATGAAGATGCCTGCGGAGTTCGCCAAGATGAAGGCGATCCAGGTCCTGGGGAGCGTCGGGTTCGAACGCAAGGACGTCGATCGCATTCTTTACGCATTTCCGGAATCATTGAGCGTTGGCGAAAAGCAGAGGGTCGCTTTGGCACAAGTGCTGATCCGTGAGCCAAGAATAATCATCTTGGATGAGCCAACGGGAACGATGGACCCTATAACCAAGATATCGGTTGCCAACTCGGTGCTCAATGCGCGAAAGGAGCTGGGGGAGACTTTTATTATCGTCAGCCACGACATGGATTTCGTGACCGCCTGCTGCGATCGTGCTTGCCTGATGAAAGGTGGCAAGGTAGTCGCGATCGGAAATCCCAAGATCGTCGTGGATCAAGTGTCCGTTGATGAGATCGAGGAAATGAACCGCACGAAGGACGAGGTATCAGGGGTCGGTCTGTGAAACAGAGCATCGGNNGGTGGAATGGCGCAGAGAGCGACCATTTCCGAGAGCGGGAGGGACGTGGTTGCGATTGCCATGGGCCCGGGAAAAAGGCATATCACGAAGCCTGTATGCGAAATAACCTATGAGCTCAGGGAGATGGGAATCGACACCTCCGTCATCGTGATCAATGCAGGCGCAGGCGTTCCTCATGATGCGCCCGACGTATCGACCGGATCAACCTTCGGCTTAGATGAGATTGAGATACGGAGGATGGAGCAGTTCAAATTGGCGATAATACATCTGGGGAATGTCAAGAATCACATCATCTATAAAGCGAGATTGATTCTGAGGAATGTCGATATCCCGGCAGTGGTGGTATGCCAGGCACCAGTCGACTTCGAGGACTTCGCCCGCATCGGGGTAAAGACCAGGCTGGTGATGCCAAGACCCGAGAAGATCGGGACCAAGGGAACGATTGTTGACATCGTGACCGGTGTGATTCGCGGTGTTACCTGCCCTCAGACCAAGCTAGACGAGATTGTCTCGAAGGTCAAACACAACCTTTCCATCGGTGAGACCGGGTCTTCCAGTCGCGAGTCCCTCTCGAATGAGGCTTATCTCAGCGGAAAAGGAGAAAGCCCTCCAATCACCAGCGGATAAAGTGGTGAGTTCGGTTGTTTTCCTTTGATTCTAGCCTTTTTTGATGTCAAAACCGATCAAATGCGTCCAATGCTTGTCTTTGCTATGGCCAAGCTGGTGGCGGATATAGTCATCTGCCATGGTCGAGATGCTTCCCGAGGTCACGTTCTCAACCTCTTCAATCTCCTTCAGGTAGGGAAAATCCATCTCTGGTAGGACGAAGAAAGGTTCTCCCACTGACTTGACATTGGCATAGAGGATGAAATCTGGGCTGATATAACAGATATCGTCCCTGCCATTCATTTCCTTCATTCTCGTTTCATTGAGCCATTCCCCGATCTTTTGTCCAGATTGGTCCGAAATATAGACCAGGTCGTCATCGTTGCCCAGTATAATCGAGGAACTATCAATGACGATGACAAACTGTTCTTGGCGACGGAAGCTTTCCCAGACTCCACGATTAGTGAACGGCATCAATCCTCCACAGGCACCGTTCCTCTCTGCTTCGGTCTCAAGATCGATGATAGCCGATCTTAGCTCGGGTGTTAGCATCTTCATGGCTATCACTCCGGGCAGGGACTCAACTCTCTTCTTCACAGCGCTCAGAACCTGCTCCTTGTCCATCCACCTTGGAGTCACTCCGGTAATACTTAAATAATTCTCAAGAGGGAGGTAATCAGCATGATTCCGCACAGATGAATTGGCGATAAATGGCCTTCGACCGCTACGAAGCTAATGGAAAAAGGATTTAAAGGTACTGGATGATGACTTTGACTGCTGAATGATAATTAACGTGAACAATGAACCGGTGGAGATCGCCGCCGCCTCCCTTCTTGTTGAGGCTCTCAAGGACCAACCATATCAGCCCGGATCCTTGATCGCATTAATCCGTTCCACCGAATCTATGAAACGGGAAACGGACGAGTTCGACCTGATGACTCCATATGGTCCAGTGAGATTGAAGCTCAACGATTCTAATTATGCAGTGCTCTTCCGTGAGATTGCCCGAAATATAGTGGGCAAGAAGGTCCGTTGGCAGACATCTAAGGTACTGGCAATCGGTTCATTTCCAACTCAAATTGAGGTCAGTCACGACCGGGCGAAATATGAGCGATTCGATTGCTTTTTCGCACTTGGCGGCTTCGATTCCAAGAGCACCTATCTGATGATCGCAAAGACCGACCACGAGGGCCAATATGGAAGTCCAGGAGCGGTAATGGGGCGGATCACCAAAGGAAGGCATATCCTCGCCATGATGAAGGAAACCGAAGCATTGCTCGATATATCGCCAGTAGTGGAAGAGTTTCAGGAGAGCAACACCGTCGTCACGGATGATCCGAAGCACATATTGAGCGATTTCGATTCGATAGAGACCTATATCAGAGTGAAACTGGAGAATGAATCACCGGTCGCTTGTGAGCATTTCTTGGTGAACACTGAGAAGGGCTTCCTGCCCATCACGGAGCGGACGCAGACTTATTGCGCCTGTTCGAGCGAATTGGACGTGAACCTGGTCGTGGAGAAGTCTGCCATCCGCGAGCCTGGGATGGTGACAGTTCGCAATCAGGGAAGCGGGATGGGGCGGATCTACTTCTACCTGACTCGTCGCCAAATCTCCAATTCACATAGCCTGGTTGGCTCAGTTACCCACGGTCTCGAGCTCTTGCGGGCTGCCCCGGTCGGGGCCAAGTTGACAATTGTCACGGATCCATCGAGGATAATGGTCATAGGCATGTCCCAAGCAGAAGGGCAGAGGTCATTGGAAGCCAGGGGATTGAGACAGAAGCGAACTGGGAATTTGGCGGACGACGCTATGATCGTCGAGCAGGAGCCTGAGCTCACGCTCGAGGCTCTACATGAGGATGAGATCGAGACGAGAGGCGTACCTGGTGATCAGATAAACGACCTGGTCCTGACCCCAGAAAAGGCACCGCAGACCTACCGCTACTTCCGCAGGATGACGGGATTAGACCACAAACCTATCGGCACCCTGAAGGTCTATTTCACTTTTCCAGACATGCCATTAGTTAGCTTCGCGGGAGATACACGTGAATCGGCTAGCCTGCTGCCGGAGAATCCCTTCGGAGAGCGTTCTGTGCCGGGGGAACTTGCTGTCACGAACATGTCAAGGCCCAACCGCGGCTTAATAGGCATTCGATTCGAGGAAAGCGAGGAATTCGGGTCGACAGGAGAGGAGCGCTATGGAACGAACATGGTAGGCAAGGTCGTGAGCAGCCTAGACCTCCTTAAGAAGGACCTCGTTGAGGAATCCATAATCTATGTGCGGGAGACCATCCCGATAGCGCAGAAAAAGGCATTCAAGAAGGCAAAAGTCGCCAGCAAGGGGAAGAAAAATGCCAAAGGAAACTGAGACCCGAATGATCGTCATCGCACCCTCTTCATCAGTCACTCCAGACCAGATCACCCGTTTGATTCATACCTTGAGTACGGAGGTCACCGTGAAGGAGACCTGCTATGGTGCGATGGTAGAGGGAGGGAAGGAGGAGGTGGCAAGGACGATCGATGCGGTCAGAAAGCTCGATCCCAATCGCATTTTCACAAAGCTGCGCGGTTTTCCTATCGGGGATGCCCGGCGTTGCCGGGCACATCATGGCTCCAGGCCGGGCTTCACCCAGCTTGAAAAAGAGTGGGAATGCCTCAGCCTGATCGAGAAAGGTGTCACCTCCGCCGAGAAAGGGGAGGTCCCACCGGAGATTCCGCGCCGGAAGAAGATCACTATCGAGGAACTCAGGAGAATCGTGGAGGAAACAGAATGAAGGTCTTTATCGTGCCCCCGAATAGTCTCATCCTGTATGATCTGGTCGAGCGATATGGTCACACACCACTTAGNNGGACTGAAGTACGCAGGCATCGAGGTCCCTTCAGGCATCAGGGGAAGGTTGGCTGTCTGGGGGCCACTAGTGGATGAGGCCGAGGCGGCGATAATAATGGAGGATGCCCCTTTCGAGTTTGGTTGCGTCGGGTGCCACAGAACGGATGAGATGATCCGCTTCCTGGTGAAGAAGAGGAAGATCCCGCTCCTGGAGGTCCAATATCCGATCAATGAGGACGAGGCCAAGGTCCTGGTATCCAAGATAAAAACATTCCTGGAGGGATTGAAATGATAAAGATAGCACAGCTTTCCTGCGGGACCGAGTATAGTGGCGTTCAATCGGAGATCGAGAGGGCAGCGACGACCGTTGGGGCAAAGATGGTATTCCCGGACGTGGAAGCGGCCGAGATAGAGAGGGCCGTGGAGGAATTCGGGTTTAGGCCAACAAGCCCCCAGCTCAAGTTGATGATCGCGCGGACAATGGCGATAACGGATGGGCACTATGACGCTGACGCTGTATTCATCTCCTCCTGCTTCCGATGCGCCGAGGCGGCGCTGATACGCAACGAGCTGCGCCGCTATGTCCAGGAGCATTCTCATCTGCCGGTCGTGACATATTCTTTCACCGAGCGCACCAAGGCGGGGCAGCTCCTGACTCGCATGGAGGCACTAGTAACAATCGTCGAGCGAAAGGAGCTCCTGGCCAGGGAAAGGCAGGTCGGCCTCACGGCCGGGATCGATTCCGGCTCCTCCACTACCAAAGCGATGATAATGAGGGACAATGAGATAATCGGAAAGTTCTGGCATCCCACTGGCGAGGTGATCGGCTCCGCGCAGGAGGCCCTCGACAAGGCTCTGGCAGAGGCCGGAGTGAGGCAATCGGACCTTGAGGCCATCGGGGTGACCGGCTACGGGCGCTACACCATCGGCAAGAAACTGAACTGCCAGCTGATCCAGGAAGAACTGACGACGAACTCGAAGGGCGCGGTTTGGCTGGCCGACAGGCAGAAAGGTGAGGCCACGATAATCGACATCGGGGGGATGGATAACAAGGCCATTACAGTGAGGGATGGCATCCCGGACAATTTCACCATGGGGGGCATATGCGCTGGAGCCTCGGGGCGATTCCTGGAACTGACCGCCAAGCGCTTGAAGGTCGAGATAACGGAATTGGGCGCATTGGCGGACCGGGGCGATGCCAGGAAGGTCCCTATGAACTCCTATTGTTCCATATTCGGGATACAGGATCTCGTTACCTCATTGGCCGCCGGGCAGACGATAGAGGACGTTGCCGCGGCCGCCTGCCAAAGCGTCGCCGATCAGGTTTACGAGCAGCAGCTCCAGGAGATCGACGTCCGCCAACCGGTCATTCAGGTGGGCGGCACCTCTCTCATCTCGGGATTGGTGAAGGCGCTAGGTAACGTCGTGGGATCAACGCCTATCGTCCCGCCGAACTCCCAGTATATCGGATCGGTCGGCGCCGCCCTGCTATCTTCTGGATTCCTTGAGGGGCACAGATGAACATCAGTGTGAAGGGCACGGATGAGTATGGCAACCAGTCGTATGCGGACCTGTTCAGGCGTATCCTAGTGGACCTTGGACTCGCTAATCGTGTCGAGGAGGCGCGAGTCGTGATCCTTCCAGAGAAACCGGTCTTCCTCATCAGCATCCGGACCAGGAAGGCAAGGACGACGGTGAGGCTGGACGATATCGCCAGTGTCGAAGAGAAAGGCGACAACACATACCTCAACATAACGAACGAATCCTATGCCCCGGTGCTCTTGGCCAACCTCTGGAAACGCTTCGGCCGGGATCGCATAGAGCAATTGAGCCGGCTGGAGATCCTTTGCCATGGGATCAAACCGGAGCTTCTCAAGGCAATAGAGCTGGACCCGGGCCAGGAATTGAAGAAAGAGTTGCTAGACGCCCTATGGAGGCTCATGCCGGAGGGGTTCAAGGTCCATCACACCCTTTCCTCGGAATCTGTTATGACGATCGCTGCCACCGAGCATGTGATGACCGGTGAAATGATATCGATGGCCAAGCAAATGCAGGGGGAGATGGAGACCTCGACTATTTCGGAGGACGAATCCGCACCGGAGGACGAGGAGAGCGAGGAGGAGGACGGCTGATGTACGAGGTGTTGATGTTCGATGGGGGCGTCTACCGCATCAACGAGCTCTATGAACTGGTGGAGGACATCGGAGGCTTCGTCATCCAGAAGACCCAATTGCAGGTGGCGATAACGGTCACCATCGCCATCCCATCTGAGGATAGGCCGATCATCGAGAGCAAGACGAAGGAGCTGGGGGGGAAGCTGGTGGAAGTCCCGCTAGCTGGAACGGAGATCGCGGTCGTGGCCCCGACTCTGGGAAGGCATCATATGCCTCATCCGGTATGCGATATCGCCGAGCACCTCCGCCGCTACGGAGCGATCACAGTGGTGATGGGCCTAGCGCGAGGAAAGGGGAGGGAGACGGCCCAGATCACAGCGGACGAGAAGGCGTTTATCGAAGAGTACGACGCGTCGATCTTCGTCCTAGGGAATTTCGCGGATTGCATCATGAAGGAGAAGGTGCGATTGTTCGAGGACATCGAGGTCCCGGTGATCGTCGTCTGCGGACCGAACATCTCCAGCTTGCCGAACTGCGAGGCAGTGGTCTGTGGCGTCGGACGAAAGGCAGAACGGATGCGGCATGCGGCCGAGATCGCGAAGCTCGAGGAGACGGCAACGTCAGTCGAGTCGGCGATATTCAAACGGAGGAAATTGATCGACGAAGACCCGCTTTGCGTACATCCCGCCGAGGTGAAGCAGAGGGTCGACGAGCTCGAGTCAGTGAAGCAGAGCCTCCGACCCTCTCCAATCGTCCTGCATTTAGATGGGCTAAGAGTGAAAGTTCCCTATGACCAGTGCAAGGACATGTTAGGGGATATCGACATATTCGGCAGGAAGCTGAAAGACCTGACGACGATCACGCCTTCTAGGCTCGGAGGGAGCACCATGATCCGAATCCTAACGATTGCGCAGTTGCAGACCCGAGACAACGCTCGGTTGCCTTCGTGATGTCCGTCTGAAATCTATCGTACGAACGTATTAAGCTCGATGGACGGTTATTATCATCAAGGTGTTAGCATGCAAGTCATAGGCATATCTGGAAGCCCTCGTGAGAATGGCAATACGGACGTCATCGTGAAGGAAGCGCTCGAGGGAGCTCGATTGGCTGGTGCGACAGTGGAGTTCATCGGCCTGAGCGGCAAGCGCATCGAAGGGTGCAGAGCCTGCGCCCAGTGTGGCGAAGGAGGCAAGTGCTGCATCGATGACGATATGCAGGCGTTATACCCCAAACTGATCGCTTCCGATGCGATAATCATCGGTTCCCCGATCTATTTTGGAATGATAACAGCACAAACGAAAGCCCTCATCGATCGGACCTATTTCCTGGCGAAGACCGGAAGGAAGCTAGAGAACAAGGTCGGAGCCGCCATAACCGTGGGAGGAAGGGCTGGCCACGAGTTCTCGGCCGCCTATCTGATGGATTTCATGACGCTCCAGGGGATGGTACTGCCAGGAAAGGCTTTCGCCCAATCGTTTTCGCGTGAGCTAGGCGCTGTCGCCAGAGAGGAGAAGGCGATGAAGGAGGCCAAATCTCTAGGCGAAAGGGTCGTCAAGCTCGCTAACAAGCTTAATGCGCCATAGACTGTGGCATGACGATATCGATTGGAGCGAGAATAGTGAGCGTGGGAGTGATCGATTGATGCGAGGACCGCCTGGCTCCTATATCCTTTTCTTGAGATTGCCAAAGGATACGCTAATCACAGTAGGAAGATTGGGCACCATTTGCTTCCGCGCTGGCTTATATGCCTATGTCGGCTCAGCCCTCGGTGGATGGGAAGCCAGGGTCAATCGTCATCTCTCGGTTGGGGCTACGACCCATTGGCATGTCGATTACCTTAGGGCAGAATCTCTGGTCGAAGGTGTGATCGTATTCGAATCGCCTGAGAGGTTGGAATGCATAATCAATCAGGCGATCACGAGGGCATCGCTGGAAGTCGCTCCAGGATTTGGGTCCTCCGATTGTGGATGTTCGTCTCATCTCCATTTCCTGAGATCACTGTCTGATTGATCCTTCCATCGAAGTATCATATCGATACGCTCGTCTATTACAATCGTCCGAACGTTAGGATTAAATCGTCATCACGCAATATATCGTCTGGATTCGGGATTGCAGGTTGGAGACATATGTTCAGTCCGAATGTTGAGAAATGGGAGAAGAAGATCAAGGAGCTGAACGCTGTCAAAGGCGAGTACAGATCAGATCTCGATGAGGCAGAGAAGAAGCTCAAACGACATGAGATCGATAAGGCTCAATTCGATCGAGTGAAAATGAGAAATGAGGAACATATAGAGCGTTTGAACGAGAAAATACGAGTAATCAGAAATCAAATCGCGAACATGAAGAAGTAGTCATACATCGACGAGAGCGAGCCTGCAAATTCGATCTCCCGTCCTGCATTAAAGTGCATTCAAGGATTTCTCGGGTCTTTGATTAAGGAAATATTAGCCAGCATGGATCCTCAGCACCCTTATTAATATCATGCTAGGGTTATAATTGATGCCCCTTATTGATTCGGGTGACAATCTATAAATAAGGCGGCGGACAAATACAATGGTTTGCCCGGAGGCGCGAAGGAATCAGGCAAACACACAGAGAAAAGGAGACGCCTTGGCGTTGCCTAATCTGAGTGAAGTCCATGCGCTACCTTCATGGTGGCGTTTCGCCCTGCCACGATGCTAAGTACATCGGGAGGCAAGGGTGGATCCGACCGAACCGCTCCGCGAGGAATATCCCGCAGCGGAAATCGAGTGCGAAATGGACCATCAGTCGCCCAATAAACGGACACCATTTTGAGGAATGGTGCGTTCTAGGGTCACTGAGCCGACAACTGATTCCGCACATACTCCGGGCATTCTAAATGATAGATGAATTGCTGCGCGAAAATCCTCCAACCGGTTACTATTAACAAAGGTTAAACTCGTCAGCCTGGACTCATTCCTATCATCATACCATTCTTCCCATTTCGAAGTAGCATTCATATACGTCATATACAATCCTCAGCCGACTTATTGTCCCACCTAATGGAGGATTGTTCATGGCAGCCGCTGAAGAGAAGCAAATTGCGGAAGCGCCCGGTTCTTTGGTTAAGAAGCTCGAGGCCGCAATCGGAAAGGAGAACGTAAAGACCAGCAAGATGGAGCGACTGCTCTACAGTCACGACCTGGCTCCTTTGCCGAAGGAGACCCAGCTGGCTTTCAAGAATATTCCGGATGTTGTGGTGAGGCCAAAGAATACCGCCGACGTTCAGAAGATAGTTCAGATCGCCCTTAGTGAGGGGATCCCGATCACTCCGCGCGGCGCATCTTCCTGGGGATTGGGCGGGTCCATGCCGATCTTCGGCGGTATTTTGATCGACATGGCTGGTAAGATGAACAATATCCTCAAAGTGGACGTTGACAATCTCTGCGTCACGGTAGAGGCGGGAGCAGAATATAAGAAGATATACGAAGCATGCCTGGAAAAGGGCATGTTGCTCGGTTCATATCCAAGCAGCTNNAGCAGCTTCCCAAGCGCCACCATCGGCGGTTGGCTAGCTAAGGACGGGGTAGGGATCGGTTCCTACAAATACGGTGGTCCGGGCAACAACCTGCGCAATATGAAGGTCGTAATGCCCGATGGGTCACTGATCGATACTGGCTTCGACGACGTGGCGGACAATAGCGCCGGTTACAATCTGAACGCCCTGATGGTGGGAGCCGAGGGAACCCTGGGCGTGATCTGCGAGGTCACGGTAAAGCTCCAACCGGCGCCAGAGATACTAAAGAACAACTCATATTCATTCGATAAATTGGAAGCGCTCCAGCAGCCCCTTTGGGAGATCTGTCGGGCGCGGATTATGCCCCTTCATATCGCA
>PMBU01000011.1 GCA_003153895.1 Methanomassiliicoccaceae archaeon | reverse complement strand
CAATATCAGCATTCTTAATATCTTTAGCCCTAATCCATCCGAGGGAGTTGGATGGTCAGAAAGAGGCAGAAGATCATGGTCATGATTGTAGTGATCATTATGACCGTGGCCGGTCTAGCCATCATTCTAATAGGTCAGAAACCTGAGCCAAGTTTGGCTGAAAAGATGATCCTGAAACCGAGCGACTTAGGTACAGAATGGGGTGGATATTACCAATATTATTACCAATCCTATGGTGCTCGACCAGTGAAGAATGAAAGCTGTCATTCGAATTGGGTTTTGGGAAATTCAACATTCGAGGTTTGGGTATGGTTGGCTGTTTTTAATTCAACTGATGATTGCAATCGGACCTTTCAAGAAGAGAGCATGAAAATTCTAGCGGATTCGAATCTATCAAGTAACTACAGAGTTGTTCAAATTGGCGATCATGGATTTAGCTGGGAATCGAATTTTGCTAATACGAGTTATGGCTATCATGGATATCCCGGACTGGTATTCCAAAAGGACAATGTGATATGCAGTTTTTGGATCTCCCCGTGGAACTATCATCCTTGGATGGCAGATGGGCTTTCAGATCTAGCAGCCATTCAGCTTACAAAGATTGAGAGGAACTCTTCATAAGGGTCAATGTAATAGATTGGGCATTCTTGGAACCATCATCCGTGCAAGCCTGGCAATACAATTCTACTTTGAATTTAGCGATGCTACAACTTGAGAAGATTGACCACTATCTCACAGGTTGAAAAGAATAGTTGGAAGGAGTTTAGGTGGGAATAGATGACTCAAAGACGACTCATCCACTAGTTTTTTATATGCTGTTTTTGGCCAATAAAAAGTGTTTTATATGTCAACAGTTTTCCCTGCCCAGAGGTCTAGCAATGGTTGCTAAGGTAAAAGCAGAGGAATGTGTCGGCTGCGGGATCTGCGAGGACGCATGCCCGTCGGGAGCGATCAAGGTCGAGGACATCGCAATCATAAACGAATCGGATTGCACGGACTGCGGGACATGCGTCGATGAGTGCCCCAATTCCGCGATCGTAGTGCCTAAGTAATTTCCTTACCGAGTTGAGGCTTAGAGCCTCATCAAAACCCTTCAATATTCTCAGCACTGTTTTATCCTCTTATTTCGTTTCCATATCCCTGCGTAAGGAAGTGGTATCGATGAAATTCCGTGCGTTCATCGCGGTCGAGATGGGTCATTTACCGGAACTAGTGCATTTTCATTCCGAATTGAGCGATTTAGGTCCGGGAGTGAAGGCAGTGGACACGAGCCATCTGCATGTCACATTGAAGTTCTTGGGGGACACAGAGGAGAGCTTCGTGCCCAAACTGAATGATATCATGAGTTCCGCCATCAATGGGATCAAACCGCTAACCATCACACTTCGAGGCTCGGGCACCTTCCCGCCGAAAGGCAACGCCCGGGTGGTCTGGGTCGGGCTGGAAGGCGCTGAACCACTCGGTGTGATCGCCTCCCGCCTGGAAGCGTCATGCCGGGAGCTCGGCTTCGAACCGGAAGGGAGGGCGTTCAAGCCTCACTTGACCTTGGCCCGCATCAAGGACCCAAAGGCATCGGGTTCCGCCATCCTCCTGGCAGAGAGGCACTCCTCCAGCGAGTTCGGCTCCGTTAAAGTAGATAAGATCCTGTTGAAGAAAAGCGTCCTCGGACCCCAGGGGCCGACCTACACCACAGTGCTCACTTCGCCGATGGCTTCTCAGTGATGCTCTCGAACATCGAGAAACTCTCGTGCTTCAATAGTTCGGCCGGCGGATGCTCTTTCACGAAATCAGTGCTGTAGCGGCCGGAACGGAATGCCTCCGTCCTCACGACCAGCCGATGGTATGGGATCGTCGTCTTGATCCCAGTAAGAGTGTAGTGGTCCAAGGCATCAGTGGCGCGGTGCAGAGCCTCCAGTCGGTCCTTGCCGTGGATAACGAGCTTTGCCAGCATGGGGTCGAACTCTGTCGGCACCATATACCCTTCATAAGCGCAGGAGTCCACCCTCACCCCTTCCCCCGCCGGCTCGATGTACTTCTCTATCCTGCCTGGTGCGGGGAAGAAGTTGTTGAACGGGTTCTCCGCGTTGACCCGGAACTCGATGGCAGCGCCGCTCGGCTTGGCGCTCAGCAACTCCTCGTCCACCCTCCGGTCCGCGGCGATGTTGAGCTGGACCTCTACCAGGTCGAGGCCGGTAACCATCTCCGTTACTGGATGTTCCACTTGGATGCGGGTGTTCGCCTCCATGAAGAAAAGCTCGCCGGCATCGCTCATCAGGAACTCGAAGGTGCAAAGGCTCTGGTAGCCAGATTTCTCCAGGGCGGCTGCGACCCGTATGAAGAGCTCGTTGCGCATCGCGTCCGTTACGGAAGGCGAGGGCGTCTCCTCGATCAGCTTCTGGTTCCGGCGCTGCACCGAGCATTCGCGCTCGCCCAGGCAGTAGCCCCGGCCTTTGCTGTCCCCCACCATCTGGAACTCGATGTGATGGGGCTTGAGGACCCTGCGCTCCATGAAGATCTTGGGGTCCTTGAACGCCTTGTCCGCCTCGGTCTGAGCGGACTCGAACGCCTGTTCGATCTCGTCCTCTGACTCGACCACGCGCATTCCTCTTCCACCGCCGCCGCCGGCTGCTTTCAACATGATAGGGTATCCGATCCTGCTGGCCTCCCTCTTCGCCTCCTCGGCGTTCTTGAGCGGGCTCAATGTGCCTGGGGTGGTATGGATGCCTTGCTTCTCCATGAAAGCCCGTCCGTCCAGCTTGTTGCCGAGAAGCGCCATGGC
>PMBU01000018.1 GCA_003153895.1 Methanomassiliicoccaceae archaeon | reverse complement strand
AGGGAATCGAGGTCGACCGGTGATGCGGCCTTGACGGGGCTCCTGCGCAAGTAGGGTGCATCGAGCAGATCGTCGATGATCCCTTGGTCGGTTTCCCCGGCCTGTGCGCGTTCGATCATCAGCTCGTAATCGTGGAAGATCGCCGTCGAGCCTTGAGGGAAGTTGCCCACCACCGCTGAGGGTTCGAGATGCAATTTGATCGAGCTCATGGTCGCGATCTCTTCGGCGGTGAGCGGCGCGAGGGATTGGACGTTCGAAGGAGGGATCGTCGCAGTTAAGGGGAGCTCGCAGCGCTGCAATTCATCGTTCAACTTGGCAATGAGATGGCTCGAAAGTCCCTCCCGGGGAGCCTGATCCAAGACGTCATCCAATTTCTCCTGGAGCCCTTCGGACAAGGAGATGCCGCAAGCTTTTTTCAAAGCTGCTATGAGGGCACGGTTGACCACCGGATACTCGTCCTCGGCGAAGGTGAGGTACCAACCGGGGGAGGTGTCCTTGCGAACTCTCTCGATGCGAACGGGGAAGAGGACGAGCGGGGCGCGAACGAAGCTCTCCATGCTCGCTTGCCCGACCAAGAATGGGAATCCTAGATAGAAATCACTCAGCCCGGTCTCCTCGAAAATCGTTCGAGCGGAGCGCTCGAGATATGTGAGGTTGGACCGAGCAGCCTCGGCCTCATCACTTTGATCCGAGTCCTTGATCAAGCAAATGGGAGAGCGGGTCCAGACCGCCTTCTTCAGAACATCGTCAAGTTTCTCAAGAGATCCTTGCAATGCTAGGCCGAGATCGAAAGTCCATTTCTTCTCAGTCCTCCTAAGCAGAATGGAACGGTTCCTCCAGTCGACATGCAACATCCGGTCCCGGTAGACCTTCAACCGCTCCACGAAGCGCAATAATTGCGTCCGCTCATCACTATTCCCATCCATCCTGGAAAGAAGCGGATAGTCCGCTAATAATGATTTCGAGGTGATACTGAAAATTAATTATGAAAAAGGTCCATCTCCAAAGGAGAGGACCAAAGGTAAACGCCTAACCGGACCGTATTTGTTCGGTGTAGGATTGAATATGCTAACCAAAAGCGAAGTCTGGTCTTTTTACTTTTTCTTGGCCTTTGCCACTGGCTTCTTTGCCACGACCTTCTTTGCGGCTGGCTTTGCTGCTTTCTTGGCTACTGGCTTCTTCGCTGCTACCTTCTTCTTTACACTTGGTGTCATTTTTGTTTGCCCCATGCTATGCTAAGATCACGACGGATTTTAGCATAAGCGTATAGACATAGACTTGTCCTGGTCATAATGGTTACTAAGAAAAAAGTGAAAAACGCCTTATGCTGGAGCAGAGGCGATTACACGAAAATCATTTATAGACTTACACCATTGAGCGGCACGATGGAAGAGAACTCATTCCCAAAAAAGGTCAAGCTGGCACTATCCATTGTTCTGATACTTGGAGCTCTGGCGTTCTATTGGGCATGGGGCGTTTTGTACAACAGTTGGAACATTTTCGACGGTTCTAACATGGGCGTTTATTCGATCGTTGTGATCATGCTCGCATTCGGTATCCTCGGGCTTTTCCTCATAAAAGCGAAGAACTGAACTCGACATTCCACGAATTCTACATGAGGTTCTTCTTAGCGATTGCATTGCAGATTCGAGACAGATAAATGATGGGAGTTACTTCAACTCACATCGATCTGGCTGCATATGCTACAACGTTCGTCTGCTTACCGCACATAATGCATTCTCCCTGGAAATCTTCCAGAATATAAGGCGTTCCCAAGAGCTTCAATTCGGTCTTCTCCTCGATCTTACGACCGCAATCCTCAGAGCCGCACCAACCGAATCTCAATATCTTTTTTGGCGGCGCATCGAGCGAGCTTACCGTCTCAACCGAAGTTGCAAGGCGCTTCGCCGCGTTGCTCATCATATCGGCGGATATCTTATCCAGCATCGCAAGGGAATCGACGATTGCATTGCCTCGCAGGAACGTTCCCTTCGAACCGTCGAGCCGGATCGCATAGGAAACTTTCCCTTCAGCGATGTCGCGACCTCCGAGCTCGAGCCTGAGCGGTACGCCCTTGATCTCCCAATGGTAGAACTTGCTGCCCGGCCGATCGTCCCTCTCGTCGAGCGTTACTCTTAGCCCGGCGGCGAGCAGCTCGTCGCGGAGTTTTCGAGCCTCTGCCAGAACCTCTTCCACCCTTCCTTTCGCCAGTATCGGGACGATCACGATCTGGAACGGGGCGACGTCTGGAGGGAGCACCAATCCTTTATCGTCGCCATGGAACGCGACTATCGATCCGACCAAGCGCTCGCTCATTCCGTATGTGGTCTGATGAACGAACTTCAGCTCTCCATCCACGTCCTCGAACTTGATCTCGAACGGCTTCGAGAAATTCTGCCGGTAATGATGGATCGAGCCAAGTTGCAAGCTCCTGCCTTCAAGCAAAGGACAGTCGACACCGACCGTATAATAAGCCCCGGGGAACTTGTCCCAATCGGTTCTCTTGAGCAGGAGGTAAGGAAGGGCGAGATGCTTATTGAGCCGCTCCAAGATCACGAAATCCTCCTCGACTTGTTTCTGCGCATCCTCCTCGGTGGTATGGCAGGTGTGAGATTCGAAGAAATGGATCTCCCTCACCCGGATGAAGGCCCGGGTCTGCTTCGTCTCGTAGCGGAAGGTATTCACGATCTGGTAGGTCTTGAGCGGGAGGTCGGAATGAGACCGGACCCAGAGCGCGAATATCGGGTACATCGCCGTCTCCGAGGTCGGGCGAAGGCACAGTGGGATGTCGAGCTCGTTGAGCCCGGCATGGGTCACCCAGTACACCTCGGAATCGAATCCCTTGATGTGATCTTTTTCTTTCTTGAACTCCGTCTCAGGGATGAGCAACGGGAAGCATACCTCATCGTGGTTCGTCGCATCCAGCTCCTGCCGGATGTAGGTGTCGACCTGCCGCATGATCTTCCAGCCGTATGGCGTCCAGACGTTCATTCCCTTGATGGGATAGCGCTTGTCGGTGAGTTGAGCCAGCTCTACGACCTCATTATACCACTCGCTGAAATCATCGGACTTCTTGACTACCATGGCAAGCCCCAGCTTCTAATGGGAATATGATTTCCGTCTATTATCCTTTCGAAGCATGCTCGGTGATTCACCTATATTGTCATCATGTCGTGATTCGAAGATCACTCGCATCTCCTGCTCCAGCCATCGGTAATCCCATGCGATTAGATTGCCTTGGCAACCTCTTTCGCGACCGAGATCTCCGATACCTCGTTCTCCAAAGTGTTGGTTGAGATGACCCGATCGCAAACCGTCCTCAATTTATCCAGCGCCCCACCGATAAAGAGCCCATGGGTGCAGACCGCGAAGACCTTCTTCGCGCCAATGCGCTTGAGTTCATTGGTAGCGGCGAAAATCGTCCCGCCGGTGGAGATGATATCGTCCACGATGAGGACGGTCTTACCCTTCGCATCAAGTCTGCTTGGTTGGATGACGACCTCTGAGCCGCTCAAGCGCGTCTTGGTCAGATGGTCGGTGGCGCAGCCGAGCACGTGCGCCACCTCGGCGGCGCGTTGCGAGGCGCCCTTGTCTGGCGCTAACACTAGATCGACATCGTTGTGGGCAAAGAAATTGCCGATGGCCGTCGTTGCGGTGATGTCCTTGGCCCCAGGCTTGGTGAACCAGCGCAATATATCTGGCTTGTGCAGATCTATCGTGAAAAGGCGGTCCGTGTCAACGGCCAGATGTTTGAGCATGACCTGGGCGCTCAGCGCCTCTCCAGGGTTGAACCTTCTGTCCTGCCGTCCGTAACCGAAGTACGGAACGACCGTCGTGATCTTCTCTGCCCCGAGGGCTCTTGCTGCGTCCTGGATAAGGAAGAGTTCGACCAGATTCGAGTCGGGATAGGTATTCTGGACGATGACGATCTCCTTGTCCAGGCTTTCCTCTTCGATGCGAACGTAGCCCTCGCTGTCAGGGAAGCGCTTGGTGGTCGCCTGAATGCACACCGTTTCTAGTTTTTCTGC
>PMBU01000141.1 GCA_003153895.1 Methanomassiliicoccaceae archaeon | reverse complement strand
CCCGTGGCACCGAGCACCGCCACCTGCGTCTTCTTCATTCAGTCGCCTCCAAAGTATTGCTTCCCTTTTTGCATGATATGGACGAACTCCTCGCTTTCCTTGTTCTTCGCCGCCGTTCGGACCTCTTTCATCGCCTCGATTAACGCATCCAACGCTTCGATGTTGTGCGGATTGAGATGTTGAATCTCGTAATACATCTCGGGGTTCTCCCTCGCCACTCTCCTGCTATTGCTCACTTGCATGTCGAAGGTGGTGGAGGCGGCAGCCTTTAATTCCTCGAAGGAATGGCCGCTTTCCGCCAGCGCCTCGAAGAAGGCGATGTTCAGGGCATGGCTCATGCCCAGGACGTAGGCGATCAGCTCATCGTGCTTCTCTATCGGCATCACCGAGATGAGCGCACCAGCGGAGGCGAAGAGCTCCTTTGCCTCCTCGATGGCTTCGGGAGAGCCACAGTCACACAATAAAAGGTTGCGTTCTAGCATGGTTTCCGCCTCCGGTCCGAACATCGGGTGGACAGAGCAAACCTTCTCGCCTTTCTCCACCGCGCTTCTGAGCAATTTTACTACTGGCTCTTTAATGGAAGAGAGATCGAAAACCAAACCCTTTGGCTTGAGGGCGAGGACGCTCTTGAGAATGTTCGGTGAATCCGATATTGGGGCCGCGACCACAACCACATCGGCATTGCTGATCGCCCGACGTAGGTTGTTCTCGAATGGATAGATGGTGCTGGAGACGATATCGTTTACCAGTATCTCATGCCCTCGTTGAGCGAAGAACCTACTGAACCAGGCGCCCATTTTACCGCTTCCACCGACGATGGTAATCTTCTTTGGCTCGACCGCTTTTGGAAGGCGCAATTGCGCCTCTACGCTCTCACGGATGAGCATCATGGCGATCTGCCTGGAAACGACTTCGGAGACCCCTGCCTCCTTGGCTCTGGAAACGTAGCGGGCGATGACCTGGTCCTCGACCTTCAGGTTGCGGATGGACTTTTTGGTGTTCACCTTATGCTGCCCCATTTGCTTGGCCAACTTCATTCGCTGCCCTATTAGACTGATGATCTCGTTGTCCACTTCCTCTATGCGCCATCTGACGGCATCGATATTATCTGGCAAAGAATCCACCTCTCAGGGATAGGTCCGCGATGACCAAGGCCGCGGCGGCCTCCACCACCACCACCGCCCGGGGGACGATGCACGGATCGTGCCTCCCCTGGACCTTGATGATGGTATCTTTCTTCCTTTTTAAATCTACGGTCCACTGCTCCTTGGCGATCGAAGCCGTCGGTTTGAAGGCCACTCTCAGGTCCAATGGCATGCCGTCGCTCAATCCGCCTAAAATGCCACCGGCATGATTGGTCACGGTGGTCACCTGGCCATTGACGATTTTGAATGGGTCGTTATGCTCGGAGCCGCGCATTTTTGTGGAACGGAAGCCAGCACCGAAATCTACACCTTTGACCGCCGGGATGGCGAACATCATCTTGGCCAGCTCGGCATCGAGGCTGTCGAAGAACGGTTCGCCGACTCCTACTGGAAGCCCATCCACGAGGCATCTCACGATGCCACCGACGCTGTCCCCATCCTTTGCGGCAGCCAGGATCTCCCTTTCCATTCGCGCGGCGACTCGGGAATCCGCCGCCCTGGTGGAGTGATTGAAACGGTTCTCGCTGATCTCGGAGAAGCTCCTCTCCTTGTCGTCGGTGACCTTGCCAATGGACTGAGAATAGGCGGCGATGCGTACTCCTTTGGTCACAAGCATCGACTTCGCGACTGCGCCTGCCGCCACTAGGGGGGCGGTCATTCGACCTGAGAACTGGCCGCCTCCGCGCATATCATGGTCCGGACCGTATTTCACTAGGGCTGGATAGTCCGCATGCCCTGGCCGTGGGGTCACGCGGAACGCCTGGTACTTGGATGAATCGGAATCTTTGTTGGCGATGAAGAATTGGATTGGTGCCCCGGTCGTCCTTCCTTCCAAGATGCCAGATTGCACTTGGACGATGTCCTCCTCGGCGCGAGCAGTCCCGATACCGGGCGCGGGCTTGCGAAGGTCCACCTCTCTCTGGATCGTTTCCGTCGTAATCGGGACCCCGGAAGGGCAGCCGTCCAATACGCTGCCGACACCAGGTCCGTGGCTGCTTCCGAAGAGGGTGAGCCTCATAGCAAAGCCAATGGTGTTCATGGCACCAGCTCCATGTCCGCGCCTAAGGCTTTCATATCGTCCACGAAGAATGGGTATGAAACCTTGTAACAATCACCATGCGAAATGGTGGTCGTTCCTTCGGCCACCAGCGCAGCCACCGCCGCTGCCATCAGGATCCGGTGATCGTCAAATGAGTCCACCGCAGTCCCAACCAGAGGCGTCGGCCCCTCAATGATACAGCCGTCCTTCCTTTCCTCGACATTCGCACCCATCGCCCTCAGGAAATAGGTGGTGGAGCGGATCCGATCGCTCTCCTTCAATCGGACGTGCTCTGCATTGAATATCTCCGTGGTCCCATTGGCCTGGGAACCGAGGACCGCCACGATCGGGAACAGGTCCGGCGCATTGGCCAGGTCGACCCTCTGTCCTACGAGCTCCCCCGCCTCGGCCCGGGCGCTAGAGTTGCCCCGTTTCACCTTGGAGCCGAACGCCTCCAATATGTCCAGGATGGCCTTATCCCCCTGCTTGTCCTCAGGGTCCAGTCCTGCTACCGTGACGGATTCGGTGAGCGCACCCGAAGCCAACGGGAACGCCGCCGAGGAGTAATCCCCTGGCACCTTGTATACCTGTGGGCGATAGCGCTGCTTCCCGGGGACATGCATTCCGGTCTTGGTCATCTCGACGCTTGCGCCGAACGTTCGCATCATCCCCATGGTGATTTCCACGTACGGCCTTGACCTCAGGGGGCTGGTCAGCGTGATCTCGGTGTCAACCTCCTTCAAAGCCGAAGAGATCAGCAAAGATGAGATGAACTGCGAGCTGATGTCCCCTCGGATGTGGGTCTTGGAGCCCTTGTTCGGTCCCTTGATCACCAGCGGCGCCATTCCATTTCTGCCGCTGGAATAGGCAGTCACCCCCAGCTCGTTCAGCGCGTCCAGCAATGGCTGCATCGGACGGCTGCGCAAAGAGGCGTCGCCTGTGAGCACCGTCGTACAGTTGAGGAGGGAAGCGACGCCAGCCATGATCCTGATGGTCGTCCCGGAGTTCTCGAGGTCCAGTGCGTCCTTCGGGCAGGTGAGCCTTCCGCCGTCCACAGTCACCGAATCGCCATTGACGTTGGCCTTCGCTCCGAATTCTTGGATCGCCCTTAGGGTGGCCAGAGTGTCTCCGCTCAATAGGACGTTCTGCAGGTTGGAGCGCCCGTCGGCCAGCAGACCAAGGACCATTGCTCGGTGCGAATAGCTCTTGGAAGGCGAAGACTGGATCGCTCCATTCAAGATGGAGGGTTTGACCTTCAGCTTCATGATTTCGACCTCGAATCCTCTCCGTTGTAGATGTCAGCTACTATGAAGTCCTTGCCATCGAGCGCAGAGAGGAGCTTCTCAGCCTTCTCCTCCTCGACGAGGATGGCGGTTGCCGGTCCGGTCCCGGAAAGGCCAGCCGCCAGCGCTCCCTTCTGAAGCGCGTCCATCATGACCTTGGTGTCGAGTTCCAGGGCGGCAGAATAGCAGAACGAGTTCAGCATCATTGCCTCTGCATACCGTCCGGCCATCGCCTCCGCGAAAGCGACATTGATCAGCTTTGAAAGGGAACGGATGCGCTGCAGTGGCAGCTTATGCTTCCTTATCTGGAACTGCGGCACATGGATCAGAACCTTCATCCCTTTCGGCATGCTCTCCCTCCTAATCAGTTGGCACTTGAAATTGTCGGTGAGGACTATGCCACCGAGCAGGGAGGCGCAGGCATCATCGAAGGCGCCCGTGATCGAGACCTTTGCCTCGATGGCGCTCTTGGTCCCGATCCTGATGGCTTCCAGGGGATCGAGCTCCTCTCCCAGTGCATTGACCGTTGCCAGAATGATGGCGTTCGCGGCGGCGCTGGAACTCTTCAAGCCGCGTGAGATCGGGATCTGGGATCGAGTCTTTACCGAAGCCCCTCGGCCACCCGCATGGAAGCGTTCCAAGATATTGGTGACGCATCTCCTTGCCAATTCGTCGCTCTCGCCTTGGAATCCCTCGATGATAACGTCCACCTTTCCCGAGTCATTGAGCTCTACCCAAGCCTCGGTGACGAGGTCCACTCCAAAAGCGGCGCCTTTGCCAGTGGCGATGGCGTTCACTATTGTTGCCGCTCCATGGGAAAGACCATGACCCTTCAATACAGCACACCCCTCAGCGCGTTGAGCATTACCTCGTAGCTCGCCTGCTTGGAGGTGAATATCTCGAATGCCTTAAGGCCCTGGTTCACCAGCATCGCCTCACCGTTGATGATGACCGCGCCCTTCCTTTCCGCTTCGGCCAGGAAACGCGTCTTCGACGGATTGTAGATAGTGTCCATCACTACCTGGCCAGATCTGAGGACCTCCGGTCCGATCGGAAGCTCGTCCGGAAATCCCTTCATTCCCAAGGGCGTGCAGTTGACCACGACATCGAAGTTCTCCTTCTGGGCATCTGCCATTTCTATGCTCCTCACGTTCTTGAACGACCTCGCCAAGGACTCCGCCTTCTCCTTTGTGCGATTGCAGATGAATGTCCTGGCACCGAGGTCGGAGAGTGCGCAGACCAACGCCCTCGATGCGCCGCCAGCGCCGATCACCAACGCTGTGGTCCCTTTCCCCTCCACTCCCGCTGACCTAAGCGCCATTGTCGCCCCGTAAACGTCTGTGTTGTAGCCAATGAATTGTCCGTCCTCGATCAGGACCGTGTTCACCGCCCCGACCCTCTCGGCCGAAGCGTCCAATCGGTCCAACAACGGCAAGATGCTTACTTTGTGTGGGATGGTGACGTTGAATCCACGCATGTCAAGCTCGACTGCGACCTGGAGCAGTGTCTCCAGCTCATGGTCCATGGTAGGAAGGACAACGTATCTGCCCGGCAGGCCTAATGTAGCGAAGGCAGCATTGTGCATCGCTGGCGACAGCGAATGGGAAAGGGGATGCCCGACTATCCCGGTGACGATCCTCTCTCCTGCCAGCCGCTTCATCGTCTGCAGATCGACCTGTCCAGGTGCCGCTTCCTTCCCTCGCTCCAGCGAGGCATATGTGAATCCTACTCCAAGCTCCGAGGCGCAGATCCGCGTGAGCTCGCCTAGCTCACCCATCCCCATGAGCGAGAAATCCTTGCCCGTGAACGAGAACAGGCGTGCCGCATCGATCAGATCCAGCAAGGCGGACATCGAACCTACCATGAAAGCCGCCTTGGGAACGTCGCCCTTCGCCGCGCACCGCACCAGAATGTCCACCATCGTATTCGGTGGGGGAGTGCCTTTCAGGTCGTGATAGGAGCAGATTATCTTCGCCCCTTTGAGATCGGATGCCCGTTTATCGAGGAGCGGGGAGTCATGCTCCAAATCAATGAACTCGAAGCCTCCCTTTATGGCCGATTTGAAGAAGACCAGGCGGTCGTTCTCACTGCCAATGAAGCCACCACCTTGTTGTGTCGTCCTCAAGGTCGCTATCTTCGGGATCGGGATCCGTNNGTGCCGAAGTGCCTTCCCCCCGCTTCGACCTTGACCAGCACTTCCTGCCCTACCTTCAGGTCGGAAATGGATGTCGGACCGGAAGGGGTGCACATGCGTATCGTCTCCGCGTTCTGGAGGATGGTGCTGAATTTTCGTTCGTCGATTCTTACCTCGAGCAGGAGCAGAGGGCGGCGCTCGATCTTGGAGCGGCCGATCACCAGATTCCGGCATTTTCCCTCAGAGTCCACTGCCATCACCTCGTCCCCGCCTCTCAGCTCGCTGAGGTATCGGGTCTTGCCCGAGGGCGTGAGGACGTAGGCGTGAACAGGGCCAGCATTGACCCTGAACGGCCTTGCTGCGACATATTCGCTTTCCATGCTCTCCGAATTGATTAGGAACATGCAAGCCGATTGGGACCCGATCAGCATGCCCTCGCCGACCTTCATGATCGAGCAGGCATCGAGGCAAACCCTGTCCCCGACCCCCAGGGGGCTGATATTGGTGACCGTTGCTCT
The DNA here is from genome assembly GCA_003153895.1 of Methanomassiliicoccaceae archaeon. Classification (GTDB taxonomy): domain Archaea; phylum Thermoplasmatota; class Thermoplasmata; order Methanomassiliicoccales; family UBA472; genus FEN-33. The sequence goes on along the minus strand of PMBU01000141.1, from coordinate 5,020 downwards.
TGTCAGCTCCAATCTCGGCAACTCTTGGCTGGCAATCTTTTGGAAGTCCCTGAGCTTCGCTGCAGAAGAAGGTGTAAGCGCCACACCGCTCACTCCAACCTCCAACGTTTCGAAGAACAACTTAGCGTCCTCGGGGGTATGCGCGCTGGCGATCAAACGGGTGTTCGATCGCTGGAACTCGGCGATGAGGTTCTCGAGAGGGATGACCTTCCAATCCTTCGCTTCGATCAGGATGCTCTCCACTTTGTCTTTCAAGGCGGAGGCTTTGGCCAGGTCCGCTGGAGAGCGGATCTCGACCAATTCCCCGACCTTCTCCTCATCCAGTATTAGGTCCTTGCCCCGCAGGACGATCGCATCGAAGCGGCCGATGCGCTTGAGCTCCTTGTCCTCCTCGCGTACCACGATATCAACATACCCTGATTCGAGCGCGCTCGAGACCACCTTCTTTCTCTCCTCATAGGATGGGAGGTGGTCCGACCTGACCCAAACGGCTCTTGGCATTATCGGGCTCATCGGATCACTGCAAGAACTTCATGGCGTCATCGACGTCCAGGTTGTCAAGGACGACGCCAGCGATAGCTCGGGTGATCCCCACGATGTTGCTATGCTGGAACACGTTCCGTCCAATCGACACGCCTTTTCCGCCAGCCTCGATAGAGTCCTTCACCATTTGCAGAAGTCTCTCATCAGAATCCATCTTCGGCCCGCCGGCTACGACAACCGGGCAGAGGCATCCTCTGGTGACCTCTCGGAACGAGTCGATGTCGCCGGTGTAGTTGGTCTTGACGATATCCGCTCCCAGCTCCGAGGCAGCCCTGGCGCAGATGTTGACCATCTCGGGGTCATATGCGTTCTTCACTTCCTTGCCCCGGGGATAGGACATGATCATGAGCGGCATTCCCCATTCCTGGCATTTGCGGGATACCATGCCAGCATCAGCCAGCATGGCTGGCTCGTCCTCGGCCCCCAAATTGATGTGGATGGAAACCGCGTCGGCACCGGATTTGAGCGCCTCCTCGACCGTGCATACCAGTACCTTGTGGTTCGGGTATGGACTCAGAGTGGTGCTGGCCGATAGATGAACGATAAGGCCGATGTCGCGGCCATAAGATCGGTGACCAAAGGGGACCGAGCCCTTGTGAAGTACGACTGCTGTCGCTCCTCCCTGCGAGATCTTCTCTATCGTTGATCGCAGGTCACTGAGGCCTGTGATCGGGCCCATGGAAATGCCGTGGTCCATTGGGACGATCACTGCCCTCCCCGTACCCCGGTCCATGATGCGCTCCATGCGCAAGCTTTTACCTAGCTGCATCTTTTCACCTAGTAGCCGTGTCAAGGTATAACATGCATATAAATCCTTCTCCCACCATCCAGTGCGGAAATTACTGCGGAATTCGTAGCTCGTTCGGGAAGACCTTCCCCCATTCGGCAGCCGTCGTTAGTCACCCTCTCGGTCATGCCGAAACCCTAATACCTTCCCTAGCTATGCGGCCAATTATGTGGAGTTCATTGTCCAAGTACTTCGGTAGGTATCCTTCGCAGGGAAAGGTGGCGAAGATGCTGCTGGATAACGGTCTCAGAGTTCACGATGGCAATGTTTATTGCGGGGACATCGAGCTTGCTGACAGCTCGGTCGGAAGGGCGGCGGGGGTGGACCGTCGCATCGTGAGGGCGACCGTCGAGACTATCGAGGTTAACGAAGAGCTCCTGAGAGTGTTCGGCCGACTTAGGCCGACGGCGATGCTGAAGGACGTGGCACCGGTCATGGGGTGGAGTGCAATTGAGATCATTCCCACCAATGCTCAGACCACGGGGATCGTTGCCGACGTCACTGGCGTTATCGCCAAGGCAGGGATCTCGATCCGTCAGGTGATAGTGGGGGACCCGGACCTGAGCACTGAGCCAAGGTTGTTCATAATCACCGGCGCTCCAGTCCCTCCGGAGATGATACCTGAGATCAAGAACTGCCGTGGTGTCAAGAGTATACTGATACACTGAGTGTGCAGATTTGGCGGAGACACGAGCTTGGAAAGCATATTCCGTGCTTTTCCTCGGAGTCGTCTGTTTCGGTTTCTCCTCCATCCTCATCAGGCTGAGCGATGCCCCTGCCCCGGCCATTGCGGGATGGAGAATGCTCTTGGCCGCAATGATAATCGCTCCATTTGCCTTGGCTGGAGCGCGTAATGACCTGCGGCATATGAGCCGGCGGGAAACCTTTCTCATGGTTGGCACCACCATCGCCTTCAGTATTCATTTCCTTAGCTTCGTTTACGCGGTGAAGATGACCTCGGTGGCGAGCGCCGTCCTGCTCATCAACGCCCATCCGATCATCGTCGCTTTGCTGGCATACATAGCCTTGAGGGAAGGGTCCAGATGGACCGCAACCGGGGCGGTCGTTGGCATGCTGGGGATCGCGATGATCTCCCTTTCGGAGATGGGCTCCACCAACCTCGTGGGGGATGCTATCGCCGTGTTCGGCGCATGCATGATGGCTATCTATATCGTGATGACTCGGATCATGCGCAAGAAATTGCGCATACTGGCATTCATGTTCATATTCAACTGCGTCTCCGCAGCCTTTCTGATGGGGGTGGCGGTGCTATTCTCCGTTCCTCTCTGGCCTTACACTTTGAACGATTTCGTAGTCTTCCTAGCCATGGCGATCGTGCCGGCGTTGATGGGCTATGGCTGCTACAATTGGTCCCTTAAGTACCTGCCAGCACCGGTCGTCAGCGTTTCGCAGCTTGGCGAATCCATATTCGCCATCACCTTCGCCGTCATCCTATTCTCTGAATTTCCTGCACCTTCGGCGATAATGGGAGGCGCCCTGGTCATAGCGGGCATCATCATCGCCACTGGAATATTCAGGAGAAGAAAAGAACGGAATGAGGAGTTCATGGGCCAGGGAGGATGAGCTTATTGGATGCGATCAGGAATCATGATAGGACTTGAGGTCCTTGGGATGGATGTTGCCCATCCTAGCCCGTCGAATGGCGTCGACGGTCGCCTTTGCCGCCTGGACCGTCGTTATGAATGGTATCTCCATCTCCACTGCCAATCGGCGCATCATATAACCATCCCTTCTTGCCCCTGAGTTGTTCGTCGGCGTGTTGATGATCATGTTGATCTCGCCACGCCTCATCAGGCCGAGCGCGTCCGGCTGCAGCTTCTCCCTGATCTGATAGACCGTGGTCGTTTCCAGGCCGGAGTCGCGGAGCGTGGTCGACGTGCCCTTGGTGGCATAGATCTTGAAGCCCATCTCGGTGAGCTCCTTGGCTATTGGCAGGATGGAAGGTTTGTCGGCATCCGCAATGGTCATGTAAACGCTACCATGCATCGGCAGCTTCTGGCCAGCTGCCTTGAGCGCCTTATACATCGCTGCCGGATATTCGGTATCGATGCCCATGACCTCTCCGGTGGACCTCATCTCCGGTCCGAGGATCGAATCGACTCCAGGCAGCTTCAGGAATGGGAAGACGGAAGCTTTGACAGCTACGTGCTTGAAGGGAGCGAGGCCGATCAACCCCTGCTTCTCCAGCGAGATGCCGAGCATGACCTTAGTAGCCACTTTCGCCAATGGTATGCCGATCGCCTTCGAGACGAATGGGACGGTCCGCGAGGCTCTCGGGTTCGCCTCGAGCATGTAGATGGTATTGTCCTTGATCGCCAACTGGAGGTTCATCAGGCCCTTGATCTGCAGGGACCGCGCCACCTTCTCCGTGATGACCACTATGCCTGCCATCAACTCCTTGGAGACTGTCTGAGGTGGCAGTACCATGGTGGCATCACCGGAATGGACCCCGGCCTCTTCGATGTGCTCCATGATGCCCCCTATGAACACGTCCTTGCCATCCGCCACCACATCCACATCGATCTCGATGGCATGGGAGAGGTACTTATCGACCAATACCGGATGGGCCTTGGAGACCTTCACCGCGGTGGAGACATAAGTCATCAGCTCCTCCTCGTTGTAGACGATCTCCATGCCCCTTCCTCCAAGCACATAGGAAGGCCGCAAAAGGACCGGATAGTCGATCCTGGTCGCCACCGCCTTGACCTCGTCCGCTGAATAGCCCGTCCCTGACTCAGGCTGCTTAATGTCCAGCTCACGCATCAATGCGCTCCACCGTTTCCGGTCCTCGGCCATGTCGATCATGTCCGGGCTGGTGCCCAATATCTGGCACTTGTGCCCATCGAGCGCCTTCTCCAGGGGAACGGCGAGATTCACAGACGTCTGCCCGCCATATTGCACAATGACCCCGTCCGCGTCCTCGCGCTCGATCACGTTCAGGACGTCCTCGAGGGTCAGCGGTTCAAAGTACAGTCGATCGGAGATGTCGAAGTCTGTCGATACCGTCTCGGGATTGTTGTTGATGACTATGGCGTCAGCGCCTTCCTCGCGGCAGGCCATGACCCCATGAACGCAGCAATAATCGAACTCGATCCCCTGGCCGATCCGTATCGGGCCAGCGCCGACGATGACGATCTTTCGCTTGTTAGATGGCTTTGCCTCGCAAACGCTCTCATAAGTGGAATAGAAGTAGGGGGTGGCAGCCTCGAACTCCGCCGCGCAGGTGTCGACCATCTTGTAGGTAGGTAGGATGCTAGCGATCTTGCGGGTGTCCCGCACGTGATTCTCGGGGACCTTGATCAGGCCGGCGATGCTCTCGTCCGGGAATCCCATCCGTTTCGCTTTCAATAGGAGCTTCATGTCCAACGAGTCTGTCTCGCGAAGGGTGTGCTCCATGTCCACCAGGTTCTCGATCTTGATCAGGAAGAACGAGTCCCACTTGGTCAGGTTCGAGAGCTCCTCAACGCCCATTCCCCGCCTGAACGCCTCGGCGATGGCGAAGAGCCGCTTGTCAGTTGCATGGACGAGCTCTTCCCTTAGCTCCTCTTCGCTCCACGGCTCTGGCTCTAGGTCGATCTTGTCTATCTCGAGCGACCGGATCGCCTTCATGATGGACTCTTCCACCGTCCGACCGATGGCCATGACCTCCCCGGTCGACTTCATCTGGGT
>PMBU01000107.1 GCA_003153895.1 Methanomassiliicoccaceae archaeon | reverse complement strand
GACAGGGTCAGAAGGCTTTGCAACAACGCCAATTTCAGGTTCGATTACATCGACGGGGAGGCACTAGTCCTCAATCTTGACCTAAAGGGTTTTGCGACATCTACCGGATCGGCCTGCTCGGCCAGGAGTACAGAGACATCCCACGTGTTGAAGGCCATCGGAATCGAGGGCGAGCATGCCCGAGGGTCGCTTCGAATCACGCTTTCGAAAATGAACAACCTAGCCGAAGCGGAAGCGTACCTGAAGGCGATCAAGGAGGTCGTCGCTCGCCTAAGGTCAATCTCTCCGGTTTCCATGCTGGCGAAGCAAGAAGGAGGGGTTTGAGCCATGCCCTATAGCCGAAAGGTCATGGAGCATTTCACCCAACCTCGGAACGTCGGTGAGATGAAGGACGCGGACGGGGTCGGAAAGGCTAGCAACAATGTGGATGGCGACCTGGTGGTGATCCACCTTAAGATCAAGGACGAGGTCGTCCATGATATCAGTTTCCAGACGTTCGGTTGCGCAGCGGCCATCGCCTCCAGCAGCATGTTCACGGAGATGGTCAAAGGAAAGAGCATCGAGGAGGCTCAGCGTATCGACAAGCAGATGGTGGCCGATGCTCTGGAGGGAATGCCCGCAAATAAAATCGAGTGTTCGATACTCGCGCCTGAGGCATTCAGGCAGGCGGTCGAGGACTACCGCCAGCGAAAGAGGATTCATTAAGGAAGAACGGGGTTTACCTAGCGAAAGGATGAGCTCGCTCGAGGTTATCGTCGGGAGTTTGGCACTGCGCAATCCCATCATGCTTGCTTCGGGCGTAATGGATGAGACGGCTGGCTCCCTTATTAGGGTGGCGCGCTCCGGGGCAGGAGCCGTAGTCACCAAATCGATCGGCTCAGAGCCTAGGAAAGGTTATCCCGGTCCGACGCTAGTGGAGCTGGATGATGGCTATATCAATGCCATGGGCCTGCCCAATCCAGGCATCGAGGCTTTCGCCGCGGAGATGCATGACGCTCGCTCTAGCCCAGTGCCGGTCATCGGCAGCATCTTCGGCTCATCGCCCAAGGAGTTCTCCTTCTTAGCATCCAAGATGCAGGATTATGGCGCTGCAGCGGTCGAGCTCAATCTGAGCTGCCCCCACGCTAAAGGCTATGGTATGGAGATCGGTGTGGACCCAGAGATGGTATCCGCAGTCGTCAAGGAAGTGAGATCAGCTTGCTCCCTCCCTGTCTTCGCCAAACTGACCCCGAATACGCATCGCCTGATGGATGTGGCGAAGGCGGTGGAAGCCGCAGGGGGGGATGCCGTCGTTGCCATCAATACCGTTAAGGCGATGGCGATATCGGCAGAGATCAGGCGACCAATCCTGAGCAATAAGGGAGGCGGCCTCTCCGGACCGGCGATCAAGCCGATTGGATTGCGCTGCGTCTACGATCTCCATGCTGAAGTGAATATCCCGATCATAGGGGTAGGCGGCGTGGAGAACTGGCGTGACGCGGTCGAGTACATAATGGCCGGAGCGTCCGCGGTCCAGGTGGGAAGTGGCGTAGGCAGGGTCGGGCTCGAGGTTTTCGAATCGATATGCACTGGCATGAGAGCGTTCATGGAACGGGAAGGCTTCGCTACTGTGAGCCAAATGGTAGGGGTGGCACATGAGTAAGCTCCGGATAGTGACGATAACCTCGGTCACGAAGGAGGCGGCCGGGGTGACCACCTTGCGATTCCACGACGAAACCGAAGCAAGACCCGGACAATTCTACATGATCTGGATGCCGAACGTCGACGATATTCCGATGTCCATCTCATATAATACTGTGGAGAAAGGCATCACCGTCAAAGAGGTCGGCGATGCGACGCGCGCCCTTTGCAAGCTAAAGGTCCAGGATCGCATCGGAGTCAGAGGCCCCTTCGGGAACGGGTTCAAGATTCCGAAAGGAAAAGTGCTGATAGCTGGCGGAGGAACAGGGATGGCCTCGCTCCTGCCGGCGGCCGAAGGGATCGGCGATCCTGGGCGAGTGGACGTGCTCATCGGCGCGAAGACCGCAAGCGAGTTGCTTCTTTTGGAGAGGGCTAGGAGATCATCGAACGAGGTCCACATCTCCACGGACGATGGCAGCATGGGGAAGAAGGGAACGGTGGTCGAAATGGTCCAGAAGCATCTGGAATCCAAACGCTACGACATAGTGCTCGGCTGCGGACCGGAACGAATGCTTTCCTCCCTTCTCAAGGTCTGCGACAAAGCCTCGGTGGAATGCCAGCTATCGCTGGAAAGGTACATGAAGTGCGGTGTCGGCCTCTGCGGCTCGTGCGTGATCGACGGCGTCCGGGTATGCACGGAAGGACCGGTTTTCTCGTCCGCAGAGCTGAGGAAGATGAAGGAGTTCGGCTCGAGCAAGAGAGACGAATGCGGTTGCGCGGTCAAGCTTTGAAGTGTAGCTCCGGGTGCATTACCTCTTTAACCAGTTCCTCGAAGTCGGCATCGCTGACACGACCCTTGACCTCTCCCAGCGCTTTCACTTTGGCCAGGACCATGGCGACCTGCTCCTCGCTCGCCTTTACCTCGAGGTCGTCAAGCCGCTTCTTGATGTAATTGGCGCCAGAGTGCTTCCCCAGCAACAGGTGTCGGCGATTCCCTACTTCCTCTGGAGGGATCGACTCGTAGGTCTGAGGGCAGTTGAGGACGGCGGCGACATGGATGCCAGATTCGTGCGAGAACACGTTGTCCCCTACCAACGGGTGGTTGCGGCTCAATGGAATGCGAGAGAACGAGGCGACCATTTCCGAAAGTTCCTTCAGTTCGCTAAGGTCGATGCCCAGATCCTTCCCGTAAAGGAACTTCATCGCCGATACGAATTCCTCCAGCGGTACGTTCCCAGCCCTCTCGCCGATGCCATTGACGGTCGTCGTGACCGCCTGGGCGCCTACCTTTACGCTCGCTATGGCGTTGGCGAGCGCCAGTCCGAAGTCATTGTGCAGGTGCACCGAGACCGGCAGGCGATAGCGGGCTTTGACCGCAGAGACGATGATGCTCATCGCCTCGGGGGAGGCGCAGCCCACGGTGTCCGTTATTCCCAACCTGACGGCTCCAGCCTCCTGAGCTCGATCGAAGACCTGGAACATGAACTCGAGCTCGGTCCTGGTGGAGTCCTCGCAGCTGAGCGCGGCCTTGACCCCGCGCGACTTGCAGTAATCCAGGGCGTCGCCGGCCATTTCGACCACCCTTTCCCTCTTCAGGTTGAATTTGTAGCGAAGATGGATGTCCGACGTGGCCACGAAAAGGAGGACCATGTCCACGCCGGCGTCCACCGCGGCGTCGATGTCGCCCTTCAGCACCCTCGAGAGCCCGAGGATCTCTGCGTCCAGACCGAGCTTGGAGATGGTTCGGATGGATCGCATCTCGCTTTCCGAGACGGCCGGGAATCCAGCCTCGATCTGGGGAACGTGGATCTCATCGAGCTTGCGGGCGATGGCCACCTTCTGCTCCAGGTCGAAGGCCACGCCTGGCGTCTGCTCGCCATCCCTTAGGGTGGAGTCATAGATGGTGATGTCTTGAAGCTCCAGCTTCGGATTGAAAGGGCTAAGGGCGAACCGCTCCATAGTTCCGTATTAAGTCAGCGCAACGATTTAACTTTTCCATCGTGCGAGGCAAGCAATTTATCAAGAGGACATTCCAATCTTCGTTCGTGAGTATAGAGGTCGGATCGGACGGGAACCCAAACTTCATCCAGGTGCGCCATGGCAGGATGATGATCAACGTCCCTCGGACCTTATTCAGAGGTAAGAGGGCGGAGATCGTGAGCGCCGAAGCGAACCGCTTCGGAAAGGAGCTCCGTTCCCGTTACCCCTGGCTTAGCGAGAACGCGGTGCGAGTGGTCCTCATCGAGGCGAGGCAGACGATGCTAGCGCTCATCGAAATGGAGTCGGGACCAGTGGAGCTGGCCCGCACCATGTTCGAGGATGGGCATCCGACCGAAGCGTTGCGGATGCTTGATAATCATCTGCAAAAGAATGAGAACGATCCGAACGCGTGGCATCTGCGAGGGGTCATCCTTATGCGTCTGGGAAGGGCCGATGAAGGATTCAAGTCGCTGGCCCGTTCGCGATCTTCGGACGCTACAAGGCCTGGGAATCCAACCGCTCCTTGAACAGGGCTCGGATCGCCTGCGCTACGTCAATTACCGTTGCTCCCCAAGGAACTATTGCAAGGTCTCCTTCTAGCTCGAAGCCCTCTTTCACCCGGCAGCATTTCACCAGCCGCTTTTTCCCGTCATTCGGTGCAAGCTCGTGAGGGCACATAGGGATGAACTGTGGCTTCCTCTTGTAAATCGATTGGAATATCCTCAGAGATAGGTCACAACCGACCAAGGTGACGTCTCCTTCGATCCTTGGCGTTTCGTCCAAGAAGAACACATCCTTCCCTGATGTAAGCCCGGAGGCGCGGCACGGGAACACCACTCTCGGCGTCTGAACCTCACGCTCCAGGTCATTGAGATCGATCTTCTCCTCGGTGATAACGATCGGCAAATCGATCAGACCGGCATCGAGCGCCTTCGCCACGAGGTACGACAGCTTCGCCGGTCGAGGCGGCACGACGTCCAAAACATGCAGGGTGAGCACCTCTGACCCCTGCACGAACGAAACATGATTGAAAAGCCCCTGGACGATCACCGTTTTTCCGGGGTGTTGAAGCGCGACACTCGCCATCCGCGGACGGTTAAGGACGTCGATCTCATCGTCCCGGATGAATACAGTGCTGTCCGGAAGAGCTATCACCTTATACGCGGAAATCGGTCGGAAGAGCTCCACTCCGCCTTCCTTGAAAATTCGCACTATTGCATGCTGCTCACCATGCTTCAGGATAATGAATTCCGTGCGGGTGTAAGCCTTTTTGCCTGCAGCGTGCCGAGCGATCTCCTCCTCGGTAAGGGGGAAATCGACCTCGCGCAACGAGACGTCCTTGCAATGGTCCGGCAGCATCACTCCCTAATCCGCGCTCCAATGTTAGTTTTTTGGGGTCGCTATCCGGATTCTGGAGGCGGGGATGTCAGGGCGCAAAACTAGATATATCCCGATTTTGTTGTTCCGCCGTAAGCCGGGATGACAGAGTGGCCATGTGGCGGACTGCAGCCCATTTGGCGGATATCCGCATACCCGTGTTCAAATCGCGGTCCCGGCTCCAATATCTCTTCTTATATCATTAACGACGATGAAAATATCTCTATCTTTCAATATTAAAGCGGATCGAGACAGCATCACTCGTGCCAGTTTTTTGATATCCTCAGCCCTATTCTAATCTCGAGGCTCGATGATGGGCGATAGCGCGAAAACCATTGCAGCCATCATAGTTGTGGCAATGGCCTCAGCTGCCACAACCCCAGTTTTCGTTGGTACGAGAGCGGACTCGATGGCTCTGAGAGCCTCCGACATTGGACCAGGATGGCATGAGAGCGAGCGGTTTTCTCGCAATTATACTGACAACAACACTTTTGGAGGTCATGTGATCTTATCAGAATATGCCACCATGAGCAATGAAACCAGTATAATCGTTTCTGAATTATACGTTTTCAATTCCTCGCAAGCCATCTTGGGGATGTTCAATAGCCACAGAATGCTATTCAACGCTATAACCAACAATGTGGATAATGTGGATATTGGAGAAATGGGCTATATTTTTAGATACGGCATTTACAGCACAGTTTCGTACCTAATGATCATCGATGGCCATGGATTTTATGCAAACCGGACTAATATTGTTAGGCTTGAATTCATAGAAGGTGTCGTCCTCTCAATTATTACAATGTCCGTGAAGGGAGTTGATGCACCAAATCAGCCATGGATCTGGGATTTCATATTGGATGTAGGTGCGAAACAATTGCAGAAGGTTGATAGATATTCAAGTTATTGAAAAGACAAGTTGCTCTGCGATTGTTCAAGTCAGAGCATCAAGCTAAGGAAGAGATCGAAACGCCTAGCGCTTCTGGATATGCTATCTCAAATCATTTCTTAGCGCAGGTGGATGTGTCCTCGTCCCACTCCTCGAACAGCTTGGTTATACCCTTCTTCGCGACCGACCAGGTCGGCACTCCACCTGTGAGGACGGCGACCTGCAATGCCTCCAATATCTCTGCTTTTGTCGCACCGTAGTTCTTCGCGACCTTGGCCTGGGGATAGATGCAGTCCTCGCACATCCTCACAGATACGCAGGCGAGAGCGATCAGCCGCTTGGTCTTCCTGTCCAGGGCGCCGTCCTCTACCACGATCTTGTCCATGTCCTTGATCAGCACCGCAAGGTCGGGATTGTGATGCCTGATATGTTCCAGCGTTGCTGGGGTGAAACCGCACATCTTCTTATTTAGTTCCTTGACTGCTTTATCCGCCTGCTCCCTCTTTTCGGCCATATCATGTACACTGGATAAGAATGTATTAAATCCTATTGCATGGCCGTGAAGCCCCTTGCAGGCAGATCAATTTATCACAACTAATCATGCATTCGACATCCAAGGCAGCGCAAAGTGAATGAGCAAGGAAGCACAATCACTTGAGGCAAGGTGGGTCACAAATGGTTTACAATAATATCCTCGAGACCATCGGCAGGACGCCAATGGTCAGGCTTAACCGACTTCCTTTGACAGGATCGGCTATGATCTACTGCAAGCTGGAATCATTCAATCCGATGCGTTCTGTGAAGGACCGTGTTGCCCTAGCAATGATCGAGGATGCCGAGGCCAAAGGGAAACTTAAACCAGGAATGGAGGTCGTGGTTGTTGAGCCGACCTCAGGCAACACCGGTATCGGATTGGCGATGGTTTGCGCGGTCAAGGGGTACAAGCTCATCCTGACAATGCCGGAGAACTTCAGCATCGAGCGGAGGAAGCTGCTGAGTGCCCTAGGCGCCGAATTGGTGCTAACTCCCCGTCTCGAAGGGATGCAGGGGGCTGTCGATTGCGCCAAGGGCTTATGCAAGGAACGGACGAACACCTTCATGCCTCAGCAGTTCGACAATCCGGCCAATCCGAAGGCGCACATGGAGACCACGGCTCTGGAGATACTAAGAGATGTTCCGAGTCCGGATGCCTTCGTGGCGGGTGTTGGGACAGGGGGCACAATCACAGGTGTGGGCAGAACGTTCCGCGCCCATGATCTAAAGACTTTGATAGTGGCGGTCGAGCCCGCTTCTTCGCCATTGCTATCTGGGGGTAGGGCCGGACCGCATGCCCTCCAGGGACTCGGGGCCAACTTCATTCCATCGATCCTGGACCGCAGCGTGATCGATAGAGTGATCCCGGTCACCGACGAGGACGCAAGGTCGACCGCTCGGGAGCTAGCGAAGAAGGAAGGTATCTTTGCTGGGTTCTCGTCTGGAGCGGCCGTCCATGCCGCTCTGCAGATAGCTAAGGAGCTGGGAGAGGGCAAGGTCGTCATCGTGATGTTGCCAGACTTCGGTGAGAGGTACCTGTCAACGGATCTGTATCCTTGAGATCGTCGACTCCGCCCTTTTTATACTGCCGGGAATGATGGTTTCCTGGTGATTGGATGCTTCCGATCGGCGCCTTGATGAAAGAGCATAGGGTCGTGGAGAAGAGCTTAAAGCTCATGACCTTGGAAAAACAGAGGATGGACAGCGGAAAGATCGACATCGACGTGGTCCGGTCATTGATTGATTTCCTGACCGTCTTCGCCGACGAATCGCATCATGGGAAAGAGGAGGCGATTCTTTTTCCCGCATTGAAAGGCAAGAGCCAGTCATACGAGTTCGACGAGATCACCTCGAACCTGATGAAGGAGCACGCTTCGATCAGGGCACACCTGAGGACGATCCAGAATGCCCTCCAATGGTTCTCCGAGGGCGACAAGGAATCAGCCAATACCATATCGAGGGAGCTCGGCGAGATCGTGGCCATTTATACCAGGCATGTGGTCAAGGAGGACGACCTCTTCTTCCATTCGGCGATGAAGGCTCTAAGCGAGGAGGAAAAAGAGGAAATGCTCTTTGCTATGCAGGAATTCGATCTGGACTTCACCATCAATCACTTTGAGAAGCTGATCGATACGAAGTATGCCAACCTTATCGGCTCGCCATCCAAACCCGCCAAACCTTGACGAATGACCGATTCGCTCCTGTGTGCATGGCCATTCAGGGCGGTATAGCAAAGGTATTTGAGCAGCAGAAATCTGAAGCTCAAATATACTGGCTGAAACGCCATAACGCTTCTTTACCTGTCCCACAAACCCTTTCAACTTTTCTAAACTTCGCGATGCGGTGAGGTTCGGCCTTGGAAAGAATACGCTATTAACCTTGGCTGATTCTCGACTCCATTCAGACCATTCCACAGTTGACATGGATATAAAGCCTGGATGAAGTGGAGGCTGGCTGGGACAATCATGTGAATTCTTTGATACGCTAGTATTGCCAGTCCAAAGGTATTTGAGCACATACCTTTTTCCTGAAGGCGGTTGGCATGAGCTGGAGGGAGGACGTCAAGACGGTGATGGAGCGGGATCCCGCCGTCAAATCGTTCAACGAAGCGCTGTTCTTCAGCCAAGGGCTTCATGCCATCGTCCTGCACCGCATGTCCCATCGCGCCTACCTAAAAGGTAATTTCTTCATGGCGCGGTTCGTCAACTACTGGGCAAGGGTGCTCACCGGGGCCGACATCCATCCCGGGGCGACGATCGGCAAGGGATTCTTTATTGACCATGCCACCGGCGTGGTCATCGGAGAGACGAGCATCATAGGCGAGAACGTCTCCATATTCCAGGGCGTCTCTTTGGCCGGGGTCAGTGCGGAGAAGGGGAAGCGGCATCCGACCATCGGCAACAACGTGACGGTCGGAGCACATGCTGTGATCCTAGGCAACATCAGCATCGGAGACAACACCAGGATCGGCGCCGGCTCCGTTGTCAACAAGGACGTCCCGTCGGATTCGACGGTCGTCGGCATCCCGGGGAAAGTGGTGAAGAGGGATGGCGTCCCGGTCAAGGTCGACCTGCGCCACAATCTGCTGCCAGACCCCCTGGTCGACGCCTTCGTGGACATAAATTACCACCTCATCGAGATGGAGAAGAGGATCGTGGCTTTGGAAGAGGAGCTGCGAAGCAAGAAATAAATCCAGATGACAGGTTATCGAGATGCTAGCATGACACTTCGAATGTACAACACCTTGACGAAGCAGAAGGAGGAATTCAAACCGATCAATGACCGCAAGGTGAGCATGTATGTCTGCGGCATCACCGTTTACGATGACATCCATATGGGGCATGCCAGGCACATGGTCGTCTTCGACATGATCGTGCGCTACCTTCGGTTCAAGGGATATCAGGTCACGCATGCGACCAACTTCACCGACGTTGACGACAAGATAATCAACCGCGCCAACGAGGCGGGGATTCCGCCATTGCAGCTCTCATCCACCTACATCGATCGCTATTTCCGAGAGGCGGAGGCGTTAGGCGTCAAGCGCGCCGACCGCTACCCGAAGGCGAGCGAGTTCATCCCCCAGATCATAGAGATGGTCAAGAGCATAATGAAGGCTGGCTATGCCTACCGCGCCGACGACGGCAGCGTGTACTTCGCCATGGATAAGGTGAAGGACTACGGCCGGCTCTCGGGCATGAAGATCGACGAGCTGATGTCCGGCACGCGGGTCGAGGCGGACGAGAGCAAGCACAACCCGGCCGATTTCGCTCTGTGGAAGAGCGCCAAGCCGGGGGAGATCTCCTGGCCCTCGCCCTGGGGAGACGGCCGACCGGGCTGGCACATCGAATGCTCGGCGATGTGCCGCGAGCTGTTCGGCGATACCTTGGACATACATGGCGGCGGCAACGATCTAATATTCCCGCACCACGAGAACGAGATCCTTCAGTCTTGGGCAGTTACCGGCAAAATGCTCGCCAACTATTGGCTGCACAATGGGATGCTCGAGGTGCAGGATACCAAGATGTCCAAGTCCCTAAAGAACTTCTTCACCGTCCGCCAGGTGCTCGATGTGCATACCAAGGAAGAGATCCGGTTCTATTTCCTCAACACCCATTACCGCGGGCCGATCGGCTACAGTGACGCGGCTTTGCTCGAGGCGGCGGCCAGCCTGAAGCGGCTGCACAATGCCTATGCCGCTCTGGAGACTGCGAAGTCAAGCGCTTCCGGCACGGACGATGCGCAAGAGCTGGTCGAGAAGGCGCGGGCGGGCTTCATCGCCCAGATGGACGACGATTTCAACAGCCGGGCGGCGATAGCGGTCATCTTCGACCTGGTGAGGGAGATCAATCGGTTAATGGCAGAAGGCAAGTTGAGCGCCTCTGGCGTCAGGAGGACGCTCACCTTCTTGGAGGAGACTGACCAGGTCCTGGGTATCTTGCCATCCACATCGAGAGGGCAGGAGGACCTGGACGGGGTCATTCAGATCATGATCGATGTAAGGAAGGAATTGCGCAAGCGCAAAGCCTACGATCTGGCGGACATGATCAGGGACAGATTGGTCGCTGTCGGGATCCAGCTCGAGGACTCGGCCGAGGGTGCCAAATGGAAGCGGGTCTGAAGGATATCGCGGCCAAGAAGGCCAAGCTGCTTACCAGCGGGGCGGTCAAGCTATCCTCCAAGGTCCGTTTGCCCTTCGCACCGAGTCGTTCCACCGCAGGCCCGGGAGCCGGGACCGTTGGCATCGTGATCGCGTTCGGAGGCCATCGGGTCAAGAAGGCGATCTCAATGGAGAAAGGTGAATTCGAGCTGCTGGAGACGGAGAAGGGTTATTCTCTGACCTATCATGACCAGCCTTTCTTGGAAACTGTTGAGATCCAGCCGACACTTTTCCATGCACCTGAGCAGGCATTCTTTAACGTGGAGACGGAATGCATCTATGACTGCAAGTTCTGCACCTCCCGCAAGCTGGAAAAAAAGATAACGAAGGACCTGACGCCAGAGAAGATCGTGAAGATGATCCTCGACTCATCAAAACGGCCGGATTTCAAGGCGGTCGCATTGACCAGCGCAGTGGTGAAGAGCCCTGGGATCACCGTCGATAAGATGGTCTATATTGTGACTGAGGTGCGAAAGGCTCTCGGCCAGGACATCCCGATTGGGGTCGAGCCGTACGTCGATTCGATTGAGCAGATCGACCGCTTGAAGCAGGCGGGGGCCAATGAGTTCAAAATGAACCTAGAGACGTTCGACCAAGACATCTTTCGGAAGGTCTGCGGGGAATTGGACCTCGAATGGATCATGAAGGCGCTCGCGCACGCCGTGCAGGTCTTCGGAAAGGGCAAGGTCTGTTCCAATATCATCATCGGAATGGGCGAGAGCGACGAGAATGCCCTGGCCGGAATGAAGGCACTTTCAGCCATTGGTGTGGTCGCAACGCTGCGGCCATTGAGGGTGAATGACCTCAACCGGCACTCGCTCGAGGAAGTCCTGGGAAAGCTGGAGCCGATCAGAGAGGAGCGATTGATCCGCTTGGCAAAGGAGCAGAAGCGCATCCTCGAGAAGTATCAGCTGAGCACGTTGACCTTCCAGACCATGTGCCATAGCTGTGGTTGCTGCGATATCGTACCGTTCCGCGATATCTAAGAGACATTTTGCCAATCTTTGAACCATTTTTAATCGGAGAGATTTACTTGCATTGAGGTTTCGGTCTACCTAAATATTAAATAGGATATTTCGGTTAACCTAATATCAATTGGATGGAGGCATTAGGCATGCTGAGCGAGATATCAGAGGAGTACCTTGAATGCATTTTCGACCTCACCGTGAAGGGCGGTCCTGCCAAGACATCGGACATCGCCGTTGCGATGAAAATCGCTCCCGCCAGCGCCACCGAGATGGTCCAGAAGCTGGCTGGAGAGGAATACCTGGTCTACGAGAAGTACCAGGGCGTCACGCTCACGAGCAAGGGGCTCAAGATCGCGAAGAGGATCAAGCGCAGGCATCGGCTCCTAGAGCGCTTCCTGGTCGACGTGGTCGGGGTGAAGCATCCGACCAGCAGTCACGAGGAGGCCTGTCGGCTAGAGCATGTGATATCCGACGACTCGGAATGCATGATCTGCCAGTTGACCAATAATCCCAAGTTCTGCCCTGATGGGGATCCAATTCCGATTTGCGAGGAGCAAGATTGCCCGAGCTGCATCAGCAAGCCGCCAATCAGCCTCAAGGACCTGAAGGAGGGGGAGGGCGGTCGCATCGCCTTCCTGAAGTGCGAAGAGGCGAACAACATCCGCCGGCTGATATCGATGGGCTTCGTTCCCGGGAGGGATGTGATGGTGGAAGAGCACACCCCTATCGGAGGGCCGATATTGGTCAAGTTGCAGGACTCACGCATCGCTTTGGCCAAGGAGTACGCAGACCTCGTCCTGATCGACAAGGACGATCGCAAGGCGAAGACCGCTCGCAAGAGCAAGAACTCAGGCTGAACCGGGGGTTGCATGGAGATCGGACTGGTCGGCCAGCCAAACGTGGGGAAGTCGGTTTTATTCAGTCGACTGACTGGCATAGGCGCGATCAGCTCGAACTATCCCGGGACAACGGTCCAATTCCAGGAGGGTTCCGTGGTCAAGGGCGGAGTGAGGCTCAACTTCCATGATCTGCCGGGGACCTACTCCCTCGCCGGGATATCCGAGGACGAGGTCGTCGCCACTCGCTTGCTGGCAGAGAAGAAATTGGATTGTGTGGTCGCAGTTACGGACGCCACCCGCCTGGAGTCCGGCCTGGTGCTCGCCTTCCAGATAATGGAGCTGGGCTATAAGGTCGTCTTGGCGCTCAACTTCATGGACGTGGCGAGAAAGCGCTCTGCCATCGACATCGAGCTATTGCAGAAGGCGCTCGGCATCCCGGTAGTTCCGATCGTTGCGATAACCGGAGAGGGCGTTGACACCCTGGTAGACGTCCTGGTCTCCGGACAGGCCCGAACCACAGACTTTAAGGTCCCCTATGATCGCCACATCGAATTGATCCTGGAAGAGATGTCCGGGGAAGCATCGAGCCAAGCATCCGGCTTTGCCATCAGGGGGGCGCTGATCAAGCTCCTGGAAGGGAACAGTTATTTCACTGAGAAATTCTCGGACGACCTCAAGCGACGGACGGAGCATTCCCGGAGGATCTTCAAGGCCGAGCATGCAGAAGAGATCGAGGTCCATATCAACCGCGATCGGTTCGGCGAGGCGGGAAGGATCGCCCGCGAGGTCGTTGGGTCGAGGATTGCGCCGCGCAGTCGGGCCGACCGCCTCTCCGACCTGACGCTGAGGCCGATCACCGGGATCCCGATATTGCTTGGCGTCCTGACCGCGTTGCTGCTGGGCATAGTCTTCGTAGGCGGCGCCTTGGAATCGGTGCTTATCGGCGCTTATAAAGCTCTTCTTGGCAACTTCTTCTTGGACCTGGAGGGGGCGATCGGAGGACAGATAGGCGAGGCGATTGCCAGAGGGTTGGACCTGAGCCTGCAGGCCATCATCTCCATCGTCATCCCTTACATCGTCACTTTCTATCTGATGCTGGGCGTGCTAGAGGACACCGGCTATCTTCCGCGAGTGGTCATCCTGCTGGATGGATTGATGCACCGGATCGGGCTGCATGGCCGTGCCATCATCCCCATGATCGTGGGCATGGGCTGTAACGTCCCGGCCATCCTCGCCACACGAGTGCTGGAATCCCGTCGGGAGCGCCTGATACTGACGATAATCACGGTCATGGCCGTCCCCTGCTCGGCTCAGACGGCGGTCATCCTGGGAACGGTCGGAACCTTCGCCGGTTTAGGATACGCCATCGCCATTTACGTCATCCTATTCCTCATCCTGGTGATGCTGGGCAGGATGTTGCACCGGGCGCTGAAATTCGAGCCTACCAGCCTGGCTATAGAGATACCGGACCTCACTCTACCCCGTGCTAAGAACGTGCTATGGAAGACATGGACACGAACCAAGGACTTCTTCGAGGTGGCGTTCCCCTTGCTGCTCGTCGGCAGCTTGATCCTCGAGCTCCTCATGAGCTACGGACTGCTCAACCAGCTCATCGATCCCTTCGCACCGTTCACCGTGGCGTTCCTCGGGCTGCCGGCGGTGATCCTAGTGGCATTGATATTCGGGATCCTGCGAAAGGAGATGTCAATGCAGCTGCTGGTGGTGCTCTTCGGGACCGCGAATCTCGCAGTCGTGATGAGCCCCAAGCAGCTCTTCATCTTTGCATTGATCATGGCAACGTACATGCCTTGCCTCTCTGCCTTCGCCATAATGAGAAGGGAGTTCGGCTGGAAGGATACGCTGAAGGTCACACTTGCTTCAATATCGCTCGCATTCCTGCTCGGTGGCCTGATTAACCTGACGCTGACGGCGTTCGGCTACTGATCATGGATGCGCATAATAGGCGATCATCTTCGGCGACGACTGGCCGATGCGGGCGAACCCGAACCTCTCGAACTGGACCAGTTTACCGTCCTCGTTCTTGTGGATCGGCTCGACTAGCCCGGTCCGTATGCTGCCGTCGGGCATCAGCACCTCACCTGGAATCGAGTTCTGTGGCACCCAATGGATGATCCTCACCTTCTCCTTGAGGATGCTCAGATCGTTTCCGATGTAAGTGACTCGGCCGTCCTTCATCTCCAGGTTGCACAGGTCCTTCAAACGGATCTTGCCCCGCTCCTTCAAGAGCTCGAGGTCATCCTTGACCACATAGACGCGGATCGGCTCGCCCTCCATGACCTGCCTGCGCACCCCCCTCTCCGGGAATTCCGGATGCAAGGGGGCATAGGATTCTAGGCGCTCCACCCCATAGATGTCGATCGGGACGGGATCCCAAACGAAGAACAGCCGGTCGGCAGCCTTCTCCACCAGGTCGCGGTTGTAAGCGAAGAGCGAGTCCCAGGTGAACTCCACGTCCACGTCCTTAATGCCGCAATCGATCCAGTATGCGCGGATCGCTTCCGGTAGAATGCCCCTCTTGGCCATCGCCCTGACGGTGCCGAGTCGCACGTCATCCCAGCCGGAATACTCTCCTTCCTTGATGCCCTTGCCAACGGTGGAGGTCTTGAGTATGGTCTCCGGGATCGAGACCAGGCCGTAGTGATGATACCAGGGCTCTTTCCAGCCGAAATAACGGAAGATGTATTCCTGGCGATGGGTGTTGTTCAAATGGTCCTTTCCACGAATCACGTGGGTGAGACCTAGCAAGTGGTCATCCACCGCCACACTGAAATTCATCATAGGATAGACGCAGTATTTGTCCCCTGTTCGAGGATGGGGCATCGACGTCACGATGCGCAACGCCACAAAGTCGCGTATCGCTGGATTGGGATGGTCTAGGTCGGTTTTGATCACAACCACCGCCTTCTCCTCTTCGAACTGTCTGGCAAGCATCTTCTCGAAAAGGTCCAAATGGACTGATGGCGGCAGTTCTCGGTGCGGGCAGGGCTTCATCTCCTCCTTCAGCTTGCGCCATTCCTCCATCGGGCAGGTGCAGACATAAGCCTTGCCCATGTTGATGAGCTCTCTGGCAAGATCGTAATAGATCTCGAAGCGCTCGCTCTGTATGACCGTCTTGTCTACCCTGACCCCAAGCCATTTCAGGTCCTCTTCGATCATTTCATAAGCGTCTGGGTCGATTCTGTCAGGGTTGGTGTCCTCGATCCGGTTGATGAAGGTGCCATCGTATCGGCGGCAATACTCATCATTGATGATCGCGACCCTGGTATGTCCAAGATGCAATGGGCCGGAAGGGCCAGGCGCGAAGCGCATCACCACCTTGCCCTGGATTGCTCCAGGTAGATCAGGCAGGCCATGCACTCTCTCCTTCACTTCTCTTTTGCTGAGGGTTACATCGATCTCGTCCAGCATCCGGCGTTGCTCCTCGGCCGGGATCCGGTTGACCTTCTCCACGATATCGTTGATGAGCGGGATGATCTCCTTGGCCTTCGGCCTAAGTTCCGGTTCTTCGGCCAACACCTTGCCTGAAACCGCCTTCGGATTAGCCTTACCACCATAGAACACCGCATTCTGGAGCGCGTACTTCCTGACGGTCTTCTCGATCTCCTCGTTGGACATCGTTCAGCGATTGATTGGCATGATAAAATAGTTTGAGGGTACGATTCACACAATTCTTTTAAAAAATGGAATAATGGAAGGACTCGGCCTTCCTTCAAATGGTTTGGTTGCACGTCGAAGTACTCATTTCTTCTTCCTTATGAAAAAGACCAGACCTGCCACTACCACTACAATGATCACCAGGCCGATTCCGAGCAATAGCATGGAATCGAATCCTCCTCCGGATGGAGATGCAGAGTTGGGGCTGGCATGCACCCCTGTGGAGAATGG
>PMBU01000012.1 GCA_003153895.1 Methanomassiliicoccaceae archaeon | reverse complement strand
CTTTAAAGGATGGCTGCTTCTAAGCCCACCTCCCGGTTGTCTTGGACTACAGACTACTTTTCATGTTACACTTAGCCGGAATTTAGGGACCTTAACTTCAGGCTGGGTTGCATTCCCTTACGGACCCCAAGCTTACCCCAGAGGCCCTCACTCCCAACGTCTACGATGATCACGAGTTCGGAGTTCGACAAGGATCCGACCGCTTTCGCGGCCTAAGACCCTGATCGGTGCTCTACCCCATGATCTATCTCGGTTGAGGTCTAGCTGCGACTAGTTTCTGGAGGAACCAGCTATTCCCAGTTTAGATTGGCCTTTCACCCCTATGCCCAGATCATCCGAAAGATTTGCACATCATTACCGGTTCGGTCCTCCACCCTCCTTTCGAAGGGCTTCAACCTATCCAGGCATAGATCAACTGGCTTCGGGTTTCCCACCAATGACTCCAGGCGAGCCCACCTAGTCCCTCACATCTTGCGATGTTGCGGACATTTGGTTTCCCTCCGACTCCGCTCCTTCGAGCTTAGTCTCGCCATTGATCAGAACTCCCTGGCCCGTTATTCGAAACGGACGATACGACACTGGTCTGCCTTGCGGCTTCGTCCCTTTCATGCCGTATCTGAATATGGCTGTCTGGTTTCACGCTCTTTTGACCTCCCGTCAAGGGTACTTTTCAGTTTTCACTCACGCTACTACTGCGCTATCGGTCTCGAGACGTATTTAGGGTTGGGGGTAAGTGTCCCCCGGATTCACGCGCGATATCTAACGCGCGGTACTCTGGATACCCAAAATCTTCTTTTCGGTTTATTCGTACGGGTCTATCACCCTCTATGGAGCAACGTTCCAGTTGACTTCTGATTCACCGAGGAGGAAGTACTTGAGTCCAACAACACCACACGCACCTCAACTTTCGAAGAGGCGTTCGGTTTACCCTGTGCCGCGTTCGATCGCCTTTACTAACGGCATCTCGGTTGATTTCTTTTCCTGCGGGTACTAGGATGTTTCGATCCCCCGCGTTCCCGATCCTTCCGGACCAGTCCGAAGACTAGGAAGTCCCATTCGGCTGTCACCGGATCATAGGCTTCTTGCACCTACCCGGCGCTTTTCGCAGCTTGACACGACCTTCTTCGGCGCTCGAGCCGAGCGATTCCCCAAACAGCTTAATAAATAAGCCACTGACTGTCGGCTTAACATACGTCCAGGATTGCGTGTGATTGGATCATCGAGCCCACGGAAACACCTTCCTTGTCTCCACCGCTCTTTCCACTTCCCCGAGAATTCACTTCCCGGGTGCACTTCTCATCTTAACAACTCACCGCTTCCAAGTATGGCGCGGCGCAGTGAGCCCCTCGATGCGCGAGGTTATATTTATACGTTGTTCCAAGCTGGTACCGCATGCAGAGTTGGAACCCGCCCATGCTCCCCAGAGCGCGGGAATTACCCCTAGTATAGGGGTGCTATTTAACAGTTTCGCGATTGTTTATCCCGGATATGCTGGCTTGGCCGCTGGAAAACACCATCTTTGTCCATTCATAAATGACGACAGGAAGTCACCTTTTCCTCTCGAAAAATTCACAGGATTGCTCTGGTTTTTATTTGCGGATTCCGCTTATTCTAGAACCGTTATTNNACCTTCACTCCCGCCTCATTTAATGCCTCTATCTTACTAGACGCCGTTCCTGCCCCGCGAGAGATGATTGCTCCGGCATGGCCCATCCGTTTGCCTGGTGGGGCGGTCCTCCCTGCGATGTATGCCACCACTGGTTTGCTCATCCTCTCCTTTATCATCCGAGCGGCCTCCTCCTCCGCGCTCCCGCCTATCTCTCCGACCAGGACGATATTCTCGGTCTCGCGATCGGATTCGAACTCCTCAAGCACTTCGATGAGCGAGGTCCCGACGATCCGGTCCCCGCCGATGCCGATGCAAGTGGATTGGCCTATGCCCGCCTCGCTCAGCGCACTGACGATCTCATAGGTCAGCGTGCCACTGCGGGATACGACGCCGGTCTTCCCCTTCTTGAATATCTGGGTCGGCATGATCCCCATCTTCCCGTATCGGGATGAAGCGATTCCTGGGCAATTGGGGCCGAGGATATGGCAGCCCTTCAGACGCCCATATTCGATCATGATCAGCGTGTCTTTCTGGGGAACATGCTCTGAGACGACGACCACAGTGCTCAGGCCAGCATCGATCGCCTCCAGGACGGCATCGAGGACGAACCTGGCTGGCACGAAGACGACGGAAGCGTTTGCTCCGGTGGCGTTGACGGCCGCGATCACACTGTCATAGACCCTGATCCCCTGAACTTTGGAGCCTCCACGGCCTGGCGTCACTCCCGCAACAACCTTAGTGCCGGAATCTAGCATGGATTTGGCATGATATTCACCTTGATGGCCGGTAATTCCCTGAACTAGGACTTTGGTGTCCAGTCCGATCAACATCTTCAGCCCTCCTCCAGCAATGAGGCGGTCTTCTCACAGGCCTGGCCTAGCTCGTGGAAAGCGACTATTCCTGCCTTCTCCAGCCGAAGTCGCGCTTCCTCCTCGTTCACTCCCCTGATCCTCACCACGATGGGAATGTTGATGCTCAGCCCGTCCCGGGCGGCAAGGATGCCATCCGCCACGGTGTCGCATTTGGTAATGCCTCCGAAAATATTGACCAGTATGACCTTAGGTATCGCTTTGGACATTAGCATCATAGCCTGCTCTACCACCTTCTCATCGTCCGTTCCTCCAAGGTCCAAGAAGACCTTGCCACGAGCGCCGAAGGATGAGAGAATGTCAAGGGTCGCCATGGTAAGGCCAGCACCGTTTGCCAATACGCCGATGTCCCCTTCAAGCTCTACCAGGGCGAGCCCCTTCTCGCGGGCCTCCTGCTCCAAAGGAGTGCGGTCGAACTCACGGAAATCCAGCTCTGGATGGCGATAGGCCGCGTCTTCATCGATAACCACCTTCGCGTCGGCGGCCACCAACTTGCCCTCCGCCGTTTGGACGAGAGGGTTCATCTCCACCAGCTCGCAGTCCATCTCCCAGAACAGCCTCCATTGTCGCTTCAGAATCTCAGAGAGCTGCCTCGTCGGCGAATCATCCAATTGCAGATGCTTCGCCGCCTCCCTGACTATGTAGTCGCCCAGGCCGATGAAAGGATGGATGGTCCAAGTCTTCACCTGTTCCTCTTGCGTCGATTCGACGTCCATTCCACCTTGCTTAATGATCATCAGTATCGGCTGGCGCCTGCTCCGGTCCATCGTCATACTGATATAGATCTCGCGGAAGACGTTCAGTCGTTCTTCGATCAGGACCGAGGTGACCGCCTTTCCAGATATCTCAAGATCGAGTATTTCGCGTGCGGCCTTCTGGACCTGTTCGAGAGTGGAGCCGAATCGGATACCGCCTGCCTTCCCCCTTCCACCGACCTGGACTTGAGCTTTAATCATCATTGGCCTGCTGACTGAAATGATATTCTTTGGGTCATTGACAACATAACCCTCTGGAGTGGGAATTCCGTATTTTCTGAACAGCTCTTTGCCCGAGGATTCTATCAGCATCAAGGCGAGACCCCGTTGAATAGAGCCACCATTACCTTATTATTGACTTCTACCGCCTTTCGGAAGTTCCCTCATTTATTTTAATTTCAAATTGATTATAATTCATTGCTTGGAGGTGACCATTATGATAAATGGAATTCGAAGGAAGGTGCAGTAACAATCAATTAGCAGGTGGGGAAGAGGTTAAATAATGCTTCCAGCTTCAGAAATCCAAATGACCGTTCACTTCCTTCCAGGAAATGGTTCTGATTGCAACATCCTGCTTATCGGCGGAGACAGACCGATTCTCGTCGATACCGGGACAGGAGGATGCAATACTCATACCATTCAATGGATCCAAAAAAACGTACCATTGAAAAAGGTGGATCGGATCATTCTCACCCATTGTCATTTCGATCATACTGGAGGAGCGCCGGAGATCATGCAGAAAACCGGAGCGAAGGCCTTCATTCATGAGAAGGATGCTGGACCGGTCAAGAATGGGGATGGTTGGGGAACTCTCTCTACGATG
>PMBU01000028.1 GCA_003153895.1 Methanomassiliicoccaceae archaeon | reverse complement strand
TTCCTGGGAGGAACTCTCAGACAACATGGCTTCATGATCAAGGGGCTTCAAGAACTGGAAGGCAAAGCCAGATCGTATGGGATCGGGTTCTATCTCTTAGAGGGTTATCCAGAGATAACCATGCCTTCCTTCCTGCACTCGGTCGGAGCGGGAATCGTGGTCACGGATTTCGACCCGCTTCACATCACAAGAGCATGGAAGAGGCGGCTTGCTGGCGAGGTCGAGATTCCCATCGANNGACGCGCATAACATCGTTCCTTGCTGGGTAACTTCAAAAAGAAGGATTTCCAATTATGCCACTTTCCGCGCTCGGATAACGCCTCTGCTGGACGAGTTCATGATCGAGTATCCCCTGATGAAGAGGATGCATCGACCTTGGACAGCGAAAGAACGGCATGTCAATTGGAAAGGGGCGCTTTCCAACATGAAAATCGATCTGAGTGTAAAAGAGGTAAAGGGGTTCAAGCCTGGAGAAGCAGCGGCCCAAACCGTTGTGGCTAATTTCATCAAGGACCGGTTGACCAGCTATCATCAGAAGATAAATGACCCTGTTACTAGAGGACAATCGGAGCTGTCCCCATATCTCCATTTCGGCCAGCTTTCGTCCCAGGCAGTCGCCCTAAGAGTAAAGGAATCCGATGCCCCCGAGGCGGCGAAGCAGATGTTCCTGGACCAATTGATCGTCAAGAAAGAGCTCTCGGACAATTTCTGCCTTCGCACACCCGAGTATGACACTGTCGGGGCATTTCCGGAATGGGCTAGGAAGTCACTCAACGACCATCGTTCTGACCGGCGCGAGCATATCTATAAATTAGAGCAGTTCGAGAAAGCTCAGACCCATGACCCGCTCTGGAACGCCGCTCAGATGGAGATGATGAAGACGGGGACAATCCATGGGTCGTTGAGGGCGTACTGGGCAGACAAAATATTGGAATGGACCAATAGCCCGGAGGAGGCTTTCGCTTACGCACTCTACCTTAATGACCGATATGAACTGGATGGTCGGGACCCCAACGGCTATACAGGCATAGCCATGGTGATCGGCGGCCTCTATGGGCGGCCTTGGAGCTCCAAAGAAGTTCTTGGCAAGGTGCAGAGACTGACCTATACTGGCATGAGATTGAACTATGATACCAAAGCCTATGAGCAAATGGTCAAAAGGCTTTGAGAGGCGATATACACCCATTTATCGGGTTCAATGGCGGAAAGGCAAAAACTGGCCCTGTCATCGACCCGTTTTTGCTTCCAATGAGCCAGTATTTTGGCGCTGGCCCGCCCGAACCTTTAATAAGGGTCGGGTTTCAATAGTATGAGCCCGAGGCAAAAATATGGCTGATAAGGACGTAAGTGAAGTTCTAAGCGAGAAAGGCGCAGATTTGAAGAAGAT
The DNA here is from genome assembly GCA_003153895.1 of Methanomassiliicoccaceae archaeon. GTDB lineage: Archaea > Thermoplasmatota > Thermoplasmata > Methanomassiliicoccales > UBA472 > FEN-33. The sequence goes on along the minus strand of PMBU01000028.1, from coordinate 25,040 downwards.
GTTCAAGGATATGAAGGCGGTCCTCGAGCAATGGAAGTTCTCGGTTGAGGAGACAAAGGATGGCATGAGGATCGAAATCCACGCGGTCGCCCTGGTGAAGAAAAAGGAAGAGAAGTAATAGAGTTAAGATCGAATATTTTAATCAGAGTTCATCGACCATTGATGAGGCTGATCAGATAGTTCTTCCTCTCATCTGGAAGATTGATGTCCGGTCGCTTCTGAACCAGGTCCATGAACTCTGCTGCTGCTTTCAAATCGCTGCTGCTATAGTATTTTCGAGCGATCTCAACGATCGTCTCGAGCTTGCAGCATCCAACGAAGGATGCTATCTGACATGCCAAATCATATGCCTGTTTTAGATTGGGGGAGGCTGTCTCCGATAGATTGCCTATATCGATGATATAGATGCAATCGCCGAGCATGATATTCTCAGGTTTGATGTCGCCGTGATAAATTCCCTGTTTATGCATCTTCTTAAGGTAACCGAACACAGTCTCCAATATCTCTGGACTTACCTCGTTCACCGAAGAGATCGGTTTGGCATTGAGGAACTCCGCCACCAGCAGATAGAAGGTCCCGTTAATCGAATGATAACCGTACGGCTTTGCGGTCGGGATTCCAAGATCATATATCGACTGGAGCACTCGGAACTGATACTTGGTCATCTCCTCTGGAGATTGGACGGCCCCGAACATCATTTCCTTGTCATTCGTCGCAAGATATAGGTTCTTGAATAGTTGGATCGTGCGCTCCGTGATTATTTCGCTATTACCGATTATCTTGGCAAAATAGACAGTCACCACACCCTGCTCATTGATCCCTCTGATCTTCACTGGAACCGAGAGTCTGGATCCCCCTGCACCAATTGGTCTGATTGAAACGTCCTTCAACTTGTATTGCTCGTTCATGATCAGGCGGATCCGCTGCAATAAGTCGCGGAACAGCTCACGCCGTATGTTTGGCTGGGGATCGCTCAATTCAGTCATTTCTAGCCCGCCTCTTTCCTTGCATTAGCTCGCTCAATTTTCTTCTTCGTTTTGCGCTGCCGCCTATTCCCGCGCCACATATCCACGAGCATCACCAAACCCCGGAAACCATGAATCTTGAGTCCCTTCTTCACTCCCCTGCCGAGTTCGGCGACCGGCTTGCCTTTGTAGGCATAGATCACGCGCCATACAACAAGATCAGGAACGGTGATCGGGAACAATTCCTTGGTGTCGATGATGATGTCCTTGCCCCTCACCCTCAACTCCATATCGATTATACCCTCGCGCTTGATCGGCAGGGTAATTCCTTGGCTGAAAAGTGCGCGGACCACTGCATAGCTTATCACCTCGATGGTATGGAGATCGATCGGCCTGTCGATGGTCGATTTATCGACCGCGTCTTCCGGAAGTGTCTCGCTAATCTTCAATTCCTCTTTGACTGGCTTTCCTGCGACTGGCTCGTCCCTTTTCTGCGTTTCCTCGATCCTTGATTTCTGAGCCTGGACAATTCTTTCTTGCATGGCCATCTTCGGCTCGTGCAGATGGGGTGCCCCTTCTTTGTGATATTCGCTGCTTAGATTGCCGTCACTTTTACTGTCCCAGAACTTCTCGAATGAGGCTAGGTCCGCCTCCTCTGTTGAGATCCCTTCAGTGCCGTCCTTGTGATATTCTCCTAGGATCCTCTCTCCCTCATGCTTCTCCCATTCCTCGGGGCAAAGCAGCGGATTCGTGCATATCTCTGGCTTTTCGTCATCGCTGCTTTTCTTAGCCTGCTCTTCTTCGCTCAAGGTGCACCTACTTCTTCAATAGCATTTGAAACCGGGCGAAAATCCTGGTCCCGTCCGGGTACTCTTCCATCGATATCTTCCAACCTTCCATCTCAGCATTGAGGCTTTCAAAGAAACTGTCCAGCTCGTCCACTATCTTCTCGACGTTCTCCGATTTTCCACCGACCAATTGGAGAACCGATGCTACCTTCTCCTTTTTGCCCATTCCAAACCCGATGTTCTAAGCCAACCACGGTTTAATATCGTTTTCTGTTCTCGCTCCTGGTCATGAAATGAAATATAACCGTTATATGGCGCGCCTTCAGTCGGTCGCATCGGCGACGCATTAGCAAATTAGTTATAATGGGTGATTTTCTCAGGTAGATTACGGACGAAATAAACATATGGGGGGATGAGGGTGGTTACTGCAGCGCGGACGAGCTGACCATTTTCAGGAAGGAAGTGGAGGATGAAATCAAGAGAGAGGAAGGGCTCGTGGAGAGGGTCAAGAAGAGATCGAAAGGACAGGTCCTTGGCACGCTGCTCGCTTCCGTTTTCATAGTCGTCGGGGCGGCATTGATCTATCTCAAGCCCAGCACCCTCTTCCTCTGGTTGATCGTTGGAATCTTGCTGTACTCTTATAATTTCGTCATCCTGTTGATCCCGACAACGACTGTCGAAAAGACGAAGATCAAGGACAGGATCGACGTCCAAAAGCTCTACGTCCAGTTCAAGGAGATCGCCACCCATTTGATATTTAGGAGAAGGAGATTGGCGATAGAGGTCGGATTGACCATCTTCCTCGGCGGAATGGTCCCCTTGGCCCTCAGCTTCTCGATAATCTTCTCNNCGCAGATCGTCCTCATCCTCCTGTTCTACGTGCTCATGCTCGTGCTGGAGCCTCATGCTCAGGGGATCACCAGAATCGCCAGGACCATCAGGGCGAAGTTGAAAGAGGCGCATTCGAACAACAAGCTCGAATTCGTCCTCCTTTCAGCCCTGGTCGGAGTCCTGCTCCTGGTCTGCGTCGTTCTCTTCTTCGGAGCTATATTACTTCCTGGAAACACGCTCCTGCAGCTCTTCTCCGAAGATGATATGCCATTGGTCTTCGACATTCCAGACCTGATCATAATCTTCATTGCGCAATTGGTGATCATGAGGCATTTCCAGGGCATCTCGAGCAGATGGATGGCGCTAAGTATTTTGAAGGCTCGGATAGGCGAGATGAAGAATGAGGTCCTAATGCCATTGAANNTGCGGTCTGGCGATTTACGACGTCACGGAGCAGAACTTCTTCGGCTATGGTTCGATATTCCTGGTCGCCCCAAGGCTCCGCTATGCGCTCGATGATGCGGTGCTGGCCTGTGCTAGCCGGCAGTGACCTTGCACGGTTCTCAATGCCTACGTACTGCCTTGGCGATCGAAGACATTCTACTTTGGCTTGAGGGAGCCCAGCATCTCGACCCATTCGGGATGAAATACCGTCCTCGGCCGCTTGCTCCTTATGAGTTGGTAAGCCTCATCAATGGACATTTCGTGTTTCTTGCTATAGTAGAGCGCGACAAGGAATGGGCTGCGGTCCTTCCCGTGTCTGCAGAATACAAGCACCTTCACTTTGAGCTTGGAAAGCTCAAGAAGCATCTCCGCTGCCTTGATGACCCGCTCGGAGTTCGGCTCGTTCTTATAATTGCGGGGTTTCGTGAATAGGGCTCTTGAATCGATTATCAGATCGATCTTCTCTCTCCTCAAGATGCGAACACAATGGGCGTCAAACCAGCTCCCGATAGCAATGGTCTCGTCAATCCAGTCCATATGAACTCCTTTTCTCACTTATCCAAATGACCTTATCTGGCGTCTTTCCCTTCATGCCCTGGCCGCTTCTCTTTGCTATGAAGCTCGGGATGATGGATGGCCGAAATTACCGCTTCCAGAACTGTCTTTCGGTCCTCGGGAGACACCCCTTCCATGACCCGACTGACGATCTCTGGAATGAACTTCGCCATCATCTCTTTGCGCTCCTCCATTGTCATTGAATGCAGGAATTCGTCCAGCATCAATGCAATTATGCGCTCTCTCTCCTGCTTGTCCATTCCGCGAATGACGTCTTTGGCGATCGACTCTGCAAGTGTCATGGTATGTGCGCTGAAAGATTGGCTCAACTTCCATAAAAGGGTGATTGACCCGGTTCAATGGTGATCCGACTGAGGCGCGAAAACGAAAATGTTCAGCCCCAGGTCCCTTAAAAAGAATCATCTTTATCGGGTTCGAGGGAGTCGTGGCGATAAGTTGATTTCCATCGATGGCAGCTCACACCAAGGCGGACAACCACTTCGCCAAAGGACAGAATGGTTCGGTGATCGATGAGAGGACCTCATTCGGGTTCTGAGAAATTCTCCAGGCCATATCCTTTATATCCCCAGGCGAACGACTAGACAATCATGCCCAAGAACCGCTCATTCGAAAAGGTACTCACTGGTAGGCAAACGATGGATGGGGCAGGGGTTCATCTATATCGGGTGTTCGGCAATGACCAGATTGAAAGACTCGACCCTTTCCTTTTGCTTGACGACATACATTCCTCCAATCCGGACGATTATCTCGCTGGATTCCCGGAGCATCCCCACCGCGGAATGGAGACCGTGACATACATGATTTCAGGGAGCATCGCGCACCGGGACAGCCTAGGCAATAAAGGGACCATCCAATCCGGCGATGTCCAATGGATGACGGCAGGCAGCGGGATCATACATAGGGAAATGCCTGAACGGTATGACGGAATGCTCCAAGGGTTCCAGCTCTGGGTCAACCTACCGAAGAAGAATAAGCTGATGTCGCCTCGATATCGAGGAATTCCTTCCAACGCGATTCCAAAGGTCAAAATGGAGAATGGGATCGAGGTCAAGATCATCGCCGGAAGATTGTCCGAGGTCGAGGGACCGGTTAAGGACCTCGTGGTGCCTGTAGACTATTTCGATGTCCTTATGCCAGGAGGAAGCAAATTCACCCACCGCGTTCAAAATGGAAGGAACTCCTTTGCATATGTCTTCCAAGGCGGCGTCTCCGATGGCGAAGGATCCATTGCCCGAACGGGTCATTTGGCCATCATCTCGCCAGGCGAGGATGTAGCGTTCGAAGCAGACCGAGAAGGCGCAAGATTCCTCCTGGCATCGGGTGAGCCGCTCAAAGAGCCGATTGCTTGGGGAGGTCCAATAGTCATGAATACCGAACAGGAATTGAGCGAAGCCTCCAGTGAGCTAAGGAAGGGCACTTTCGTAAGATGATATCAGGGGCACTTCGGACAAAAGAGGCAATTCAAGTTGTAAATGGGATGCCTAGAGCAGCTTGACCAGTTCGTCTCTCAGAAGGTTTTTGGGGATTTCCCCCTCCATTGACCTAACGACCGAACCCTGTTTGATCAGTACGAACGTGGGTGTTCCTTTGATCTCATATTTTCGAGTTAAGCTGGCATTGGTCATTATGTCCACTCTGCAGAAGAGTATCCGGTCGACCAGTTCTTCGCTCAGTTCCTGATAAACGGGTTCCATTCGCGCACAATGTGGACATGTCGGCCTGCAGAACATCACGATAGCAATTTCATTCCTATGGACGCTGTCGTCGAAATCGATTTCTGAAAGGTCAATAACATTGCTCTGTCCTTTGATTGGTGTGTCTTGCTTCTTCCTGAATAGTGACATGACTGATGGGTCTGATTCATGCGTCTAAGATAAAAGGCTGTCGCGAATGATTTGTTGAGCGTGGACCTATGATCATCGACTACGGAACACTAATCTGTCCGGAAGTGGAATGCTCATTCACCTTTCAGTTTGACGTCCTTGAAGTTGAAGAAGAAGAGCGTTATCGCGAGGACGTAGAATAGGGCTGCGATGATGAAAGGCAGAACGAACTGCCCACTGGCCAACAGGATGCCACCAGCAATCGTTGTGACGGAGTTTGGCAAACGCCATATGACCATGTTTATTGCGCTCGCTACCCCCCTCTCCTCTTTGGCAACAATGCCCATCATGAAGGTGTCTACCAACGGCCCGCCCATGTTCATGAGCGCAGCCCTGACAAGATACACCGCTGCGGCCGTGGACGCATCCGGCATGAAAGGGATCGCGAACATGAACACCGTGCTAATCCCTTGGGTGAGGACGATCGCCCTTACGATGCCAAACTTGCGGGCCAGCCATGGGCTGAAAACAGATACCAGGCCGATCGTGATTCCGGACAAGGCTAGCAAGGGCCCAGTATAAGTGTCAGGAAGGCTGAAGCGCAAGAATAGGTAGGTTGGAATGAGGGGGATGACGAACCCCGCTCCCAGGCCGATGAGAGAATTGATGGCGGAGAACTTGAGAATGACCCTAAGGTTGCGTATCTTCCTGATGCTCGTTTTGCCGAACTCGGCCCTATCGTAATAATGGCGAAGCATCGAGCGCAATGCCAAAGGTGAGATGAAGGCCACGATGGCAAGGACGAAGAAGACCGAGGAGTGGATCCCTCTGGAATCCAAGCCAGTTAAAGCCTGAAGAGCTGGGAAAGCCAAGGGCAAGGCATACCCGATGGACGTGGAGGAGGTGTTGAAAATGAAGCTCATCGAAAACGCCTCCTCCCGACCGCCATGGCCGGTCTGGTCTGCGATCATCGCGTTCCAGGTGCTCAAGAAAGCCCCTTCCGCAAGTCCGGCGAAGACCGACGCGATCGCCAAAAAGGTGAAGTCCGTGGTGAAGGCGTAGACCAGCATGATCGGTGAGAGGCCAGCCAGACCCCAGATGAAGATGCTTTTCCGCCCGATCCGGTCCGCCAGCAAGCCGACGGGGACCGCTGTGACCACCAGTGCCGCCCCATTAAGACCCAGTAACAGACCGACCTGGCCGGAGGTGATTCCGACCTCGGGAAGGTAGGCGGCGACGGACATCATCAGATAGCCATAGGCGACCGAGGAGAACGAGGTGAGATAAATCAGACGCTTTACCTGCAGTGGTACCCTCGGAAAAATCCCCTTCGGTCGGCTAGCATCGGAGCCTATGTTCTCTTCCCCCGGTAGATACCCGATAGGCACTTTCAATAAGAAATGAGCTGTTCGTTCTTCGGCTTTCAGCGCTTTTGGATGCCAACATTTATATTGTGCGTCAGACAAATGTCCTACGAGGGATGCATATGCCAAACTCCTTGGTAAAAAACGCGCTTGAGAACATTAAACAGAAAGAGGCACAGGCAGCGACCGTGCAGGCCGTCGGATCCGATTCCGTGGCCGACGAAGAGATCAAGAAGATCGCAGCCCAGCTTGAGGTAAGCATCAAGATCATCGGTTGTGGCGGGGGCGGATGCAACACCATCAACCGCTGCGTCGAGGCTGGGATAAATGGGGCACAATTGGCCGCCATCAACACAGATGCCAAGCACCTTTTGACGGTTCATGCCCCGACGAAAATCCTTATTGGCAAGGTTTCCACTCGAGGTATGGGCGCCGGAGCGATTCCAGAGGTCGGAGAGCAGGCGGCACGAGAGAACGAGCCGGAAATCCGCGCCTTCTTGAATGGAGCGAACATCGTCTTCGTCACCTCTGGGATGGGTGGCGGGACCGGCACCGGTTCAGCGCATTTCGTGGCGCAGATCGCCAAGGAGCAATTGAAGGCGCTCACCATCGGAGTCGTCACCCTCCCCTTCAAATCCGAGGGAACGGTCAGGATGGAGAACGCCCTTGATGGGTTGGACAAGCTCCGTCGGGTAACCGACACTACCATCGTGGTGCCTAACGACAAGCTGCTCGAGCTCGTCCCCAAGCTTCCGGTCCAGGCAGCGTTCAAAGTGGCCGATGAGGTACTCATGCAGACCATCAAGGGACTGACCGAGATCATCACCAAGCCGGGATTGGTCAATCTTGATTATGCGGACATCATGACCATCATGAACGAGGGCGGAGTGGCCTTCGTCGGCATGGGCGAGGGCGACCAGGACTCGGACGACCGCATCAAGGCGGCGGTCAACGAGGCGCTCAATTCCCCCATGCTGGGAGATATCAACGTCAAGCAGTCCAAGGGAGCGCTCATCCGCGTAGTTGGCGGACCGGACATGACGGTTGAGGAGGCGCAACGCTCGGCCGAGTTGGTAGGAAAGAACATCGACCCCCGTGCCAGGCTTATCTGGGGATGTTCGATCGACCCTGAGAACACTGGAAAGGTCCAGGTTCTGGTGATATTCACCGGGGCGAAATCCAAATACATGCTCAACGGAGGGAGCGACGATGTCGCCGCCAGATTGGGCATACGTCCGGATAAGCTCGGAACCAGCAATTCGAGCGAGAGCCGTAAGAGCAACGAAGGGATAGATTTCGTTCGCTAAACTTTTCTGAAACTGGCGCTCGCCGTTTCTTCGAGCGCCCCTATCTATTCTCAACAATCCAGATGGCCTTGTTTCATTTATACAGCTGTCATGCTAACCGCGGATCGAGGCTCACTTACGGCATATCGACCATGCGGCAGGAGCGAAGCGCCAGAAGAAGGTGCGAGGGCTGCTGCATTCCCGCCTTCCTCCTGTCCACGACCTCTTTGAACTCCTTGTCGGCCCTTTTCTTCTTATCTTCGATATAGGCTTCGACGTCCGAGGACGAGAACAATTTAAACAGTGCGAAGAGCGTGAACATGTGCTCCAGGGCCGGCAGAAGGAGCGGGGTGATGATCGACATGACCGTCCCCTGTGACATATCCTCATTGGCTATCACAAAGCTCAATGCGAATGGGGATCGACGTAATATCTTCAGCATCTCCGGCCTTTCCTTCTCTGGGAACAGGAGCGATTGGCAACCCTCGAGCGCAGATGGCAAAGGGGTCCTCTTGCCGAGGAAACGCGATAGATAATCCTCGGCCAGTTCTTCGAGCTTTGATTGGGTCTCCGATTCCCTCTCTTGCTTGGCCTTGAGGCCGGTCAGGCTCTTCTTCAGCGCATCCGAGAACCCGATGGCTTCAAGGGAACCTGCGATCCCTTGGATGGCGGCCAAGGTATAGGGGTCGTTGTAGACCGTCCTGTGCAATAGCAGTAATGAGGAATTCTTAGCCCGGTCGACCGGGGGCATTGTCAGCAACATGAGCGTGGACAATATCGCGGAGCGGACGAACTCTCTCGTTAGAACAGGGAAAACCTCATCGCTGAGGATCGACTTTGAGTATGGCGTTGCCAGGAGGTCGATCTCCTTCCCGTCCGCGGCACAAAGGCTGAATGTCGTCTTGAAAGTGGGGAAGTCCTGGCGCAGGCTACATTTTCCCTTCCTGTCTCCCTCGATCCGTATAGACCCGCATTTGACCAGCTCGTTAAATGCATGGGTCGACGCTCGAGGATCATGTCCTTGTTCCTTCAACTCCGCTAAAAGCTCCGTGCGACTCGTTGGGCTCTGGGCCAATCGCAGCAGCATAGCCGATTTGATGGAATTGAGGTCTTTGCCAAAGAATTTCTTGGCTCCCTGCTTGCCCGCCATTGCTGGACCAACGCTATCCGGTCGGATAATACTTTTTGCTATTGCTGGTGCCTACCCCCGTAACTTCCTAAGACCGATAGTAGGTTTTACAAGGGGGAAGGTGCAATCTTTTCGCTGCGAGGTAATCGTAGATGATCAAGGAACTCTCAACCGAGCAATGTCGCAAAACTTGCCCAGATTTCACATTCAAATGCAAATCCTCTGAGGAGCTGTCTCCTCTGATGGAGATTATCGGCCAGGATAGAGCTGTGCGAGCATTGCAATTTGGCCTGCGAATCCAAAATCAAGGATTCAATATCTTCGTGGCTGGCCTCCCAGGAACCGGGCGCAAGACCGCCATCGTGAGCTTCATTGAGCAACTGGCAAAGGAGAAGGGCGCACCGGATGACTGGTGTTATGTGAACAATTTCAAGGACCCGACCAGCCCCCGTGCATTGCGACTTCCGGCCGGAAAGGGTGCGGACCTGAAGAAAGAGATGGAGAAGCTCGTCTTGGGTCTGACGACCGCATTGCGCGAGGCTTTCGAGAGCAACGAATATACTCAACAACGCTCCACGGCCTTGCATAGCCTGGACGAGAAGCGGAAGGAGTTCGTCGCCAATATGAGCCGAATGACCTCCAAAGCCGGATTCCAGATAACTCAGTCCCCGATCGGGCTGTTATTGGTGCCGGTTGTCGACGGGAAACCCATTACCGAGGAAGACCTGGCCAACATGCCAACGAAGGCCAGAAAGAAAATCGAGGATAAAAGGGATGCGTTGCAATTGGATGTGCAGAAGAACCTCATTTTGCTCAGGGACCTGGATAAGGAGGCGGAGGAAAGGGTAAACAAACTGAATCGAGATGTCGCCTCCTATATCGTCGAGCCTCGCATGTCATTGCTGAGGGAGAAGTTCGGAGCGTTCGAGCAAGTCATCGCATTCCTGGCAGAGGTGCAAGCGAATATCCTTGATAACCTTGCTGGCGTTTTGACCGGAGACCAGAAACAAGCCGGTCCGATGGGCATACCAATCCAAGTGGACAGCCCGGCCCATAATTATGCCGTGAACCTCATCGTCGACAACTCGAAGACCGTTGGAGCGCCGGTCGTCATCGAGACAAACCCCTCATATTTCAGGTTGTTCGGAGCGACTGAAAAGGAAGCTCGGTTCGGAGCACTATTCACCGATTTCACCATGATCCGGGCTGGGGCGATGCACAAGGCCAACGGAGGGTTCCTGGTTGTGCCAGTGGAAGGCTTGTTCGCTGATGCACTGTCATGGCCAAGCCTCAAGCAGACCTTGTCCACAGGTAAGTTGGAGATCGAAGACCCGGCTGTGAAATTCGGATATATCATGACGAAATCACTGCGCCCAGAGGCGATACCTTTCGATGCTAAAGTGATCATCCTAGGCGATCCTTACAGCTACGAGGTCCTTTACTCTGCAGATCGGGAATTCAAGGAGCTATTCAAGGTCAAGGGAGCCTTCGATACCACCATGGAGCGCGACAAGGTGAACATCAATCAATACGCGCAATTCGTTTGCACCCTTTGCCAAAAGGAGAAGTTGCTCCATCTTGATCCTGGAGCATTGTCGGCGGTGGTCGAGCATGGTTCCCGTATCGCGGATGACCAGGCGAAACTTTCGACCCTGTTCTCAGATATCTCCGACCTTATCCGAGAGGCGAATTTCTATGCGAAGACCGCCAAGGTCAAGCTGATCAAGCGGCAACATATCAACCAGGCTCTGGAGGAAAAGGTCTACCGCTCAAATATTATCCAGAAGAAGATCCAAGAAGCAATAGGTAAAGGGATCATCATCCTCGATGTGGCAGGAATGAAGGCTGGCCAGGTCAATGGGCTGAGCGTTATGTCAACTGGAGACTACGCCTTTGGCATGCCAAGCCGAATCACTGCATCCGTAGGAGTAGGAAAGGAAGGCATCGTCAACATCGAGCGTGAGGCGGCGATGAGCGGCCCCTCGCACACAAAAGGCGTCATGATCCTGAGTGGATATCTGAACGGAATGTATGCTAAGGAATCGCCACTGTCCTTGACAGCCAAGCTGGTGTTCGAGCAGAACTACTCTGGAGTAGATGGCGATTCCGCGTCGTCCACCGAACTATACGCGATATTGTCCGCGCTGGCCGATAAACCGATCAAGCAATATATCGCCGTCACCGGTTCCGTCAACCAGAAGGGTGAGGTGCAGGCCATCGGAGGGATCAACGAGAAGATCGAAGGCTACTTCGAGGTCTGCAAGCTGCTGGGACTGAATGGCAAGAACGGAGTGATGATGCCGCAAAGCAACGTCCAGCACCTGATGCTCAAGGACGAAGTGGTGGCCGCCGTGAAGAAAGGCCAATTCCACATCTACCCAGTGGCGAGCATCGCACAAGGGATCGAGGTCTTGACAGATGTGAAGGCGGGCGAGCGCAAATCGGATGGCTCCTTCGAGAAAGGGACGATCAACTATCTGGTCCAGGCGCGCTTGCTGGATATGGCGGAGAAGGTCAAAGAATATCGCCCTTGATCTAGAGACGGGGCTTTAGGCCCCGGTCAAAACTCCTTGCCGCAATTCTAAATATGTACAGTAGGCGAGGATCGCAGGCTCAAACTTGGAAATCATTGGAACCAATATCTGAGATGAGCAAACCTGAGGCTTGACCGATGAAAAGGCATCACGCAAGCAGCACGAGCTTTCCGTTCCGCCATGATGCTGTGATGGCAAGGATTATCATCAGAAAATGACATGAAGTATCGTGCGCTTGATCTCGCTCCAGAAGAAGATCGGGAATGGGACGTTGGAGATATCAGGATGTCCGCTCAAGTGCCGTTATTGTGGGCATGCGTCCTTACCTCGGGTTGATAGCAGCTACGAAAAGACCTTGGCATTCCTCTCCGACATTCAACTGAAAAAAGTCTATATCGGCGGCGCAGAGCCGATGTCACAGAAGAAGGAGATCATCGACCTCATCAAGATGCTTAAATGGAGAGGAAAGGAGATCACTCTCAAGACCACTGGTGCAGATCCCAAGGCGCTCAAGGAAACGGTCGGCTTCGTTTCCCGATACATCATTGAGATCAAGGGCCCATTGGATGACGTTGCTTTGTATCAGAGGCTCACTCAATTGAACGAAGAGGAGACAAAGGCCTATCTTAGCTCGCTGAAGGAGAGCCTGGAGATCTTGAAAGGCCAGAAGGTCAGGATATTCCTTCGGATCATCCCTGGTTACGTAACGGAGGAAGGCATTGACCGTTTGGGGCAGCAATTGCAAGGATATGCGGATCAGGTAAATCTGGTCCAGTTCATGAGCACCAGATACGATCTTCCTTTCGATGGCATTTCATTCCCCAGCCCCGATATCTATACGATGACCCACTATGGGGAAGTCCTCCTCAAACATATCCCATACATCCATATCCAAGGCAACGGCCTTGACAGCGTGCTCAAGGCATAAGGTTCGCAAGCTTGCCACCTGGTGGACATAATTCTTAAGCATCGTGCGAGATCGAATTGACTTTGCATGAACCTTATACGCGAGCTTATATGCCATTGACTGCAACTTCATCCATAGGTAAGGGTATGAAAACCAATATCGGGACCAGGGTGAAACTAAACAATGGTGCGGAAATGCCGATCCTTGGCCTTGGGGTGTACCAAATGTCATCCGGGGACCAAACCAGATCCGCTTGCATTGAGGCGTTCGCCGCCGGTTATCGATTGATAGATACCGCCAGCATGTATGGCAATGAAACGGATGTGGGCGCGGCCGTGGCAAAGAGCGGTCTGGACCGAGAAGAATTGTTTATCACTACCAAGGTCTGGAACAATGACCATGGATACGACCGAACGCTCAAAGCATTCCAGCGAAGCCAGGCTGCCCTGGGCTTGGAATACATCGACTTATATCTGATCCATTGGCCTGGAGGGGGATTGAGGAAAGAGACCTGGCAGGCATTGGAGAAGCTCTATAACGATGGGAAATGCCGGGCGATCGGGGTGAGCAATTACACGATAGCGCACCTGAAGGAGACATTGGGATATGCTGAGGTTATTCCCACGGTGAACCAGGTGGAATTCCATCCCTGGCTGTTCCAGAAGGATTTGCTGGAGTTCTGCCAGAAGGAGAGGATACAGATGGAAGCCTATAGCCCATTGTCCCGCGCTAGGAAGCTAGATTCTCCGATCCTGGAGAGCATCGGCTCCCATTACGGAAAAACATCCGCCCAGGTCATGATCCGTTGGGGATTGCAGCATGGATTGGTGGAGATCCCGAAATCGACGCACAAGGAGCGCATCATTGAGAACGCCAGCGTCTTCGATTTCCAGATCGATGACTCAGACATGAAGGAGATCGATTCCATCGATAAGGAGAGGAGGGTCTCGTGGGACCCATCATCCATTCCCTAGGAGGCAGGAAATGACGAAAGCGAAAGTACTATTCATCTGTTCTCACAACAGCGCCAGGTCGCAAATGGCGGAAGCAATTGCCAATAAAATGTTTGGCGATAATATTGACGCGAGCAGTGCAGGAAGCAGCCCAACAGAAATCAATCCCTACTCGATAGCGGTGATGAAGGAGATGGGCATCGACATTTCGAAGAATCGCGCGAAGCACCTCAACGAGTTTACAGGTAAGCGGTTTGATTACGCTGTCACCCTTTGCGGAGATGAAGAGGACTTCTGCCCCTTCTTCCCAGACGCCACGGAGCATCTGCACCACAGCGTGAACGCCCCGAAAGGGACTCCGAATAATGAAAAAGGGCATTTGGACGACATGCGAGGCATGCGTGATGACATACTTGCCTGGATAAGAAAGACGTTCGTCGAGGTTTGAGCTGAAAGGCTTCGTCCTTCCCGCGAGATTTAGCCTGCTGTTGATATCCGTCCCGCGCGGTTAATTTAGTTGGAGGCTCGATATCATAGATATGATCGGGTGCCATTTCCAAGACCGCCCTCGAAGGACTTCCCTGTGCCTGAGGGAACATCATGCATGGGTCCTCGCCGGCGAGCTTGGTCCTGAGCCCGAGCTCATGATGTGCGATGGCAAGATCGAAAAAAATTGCGAGCATAGAGCATGGGATCATAAGATCAGTTTGGACATTGCGAAAGGCAGATCGTCCTTCGTTGGAAGGTGCGCCCGGTGCGGAAGAAGACATTCAACCCTTTTTGACTTCGAACGATGTCTGATCTCTCGCGACATCCAGAAGGCTTTTGAGCAGAATGGCAAATGGAGCGATACTGGCAGTTGTGAGCATTTGCCCCATGAAGCCATGCCGATTGCACTGAAGACGTGGGGATGGAAGGAAGTGCGCCGGCGCGTCCTTGAACGAGATGGATCCCATTGCCAAGAGTGCAATAAAACTCTGGCCGATGTCCCCACCTGGTTCACGGAGGTGCACCACATAGTGCCGAGAGAACGCGGTGGAGGAGATCACCCGTCCAACCTCAAGACCCTTTGCGTCGTATGCCATCGTGCGCATACTAACGAGCTCCTGGCGCAGTTGTGGCTCGAAGCAATCGTCGAAACCTCAAAAATCGAGGCAAGCCGTAAGCAACTTGATCTCGACCATTTCGTGGTCAGGGAATAATGCACTTGAGGTGCGAAGTAACTTCTCTGATTTGGTCATTGGGAGCTGCCTCGATCGGACTAGGCTTGACCGGTTTTATCTTGTTCAGCGCCAATCATCTCTCGAAAGAATGAACCGGGAATGCGAATGTTCCAAGTTAGGTTTCGCCTTACGCGATTTCCAGATAGGTGATTACGATCAGGTCATCGAACTATGGCGAAGCTGTGGCCTTCCTTTCCGACCGGACGGGCGCGACAGTCGAGAGAGGATCACCAAGGAGTTCGAGAGACCGACTGCCCTTTTCCTGGTGGCAGTATGCCAAGGGGAGATCATCGGCACGTTGTTCGGAACGACCGATGGCCGGAAGGGATGGCTAAATCGGCTAGCGGTGAGGCCGGATCATCGCAGAAGAGGCTTGGCAAAAAGGATGATCGGGGAGATGGAGACCCGTTTCGAAGCACTTGGCTTGGAGGTTTTCTCCTGCCTTGTCGAAGACCATAGCGATATGTCGATGAGACTTTTCGAGGAGATCGGTTATAGGGACGATCCGACCGTGCACTATTTTTCTAAAAGATTGAAAGACGGATCGTGACAGATCGCAAAGCTCGCTTCATCATAAAGCAAAACGATCTGAAACAGTTTTCGTGCAATTCGATATCAGTGGAACGAGCCATCGAAAGGTATCACTCGTACAGCCAAGATCAGGATCGGCGCCACTCCTCATCGCTTCTTAGTTTGCCCTCAGCATCCAATTTGGCGAATTTTTCTCTCTGGTGCTTCGACTTTGCTTCCGACCAATAAACGTCGTGGATATCTTTATGCTCCATGAGACCAGCCTCAAGGTAGGTACGCTCATGCTGTTCCAGGTTCTCCGCGAAGCGCTTCAATGAGAGGAGAACGTCCTCAGCGTGCTTCCATTCCTTGCTCCCCTCCTCGAAATATAGCATCATCTCCGCTTCCCGGTTCATCAGGTCCAATATCTCATCCAGCTGAGTCTTCCTTGCTTCGGTCAATGTCATCATCGTGTCATTCTCCCTGCCCTATTCGATCTCTTTTCAAATGCCATTCTCTGCAAATGGAAATGTGCCCGGATTGGAATCGTTTACCCGTCAGATATTGTTGCGTCCGAGGCATCTGCCAACTTCCCTCTGCAATAGCTCGAATTACTCAAGTGATACGTGAATAGATTTAATTTGTCCCTCGGATCGCCAATAGGGAAGTCGGGCCTCTGTCTATTTCTTCGCCACCTTCTCTTCACCTATGATGGGCTCGTCCCACTTTGACCACTTGGTGCATTTGCGCTGACCTAGCTGTTCCTGACTTATCCCCGAAAGCCTCCGAATTACCAGGACGGCTATGATCACGATCAAGCTGATTATCGAGATGATCAAGGCCAAATCCATGCTCAGCAGTAGATCCTGCAACACGTTGACTCCGACAAGGTTCCATACGAAGTCGAGGATGCTTTCTCCCTTCGTCAGGTGAGCGCCTAGGGAGCCAGCTGTGGAGGTTATTCCCATTGCTACAATAGCAAGAACGGTGTAGCAGGCCGCCATTGATGGACATGTCCAAAGAGGTCTTCCGAACCTCCAACGGACTGAGGCAACCATAGCCCATAGCGTGGTCGCAAAGACCGTCAGAACGATCTTGTTACGCACCACGGCGTTGTCCAAAAGGGCATCCATTGGCCAGGCTTGTGAGCCAGTGAAAGCTGAAAGGAGCAAAGCGAAGACGCCAGCGACGACGGCAACATAGCCAGTTGCATCCAGATATCCTCTGGCACGCATCGCTGCCTTCACAATCGACTTGGGCATGCTCTGTTGGAAGTGCATCACAATTTGAGCAAGGGCAGTCAAAATGATGCAGACCGCTGCCAGGGTCAAAATGCCTCCATGCATCTCTGCAGTCAAGGAATGAATGGATTCCCACCCGACCATCAGGAACCGCCTCCCTTCTTGTTGCGATAGAACATCACAGCAGTGGTTAGCACCAGAACGAGAGCGATAATGCTCAGGGTGCCAGCAACGATCGTGGCGCCCATTTCGATCAACGGTTCCTCCTGGCCTGCATTGTCGATCGAGACAGTCATTTCAGAGTACCCATGCTTTCCTGACAAATCTACCGCGGTGATATTCACCACCGTGTTTCCATCAGGGTAATTCGCGGTGTTGACCTGCCAGCTGAAAGGCGCCGCCGTGCTGTTGGCCACCTGCTGACCGTTGATTCTCAGAACGACATAACTTATCCCATTCCCAGGGGTCACGTTAGCGCTGATGGTGATCGAACCGTCGTATGCACCGCTGGCCGTAGGATTGTCGATATGAACGATCGGAGCGACATGCCCGGTCACGCTGACAGAAATCTCTTGAAAGCCCATCGTGGCGCTGTTGTCCGTTGCAGTAACGTTAATCATATGCGGACCTGGGGACAGCGAATTTACATTCACCGCCCATACGTATGGCCCGGTGGTCTTCGATCCCTGAGAGGCACCTCCGATCAACAGGTCCACGCTGGTGAGCGGCAATGAACTGGACACGGTGGCGGTGACGTTGAACGAGCTCGTTAGGACGGCGCCGTTGAGCGGGTTGACGATCATCACGATCGGAATGTTTGGTGCATTGCCAGTATTGTTGATGACCACGGTGATGGTCTGGGAGCCCCTCCTCGCACCGTTATCCTGAGCTGTGACCTCGATTTGATGCGCGCCATCAGCATAACTGTTGCTGTTGAGTGTCGCCGAATAAGGCTGACTGGTGTCATTGCCAAACTCAACGATCCCGATCCTGAACGAGACGTAGGAAATTGTTGCGCCTTGCCCGGCGGTTACAGTGGCGCTCACAGCGACGCTTCCGATGACCTTCTGACCGTTGGAGGGCGAAACGATCAGAACGATTGGGTTCGCCGGAATGGCGTTGTTCACAGTGACGGTAACCGACTGGCTTCCCGTCCTAGCACCGTTATCGGTCGCAACAACCTGGATCGTATGCGCCCCATTGAGCAGGGTTATGGTGTCGACCGCAAACGAGAACGTGGTAGACGTGGTCGATCCCTTCTGCGCTCCGTCGATGTTGAGAACGACCGAAGAGATGCTTGCGCCACTCGCGGCGATCGCGGTCCCTGTGACCGTGATGCTTCCCGACACCACGGCAGCATTCAACGGAGAGGTGATGGTGACCTGCGGGACGCCAACCGGTACGGACTGCACGTTGAACGTCAATGGGCCAGCATTCTTGAAGTATTCCTGGCTGCCAGAGTGCAATATCCTTCCATATAACGAATGGGTACCGGTCGCCTGCGGTGCGGTCAACACCCACTTGAATGAATGTTGGCCCGAATATGGGGTGAATTTGTAGTAATTATATATGGTCGCTGACCCGCTCGGATCCGATTGGATGGTCCATCCGTCATTGCTCGGCAGGCTGTTGCTTGACCCAGTGGTCGAAGCGATCAAAGCGCCGACCTGCGTCGCACCCGTAACCGAGCCTGAGGCGTTCACCCATATCGTGACCGTGGCACCTGGGGCGATCGGATTCGAGATGCTAGGTGACGATTCCATTGTGACGGCCATGGAACTCGAAGCCGAATGGCAATTATCGCAATAGCCATACTGCTGATTGCCGCTGAAGTTACTCTTGGAAACGACAGGAAGTGCCACAGCAGAAAAGACCAGGATCAATGCTAGCAAAGCAAGAATCGCCTTTCGTGTCCTCAATATCCCCACCTCTCAACGGATTCAAATGGTTACGTCTTTAACTTGAATCCTGAAATAAATAAACCTTTTGTTTTGAGCAAGGAAGCTAGGATTCATTGAGGATAGTGGTTCCTCTCAAAAAAATAGAATAGTAGAACCTCGAATTAATATCCGGGATTCAATTGAATGAAGGCGAAACGCTCCTACTTCTAGCCGCGGTAGTATTCTGCATCGCTTTCATTCTGCGCGTTCTAGCTCTATTGAGGATCTGGGCGATTTCAAAGAGACTTTTGGAGAGTATGACGAAGCTCAGCTTTGCCCTCCTCACAGCCGTCCTCGTTTTCATATTATATCTTCTGGGAAGCTCGGACATGAGCTATCTTTATGTCTGGACTAACACTTCCGCTGACCTCGACTTTCCATATAAGATATCCGCGCTCTGGGCAGGCTCTCAGGGTTCTTTTCTGATAATGACTTGGTTCATGTCCTTCGCGCTGATTGCTGAGCAGAGAATGGAGAAAAAGCGTGGTATGGCTGAAAGATTCCAAAGCATCTCCCAGACGGCTATGCTTGGCGTTATAGCCCTCTTTATGCTGATCCTGCTCACGACTGGCATCTTCGCACCCACGATATCGGACCCGATAAACGATGGTTGGAGGCTTGTTTTATTCGGCCAAGGCCTCGGATTGAAGATCGTCCTGCAGACGTGGGAGATGGCGCTCCACCCTTTGATCATCTTCGCTGGCTATGCATTCTGCCTGGCGACTTTTGCCGCCTCGCTAGCAGGGTCCATTACCAAGGATGAGAGATGGCATGTTCTCTCCCTTTTCTGGAGCAGGCTAGCGTGGATATTCGTAGGTCTGGGCATCGGAATCGGTGCTATCTGGGCATATTACGTGATCGGTTGGGGGGGCTATTGGAGCTGGGACCCTTTGGAAACTTCCGCCCTGTTGCTCTGGTTGATGCTGACCCTATTCTTGCATACCCAGCTGCGATTGGCGCGGCATCGTGAATATGTTTTATTATCGCCCTTGTTGGGCATTCTCACTTTTGAAATGGCACTTTTCGCCACCTTCGTCACCCGAGCAGGTGGATTCTGGGCATCTTCAGTACACAGTTACGGAGCGGTTAATGGGTCCGGAGCAACAGAGAGACTTTGGGAGCTTTTGAACCGCAGCCAAACGGTTCTTGGGATATTTTCGCTAATGATCCTTGTCCTGTGCATCGCCGCCTTCATCGCCTATCGGAATAGGATCAAGGCTGGAAGAGAAGATAAGGCAGCAAATCCCCTCGAGATCAATGATTCCAGCTCGATGATGATGGCGATCTTCCTTCTCTCTGTCACCATCATTATCATGCTATTGATATTGCTCAAGAACGTGGACATGACGGCGCTGACCAACAACGATGAGTTCAATCAGAAGATGGCGCTCCTTTTCATCGCGGTCATGATCTCCTTGACGATCTGCTTGTCATGGAAGAGAATCGGATCAAGGAATGCGCTCTATCTCGGCATCGCGATGATGGTTTTGACATTGGCCTTTGGTCTGATAGGTGCGATCCTTGACTCGGACATCATTTTCTCATTATCTCTGCCAGCATTCCTGATGGCGGTATTCATGGGACTATACCGGGTCGTTAGGTCGTTCGTGAAAGGGTCTTGGCTTAAGTCTCTCAATAATCTCGGACCACAACTTGTCCATCTCGGGATCGCCTTGCTCTTACTCGGGTACGTCTTCTCGTCATTCATGCAGGTTCATCCTGGGACGGGGCCTTTCGATCAAATGAGCGTTGGGGGCGAGCTGAACGCAGGGGGCTATTCAATTCGGCTCGTGAGCTTGAACATCAAGGACCTTCCTGCTTCGTCGGGGGGGCAATATAATCAATCTCGGACGGCAATCCTGGAAATAAGCCATTCTGGTGAGGTATTGCAGACCGGGGTAGAATTGACGAACCTCTATCTCGTCAAAGGTGCGAATGCGTCCAAAGTCGAATCTGGTGTTCATGTATACAAGACCGTGACTGAGGACGTATATCTCAGCTTCGAATGGAAGAACGCGACGTCCGTCCAGATGCAAATGAAGGTCATTCCAATGATCAACGCTCTTTGGGGCGGGATGACCCTCCTGATTACAGGATTGACTATCAGGTTCCTGGTCTGGCCTATTGGCCGATCGAAGGGGGAAGCGGTCGAATCGCTGGACTCGATTAGATAGAGAAAGAATAAAAGCTGGAGCAGTGCAATCCCATACAAGAGGTGCGAGGATGAATTTGTTATTGGCTACGGATGGCAAGAAGCATTCTGAGAAAGCGATCAACTATGCGTTCGATTTCGCCTCGTTGCAGAAAGCCACGTTGTACATCGTCTTTGTGGTCAGCCCCAAGGCAGAGGAGGACAAGGAGAAGATCATCAAGTTCGGCATGGATGTGCTCGATAAACTAAAGGAACGTGGCGTACAAAAGGGCGTGAACGTCACCACCTTGCTTGAAGCTGGAAGTCCGTACGAGACCATTCTGACCGCATCGGAAAGGATCAAAGCGGATACTATCATCGTTGGCACATCTGGGAAGACTGCCATCGACCGGGTGCTGATCGGCTCAGTGTCGGAGTATGTCGTGCGTAATGCTAGATGCACCGTCATCGTGGTCAAGTAGTCTCTTTAGGCGGCAATTGGCCGCTTCTCGTCTTTTCCATTATTTTGTCCAAGGCGACCATGAACCCGTGGATTATTGCCTGAGGGCGAGGGGGGCATCCTGGGATATAGACGTCGACCGGCAGCAGCTTGTCCAATCCATTGGTCGTGGCATAGCAATCCTTAAAGATCCCGCCACTGCAGGCACAGGCTCCCATCGCGATTACTATTTTGGGCTCGGGGACAGCCCGGTAGGTTTGCATGAGAGCATGCTTCATATTCCTTGTTACCGGCCCAGTCACCAATAGCATGTCAGCATGCCTCGGTGAAGCCACGATGTGCATGCCGAACCGCTCTATGTCGTGGATCGGATTGGTCAGGGCGTTTACCTCCACCTCACAGGCGTTGCAGGACCCAGCGTCGACCTCGCGGATCGCCAGCGATCGACCGTAAGCCTTCTTGATGCGGGCTTCCAATTGCCTCCCGCCCCGCTCGACCTCATCAGTGCCGGACGACATAGACCCTCACCAAATCCTTCCTTTCCTTGCTCGCAAGCTCGAACTCCTTGGACATGACAATGGCCTGGTGCGGGCAGGCACGGGCGCACTCGCCGCAGAATATGCAGAGACCCAGATCGATGCTCAATTGGTCCGATGCAATGTGAATGGCAGTAGTTGGGCATGCTTGCTCGCATGCCTTCTCGAACGTGCACTTAGCTTCGGCGACCAGAGGCATGCCAAGATAGCCGTCGTATGGCTGGTAGGGGAGATCAGGATAACGATCCGTCACCACACCCTTCTCCATCAATCCTTTCCTAATAGTGTCCAGCATGCCACACCTCAAAGGTCGTTCCCCGAATACGAAAGGCTGAATGATTTGTTCACCAATGGGAAATCCGGAACGATGTTGCCCAATACCGCCACCTCCATCGCTCTCCAGTTATGGAAGGAAGCATCCCTGATCTTATGCCTGAACGGCTTTCCATCGCCGGACACGATCCAATGCACCAGTTCCCCGCGAGGAGACTCCACCAAGCTCATGGCAGTCCGACCGGGTTCCGGCATCGGGACATTGATTCTCAGTTCGCCCTCGGGCATATCGGACAACGCTTGCTCAATGATGCTGATGGATTCGAGTATCTCCTCCGATTTGACCTGGAACCGTGCGTTGACATCGCCCTGTCTCAGGACGGGCACCTTGAAGCTGAGGCTCCGGTATGCAGCGTATGGATGGTCCCGCCTGACATCGCGGTCGATCCCGCTCGCCCTTGCCCCAGGACCGACTATATTCAGGTCCTTCGCTGCTTCGTATGATAGAACACCAGTCGTCTCCAAACGGTCCATTACCGAGGGTGTGCTGATCACATTCTCATAGAAATCCTGGAAATCAAGCTTGACCATTACNNACGCAATTGACGCCTCGAAGGAAGCGGCTTCCAGAGAGAAGGTCGTTAATGTCCATCACCCGCTCCTTTAGTATGTATGCGTGTTGGGCACCAACGCTGAAGGCCGTGTCAAGAGCAATGCCTCCAACGTCCCCGAGATGATTGTACAACCTCTCGAGCTCGGCGAAAATGCAACGAAGGAACCTCGACCTCTCCGGGATCTTCGCGTCTCCGAGAGCTTCGACTGTCTGGCAATAGGCGAGGGAATGCGCGAAGCCATTGTCCCCTGAGATCCGCTCCGCCAACATCGCTCCTTTGCTGTACGGCATTCCCTCGGACAATTTCTCGATCCCTTTGTGCGCATATCCCAATCTAAGCTCCAAATCGATGATCGGTTCGCCTGCGACACTGAATCGGAAGTGGCCCGGCTCGATCACTCCGGCGTGGACAGGACCAACGGGTATGACGAAAACCCCTTCGCCCTCGACGTTGCGAAACTTGTAGTGTCTTAGGGTCCGAGGGACTTCAGTGTCGACCGCGAAATCCTTCCTTAACGGATACGTTCCTTCCGGCCAATCGTCGTAAAGGACCAATGGCCTTAGGTCCGGATGACCCCGGGCCTGCAGTCCGAACATATCATTGATCTCCCTCTCGTACCAATCGGCGCTGGGAATCTCAGGGGTCACGCTAGGAAAGACCGTATCTTTGGAGTCAACCGACGTCACCAACGTCACGAAATCGTCCTCGCCCTTCAACGCGAGGACGATGCATAATTTGTAATCGGAGGAAATGAAGCGATTGTCGACGGCGTGCATGCTGACCAACGTCGCACCCCATGAATTGTGGATATGACCGGCGATCTTCGGAAAGACGGCCTGCTCCAATGTCATCCATGCGTGATTTCCCCTTATGCCTGTCTTTTTGATTCCGCTAGCCAGCTCCTCCGTCATGGAGGCAATGATCTCCCCCATCAGCCGCTCGTTCATGTCAGCCCTCCGAACAGCGAGGTTGCCTGCCCGATCAAGGTTGCCAGTGGGCCAGGGATCACCAGGCCCAAGACCAGCAGCCCTGCCGCCAGCACGACCATGACCCAGATATTGAGCCGACTGACCTCCCCGTGTGGGACTTCCTCCGTGGGCTTTCCGAAGATCATGCCTCCGATGTGCCAGAGCAGGGCAGGGAAGATTATTATGAGCAGCAAGAGGTAGATTGCGGCCACAAGCGCTTGCCCCTGGGTCACGGCCGCATAGAGGATGCTCAGCTCGCTAATGAACAGCCCGAAGGGGGGAGACCCGGCGAGCGCGAGCATCCCGATGAAGAGCAGCACCGCGGTTGCGGCCATGTGTTGACCCAATCCCTTGACGTCCTCCATGATCTTGGTCTTCAGTTTGAGCAGGACGTTCCCCGCTCCGTAGAACAAGAGCGATTTGGCAAGGGCATGGTTCAGCATGTGCAGCAACGCTCCGAAAATGCCGAATGGCCCTCCAAGGCCGAACCCGATGGCGATGATGCCCATATGCTCGATGCTGTGGTA
Organism: Methanomassiliicoccaceae archaeon; assembly: GCA_003153895.1. Taxonomy (GTDB): domain Archaea; phylum Thermoplasmatota; class Thermoplasmata; order Methanomassiliicoccales; family UBA472; genus FEN-33. The sequence continues at coordinate 1,017 of PMBU01000028.1, read as the reverse complement.
GGCTAGCAAGCGCTTGATGTCCCTGGCGATTATGATGAAGGCCGCCGCGACCACCATGGAAATGACACCGAATAGCAGGAGAAGAGATCCGGAGAATCCAGGACCCATCGCCTCGGTGCTTAGGATATGGAAGCGAAGGATACCATACATGGCACAATTCAAGAGCACCCCAGATAGCAGGGCGCTGACCGGGGTCGGTGCTTGGGAATGGGCGTCAGGAAGCCAGGTATGCATAGGCGCCAAACCGACCTTGGTGCCATAGCCGACCAGGACAAGGATGAAAGCGATCCGAAGGAGGTCCTTGTCCAGGCTGCCCGCGATCGACCGCAAGGTCGTCCAGTCCAAGGCGTTCGAGCTTTCCCCCACCACGTTGACGGATGAGGCGTAGACCAGAATGGTGCCGAGAAGCGCAAGCGTGATGCCGACCGAGCAGATGATGATGTACTTCCACGCCGCCTCGAGCGACGTATCGCGATTGTAGAAGCTGACCAAGAACGCCGAGGCGAGCGTGGTCCCCTCGATTGCGATCCACATGATCCCTAGATTGTTGGAGACGCAAACCAGCATCATGGTGAAGACGAAGATGTGGAGGAAAGTGTAGTAGTCCCCCAGCCTACCGAGCCCGAACTGCTTCTCCTCGTATTCGTGACCCATGTAGCCCACCGAGTACACCGCCCCGATGAAGACCATGAAGGACACGATGAGCAGCATATAGGCCGACAGGGAGTCCATGAAAAGGGCTCCCTCGAAGATCGCCCCCCCGCTGACTACATTGTAGACGAAGATCAGGACGGCGATGAACAGGATCCCAGCGCCAATGGTGCTGACGACCTCTATCGCACGTCGATTGTGCATGACCCGATTCATGAGGAAGCATAATGCGGCCGTGATGACCGGTATTATGAGGAGAAGTTCGATCATTTAGTCCTTCAGCCTCCTCAAGGAACTGGTGTCCAGCGAATCGAAGGTATTGTTGATGCGGAAGGCGAAGACCCCCAAGATGATCACCGCGACCAG
>PMBU01000057.1 GCA_003153895.1 Methanomassiliicoccaceae archaeon | reverse complement strand
GCATTGCGGCCGGCTCCGATGCTGCCGGCCTTGTAAGAGACTAAGGCGCCGCTGGGGTCGGTCTCGAAGAGATGCTCGCCGTGTTCGTCCACACCAGCCACTAAGAGAGCGGTACCGAAAGGTCGCACGCCCCCATATTGGGTGTAGTTCTGCTTGAAGTCGCAGACCTTCTTGACCAATTCCTCGACGGACATGTCCTCGTCATAGGTAATCTTGTTGATCTGGGCGATCACTCGGGCCTGGTCCACCAGTATCCGAGCGTCTGCCACGAGCCCTGAGGTTGCGCACCCGATATGGCTATCGATCTGGAAGATCTTCTCAATAGACCTCGGCTCCATGAGCCTGCTCGCAATCCTCTTATCAACTATGAGGACGACCCCATCCTTAAACTTCAGGCCGACCGTCGTCGTACCACGCTTTACCGCCTCTCTTGCGTATTCCACCTGGAACAAACGTCCATCAGGAGAGAAAACGGTAATGGCTCTATCATATGCCATCTGTCCTGGTTGCATCTAATACACTCCTATCGCTAGCTCGACGAACTCACCTAAAGTTCTGCACCGATATATATTTGTTGGGGAGGATGACGTCAAGCCAGAACTATCATCTGGCTTGGCATGAAAAACCTATCATTTTGTGGTATTCCTTTCTATTATCATCCTCGGGGCCTTTCCGGCTTATCGAGCCCGATGCGCGCTCGCAATGCCCTGAGGGTCCCGGAGGTGCATAACGTCCGAAACCGGATCTCCCTCTCGCCCTCTCCGATCGAAGCGTTGAGGGTTTCTATGACCGACTTCATCTCCGGTTCCAAGCAGCGGACGATGCCTAGTCTACCCTCCAGCTGGATCAGTTTGGGCGATCTCTGTCCTGAACGGTTGAAGAGGGCCTGAAGCGCCGTTGACAATTGCTCATTGGCATCTGCGGCGCCAATCGCCTCGAAGGCGATGTATCTGCGCCTTCCCCGTTTCTCTTTGACCACCATGCTGGCCTCAGCATTTGGCGTTATAGGCGCTCATCAGGCTGCTGGACTTCACTCCGGTGACGACGACCATTACCCTTATCTTGCCTTCCATGGTCGGGTCGACGGCGCAGCCCCAAATGATCCTTGCCTGGGGGTTGATCCTCATGCCGACAAGTTCAGCGACCTTTTCCGCCTCGGTGACGGTCATGTCCGGTCCGCCCACAACGCGGATGAGCGCTCCTCTGGCATCTGAGGTATCGATATCGCCCAGAAGCGGCGAGCCCATGGCGCTGGTGACAGCTTTCTCCACCTTCTCCGTCCTGCCGTCGCTGTCGTCCGAATCCCCGAGCCCGATCATCGCCACGCCGCCATTCTTCATGATCGTCAGCAGGTCGTTGTAATCGACGTTCACTAGACCGGGGACGGTGATCGCTTCCGTGATCCCTTTGATGCTTTGCATCAGCACCTCGTCAGCGACCTTGAAGGCCGCCTCCAAGGGTAGCTTCGGGACCAGCTCGATCAGTCTGTCATTCTGTATGACAATGGTAGTATCGCAATGCTCGCGCAGGCGATTCAGCCCGCGTATGGCGTTCTCCGACCTCACCTTTCCCTCGGCCTTGAAGGGCATGGTGACCACACCCATGACGAGGGCACCTCCCATCTTGGCCATCTCCGCCACGACCGGCGCAGACCCAGTACCCGTTCCGCCACCCATGCCCGCGGTCACGAAAACGATCTGCCTGTTCTCCACATACTTAGCGAGCTCGGCTCGCGCCTCTTGAGCCGATTGTGCTCCGATCTCTGGTATCGCTCCCGCGCCCAGTCCCTTGGTGGTCGATCTGCCGAGGAGCACTTTGTTCGGCGCATGAATCGATAATAGATGCCTTGCATCGCTGTTCGCTGCAACCAATGTAGTGCCAACGATTCCCGATTGAGCGAGCCTTCGTATCGTATTGGACCCGCCGCCACCGCAGCCAATGATGCTGATGTTCACTCTCAGCTGATCTACCAATTTTCGCAGCTCTTCGTCATCCGGGCTAACGAAAGCCCCGGCTTGACTTGCGGTCGGAAGATAGCCATTGCCTACGGCTGAGTCTTTAGCAATCTCGCTGTCGTTAACNNCATTTTTTTTCGGGGTTGATGGGTTTTTAAAGGAACTCGAAGGCTGCGCCGCAATTGCCGCATTGCATTTCTGAGGATCCTAGCTTGAAGCCACATTCTGGGCATATGTCCCCTACCATGGCTCCGCAGGGGCAGAGCTCCCCTTCCTCCATTGGTTTCCCACAGAACGGACAGGGCTGTTCCTCCAGCATTCCGAACTGCTCTAGGCATTCGGGGCATTCCATGCTCTGCGGGGGCACAATGCATCCGCATGAGGGGCACTCGAACGTCTCCTCGTCGCCAACGATGACCGTCCCACATCGGCATTCATTGCTGCCCTCAGGTAGGTCCAGACCGCAGACCGGGCAGACGTGTAGGAGAGATGACTGCCACAGCATGGTGATTTCGCTGGCCTTTCCCTTGGGCTCGATCGGCATCCTGGCTCGCATTATGTTCCCCTCTGCAATCGTTTCAGCCGAATAGCGTTTCTCGCAATATGGGCAGAATCCTGTCCGAGTTAGGCAGACTGGATGGAACACCTTGCCACAATCGCAACGGGCGTATTCCAAGCCCTCCTTGACCCTGCCCAGACATATCTGGCAAACGATCGGCTTGATCTTCGGTCCGGAGACGATCACCTTAGGCCTCTCTTTCTGCGCGAGGGAAGATCTCCTTAACACCTTGCGCAGCTGGTCAGTTGGCATGTCGATTATCGCTCTGATATTATCGCTAGCATTCTTGGAGAAATACTTGCGGACGTTCGCGGCCGTAATGACCACGAGCGCGCCCAATGTAATAGCGATAAGGAGTTCCATCAACACCTCTTTTCATGAGGCGAGTTGACTTAAGGCCTTTGCCTGCCTGCTATTAACATTGATAGTAGGAAGGGCATCGAGCGCATCAGCCGGCGAGTGGGCGATTAACTGAACCGGCGTATCAATTGTTTAGATTCAAACCTACGATATCGCTGCAACCTCATGCTGATTTCGTATTAGAACAGGTCGTTTGCATTGTATTACAAAAGAGAAGGATCAATGGTCTATCGACTAATCTGGGTGATATGGGAGGCTCATGCCCCTCCTTCCAAATCCTGCCGCAAAAAAACGAAGAACTTATATGTGATGATGAGAAACCCTTACTCGATGGATTCATCAGGAATATCGAAGACAAACTTCAAAACGTTAATATGTCTTCGTCCTATTCCGGAACAGAAACCGGTCTATATACTGGGTTTTCCGACCCCGTTATATAGAATTCGTGAAGCGATATCGGAAAATCACGGAGATTGAACGGACCATGGGCAAAATCATGAGGATGAGCTCTATTGTCGACCAGGTCCAAATCCTGGGCGTTCGTATCTGGACAGAGCATTTTACGAATAGTTATTTCAAGGAGTGAAATAAGGGAAGGAGGAGCTGGCATGGAAAAGCAAACAGGAGCAGTGATGGTGGTCGGCGGAGGCATCTCCGGCGTCCAAACCGCCTTGGACCTCGCAGAGTCGGGATTCAAGGTTTACATGGTTGAAAGCAAGCCCAGTATCGGAGGAGTTATGGCTCAACTGGACAAGACGTTCCCGACGAACGATTGCTCCATGTGCATTCTATCTCCAAAGCTGGTCGAGGCGGCAAGGAACCCAATGATCACAATGATGACCTTATCTGAGGTCGTGAAAGTGGATGGCGAAGCACCCAACTTCACGGTCACAGTGAAAAGGGCGCCTCGGTACGTCAGGGAAGACCGATGCGTCGGTTGTGGCCTTTGCGCGGAGAAGTGTCCGGTGAAGGTCTCAAGCGAGTTCGACGTCGGACTGATGCAGAGGAAGGCCATTTTCGTGCCCTATGCCCAGGCAGTCCCGATGAAGTACTCGATCGATGCCAAGAAGTGCCTATTCCTCACCAAAGGCCGCTGTGGCAACTGCAAGAAGGTCTGCCCGGCGGACGCGGTGGATTACGAGATGAAGGAGACCATCGAGACCCTAAACGTCGGGGCGGTCGTCCTTGCGCCTGGCTATGAGGCATTCGATGCCAGGCTGAAGAAGGAGTACGGCTATGGCGAGTTCAAGAACGTGGTGACCTCGCTCGAATTCGAAAGGATCCTGTCCGCTAGTGGTCCCTCGTTGGGACACGTCGAGCGGCCATCCGATAAGGTCGTCCCCAAGAGGGTTGCCTTCCTTTCCTGCGTCGGGTCGAGAGACGAGAAGGTCGGCAACAACTATTGTTCGAGCGTTTGCTGCATGTACGCCTTAAAGCAGGGCATCATCGCCAGCGAGCACACGGCAGGCCTCAAGCCGACAATGTTCTTCATGGACATCAGAGCGTTCGGTAAGGAGTTCGAAGACTACCGCGCCCGGGCCGAGAACGAGTATGGCATCCGCATGTTCCGCGGTACAAGGGCGGCTTCGGTGGACGAGGACCCAGAGACCAAGAACCTGACCGTTCGGTTCTCAAACGGCGCTGAGACCAATTCGGAGGAATTCGACATGGTGGTGCTATCGGTTGGCTTCGAGCCGCCATCTTCGGCGCACAACCTGTCCGATGCGCTGAAGTTCAAATTGAACAAGTATGGATTTGCCGAGACCGGAGTATATTCCCCGCTGGAGACCAGCCGACCAGGGATCTACGTCACCGGAGCGTTCAGCGCCCCGAAGGACATCCCGCAGTCAGTCGCGGAAGCGTCCGGCGCGGCCTCAAAGGCCGGAGGACAGGTCTTCCGGAACCGAGTGCATTTCGAGAAGGTTGTGGCGCCGGAGATCGACGTTGAAGGGCAAGAGCCGAGGATCGGCGTCTTCGT
>PMBU01000040.1 GCA_003153895.1 Methanomassiliicoccaceae archaeon | reverse complement strand
GGCTGGTTGGCGTATCAGCAAACTATTCACTGCTTGCGAACGGAAAAGTCAGAGTCTTGAACACGGGCTATAAAGATGACTTCAACGGCAAGTTGAAAACGGCCAAAGGCAAAGCGCGGGTTGTTGATACAGCAACGAATGCGAAACTCAAAGTGAGTTTCTTCTGGCCTTTCGCCGCCGATTANNTATATCCAAATTGGAAAAAAATCCACAAAAAACTGCCTAGTATCAAAGGAAGGAAGAGGCTCGGAAAGTGTTCTCATTTTTCCTAGTAACAACCAATTTCTCTGTGGCTAGATGATGGCCAACTTCTTTCCTATTCTCTCAAAGGCGCCGATGGCGAAGTCCAGGTCGGCGGTTGTCAATGCAGCATTCATGATCGTCCTGATGCGAGCCATGTCCTTGGCCACCATGGGGAAAACAATCGGAAGGGCGAACACCCCCGCCTCATAGAGTCTGGCGCTGAGCTCCTTCGCAACATCGCTTCTTCTCACCATGATTGGAATGATGGGCGTCTCGCTCCTGCCAATATCGAAGCCCAGATCGCCCATGGCTTTCTTGAAGTAGAGCGTATTGGCCCATAAGTTGCGGACATGCTGCGGTTCCGTTTCAAGGACATCTATTGCCGCAATGCATGCTCCCACGACTGCCGGAGGATGCGAACCGCTCAGGAGCCAGGTGCGCGATCTATTGTAAGCGAAGTCGACCAGGTCCTTGGAGCCGTTGATATGGCCACCGACCACCCCGAAAGCCTTGGAGAACGTCCCCATCTCCACCTGGACATCTTTTGACGAGAGGTGGAAGTGCGACACTATGCCCCGTCCCCCCTCACCTAGCACTCCTTCGCCGTGGGCATCGTCCACATAAAGCATGGCGCCATGCTCCCTGGCAACCTTGGCTATCCTGTCCAAAGGGGCAACGTCACCGTCCATTGAGAATACGCCATCGGTGATGATCAGGATTCGTCGATATTCGGCCGAGTGGCGCTCCGCGTCATCCAGCACCTTGGCAAGATCCATGACGTCGGAGTGCTTATACACCGCGCGGTCGGCATAGGAAAGCCTCACCCCATCAATTATGCTGCCATGGTTCAGTTCGTCGCTCACAATCAGGTCCCCATTTCCAGCCAGCTGAGGGATCAGACCGGCATTGACCGCGAAACCCGTCTGGTAGACAAGCGAGGCTTCAACGCCTTTGAACTTCGCCAAACGGGATTCGAGCTCCTTGTGGAGGTCCATCGTCCCGGCGATTGGTCGTACCGATCCGGAGCCAGCACCATAGGTCTCGATGGCCTCGATGGCAGCCTTCTTGAGTCTGGGATGATTGCTCAGGCTGAGGTAGTTATTGGAGCATAGCATCAGCACCTTCTTCCCGTCAACTATGCACCAGGGGGTGCTCGGCCCCTGCAAGACATGAAGTTTCCAATCAAGGTCCTGGCTGACGAGGTCGAGATATTCTTTGCGAAGGAAGGAGGTCGGGTCTCTCACCGCATATCACCCGAGACAATGATTTCATCCAGGAGCACTTAACCCTTCCCTGCGTTCGACAGCTTCGCCCTGACCTTCTGGATCATGTCCTCGGTCATGGAACGAATATCATACTTTGGCTTCCAGCCCCATTCTTTATGGGCAGCACTGTCATCAACGCTCCTCGGCCAGGAATCGGCGATCTTCTGACGGCTATCCGGTTCATAGGTACACTCGAACCCAGGGATGTGTCGGGATATCTCTTCAGCCAGCGCTCCTGCGGAGAAGGACATTCCAGCCACATTGTATGCGTCGTGCCTTTTCAACCGGCCCGCGTCGGCCATCATGATCCCAATCGTGGCTTCGATGCAATCGGGCATGTACATCATCGGTAGCTCGGTATCCTTCCTCACGTAACAAGCATAGCGGCCTGAGCGGATGGCGTCGTAGAACATGGCCACTGCATAATCGCTCGTCCCACCACCAGGCAATGTCTCGCTGCTGATGATCCCCGGATAGCGTAAAGAGCGCACATCCAGTCCGAACTTGTGGAAGTAGTAGTTGCATAGGAGCTCGCCTGTTACTTTTGTTAAACCGTACATCGTCGTTGGGTTGAGAATCGTCTCCTGTGGTGTGTTATCTCGTGGTGAGGATGGCCCGAAAACGGCGATGGAGGAGGGCCAGAAGACCTTCTCAACCTTCTCCTTCCTCGCAACCTCCAGGATGTTGATCAGGCTCTTCATATTGACGTTCCAAGCCATCTTGGGGTCTTCCTCACCCTTGGCCGAAAGAATGGCTGCCAGATGATAGATGGTATCGATGTCATACCTTCGCACAATGGTCAATATCTCCTCCTCTTTATCCAGGTCCAGAAATTCGAATGGGCCGGACGCAAGTGCGCTGCCTGTTGGTCTCCTCTTATGCCCCGTGGAAATAACATTCTCGCCACCGAACTTCCTCCTCAGCTCCACGGTCAACTCGGAACCGATCTGTCCGGTGGAACCTGTGATCAGGATGCGTCTCATTTGCTTCACCAGCCAATTCGCTTACAAACGGAATTCGACATCCTCTCGATATAATGACTTCTAATGGCACCTACTTATTCTCAGTACGTTCGTATGGAAGAGGTTCGACACTCAGCCATAAGAAAACAACTTGCATCTGTTCCACGTCCAAATCCTAATAGCATGGTCACGCCATGCCTTCTCATGGTATCGACTAGCCATCAATTCCTTGTCGATGCCGAGGACAACGCGTGAGGTCGATGACTATGGCGAAA
>PMBU01000093.1:14670-18606 GCA_003153895.1 Methanomassiliicoccaceae archaeon | reverse complement strand
GGTCTCCTGGCGCGTTCGCTGAGGTCATGATCAGCGCATCTTCTGGCAGGTAGGAGAAGAGGAGGTGCTGCATCTCGGAATATGGCAGGAAGATCCCGATGTTGCTCAAGCCAGGTGATATGAGCTCCGTGAACTCGGACTCCCTTTTCGGCACCAGGACGATAGGTCTCTGGGAGGAGAGCAGAAGTTCTTTCTCGAATTGGTTCGGCTCGGAATAATGCGCCACAGCTGCCATGTCCCGCACCATCATTGCGAACGGCTTTTGCCTGCGGCTATACCACTCCCTGAACCGTGGAAGGGTTGCGAGGGTGCAACAAATGTGCATCCCGCCCCAGCTCTTACTGACCCCAATGGAGCCTTCATGGAGCCTTGCCGCGAAATTGGAGATCGGTTCGCCTTCTATCCTCTTCCCGCTCCGGTCCATCAGGTAGTACTTCGGCCCGCAAACAGGGCAGGATATGGTCTGATGATGGAAGCGCCTGTTCTCCTTTCCCTCATACTCCATGCGGCAGTCATCGCACATGGGGAAGCTGCGCATAGATGTCATCTCGCGATCATATGGCAGGTCTTCGATGATGGAGAAGCGAGCCCCACAATCCGTGCAATTGGTAAAAGGATAATGATACCGGCGGTCTGAGGGATCGAACATCTCCTTCCTGCAAGGCTCACAAATTGCGACGTCGTTCGGGATCGATACGCCCTTCACGCCCGTTCGGCTGGGGAGTATCCTGAACCCCTTTTCTAGAACATTGGAAGAATCATCGTCTACGATCTCCAAAGAATCGATGCGGGCCAATTGCGGAAGGTGAACCTTCAATTGCTTGATGAATTCGTTACCGTCTCCATCGATCTCGATGACGACCCCAGAGCCATTGTTGAGTACGTAACCGTTCAGGCCAAGCGATGTCGCTACTCTATAGACCGTCGGTCGGAATCCGACGCCTTGGACCACCCCTCGAATCAATATTCTCATTCGAACGCTGATTCGAACCACCCACGGATTAATAATCGTTTGTCAGGAGGAGTTGATGTTAGGAATGTAACTACTCAGACGCTCTGGTCCGATGTTTGTAACAACCACAAAGAGATGTTCATCAGGACCATAATAGAATCATCGGAATTTGTAGCATTTAGGGTCCACGCATTCCATGCCGAAGATTGATGTGGAGGCCTGCATAAATTATTTGCCATGCAATGCCCTTGNNCCGAAGATCGGTCGCAAGGTCAAGAAGGGGGACGCTCTCGGCGTGGTGGAGAGCGTGAAGACCGTATCCGACATCTATAGTCCAGTGAGCGGAGAGGTTATCGATGCCAATAAGGTCCTAGAGGACAATCCCCAGTTCATCAATCAGAGCCCGTACGACAAGGGCTGGTTCGCATTAATCAAGCTCTCCGATCCTTCGGAGATCGATGGTATGATGGACGCTTCTAGTTACAAGAAAGCGACAGGAGACTGATCTCTCATCCGTTACCCGTCGATAGGAAGGCAGTAACCGAAATGAAGCCAAAACAAACTGAGGGCGACCCGAACGATCTAACGAAGCAGATGCTTTCGAAGATCCTCATCGCATCCCCCGAGCGGATCTTCATTTACGACGTCCGCGAGCAGCGGAACATCTTCTCGAATCGCACCCTTGCGAAGTTCTTGGGGTTTCAGCCCGAACAGAAGAGGGAGATGGGCTCTGATCAATTCCAGATCATCATTCATCCAGATGACGCTCCGCGGCTCGACGAACATTATCGGATCATCTCCGAGTCAAAGGTCCAAGGCGTTTTTGAGATTGAATATCGGGTCAAAGATGCCAACGACAATTGGCACTGGATCCATAGTCGATCGGTCCCCTTCACAAGGGACGAGAATGGCAATGTGACCCAGATACTCGGTATAACCTCAGATGTTACGAAAGCGCGCAATGCCGACGAGGAGCTGCGTCAGAGCCGGAGCATGTTGTCACAAGTCCTGGACTCTGTTCCACAATCCATCGCATGGAAGGACCGAGATGGGGTCTACATGGGATGCAATTGGCTCTTCTCACGCCAGGTTGGTCTGGCCAATCCCGAGTTGATAGTTGGCAAGACCGACCTCGACTTGCCTTGGCCTCGCAGGGACGCAGAGAAATACCGTTCCGATGACAAAGAGATCATCGAGGCGAATCGACCAAGGCGCCATATAATAGAGATAATGCAAGGGGCCGATGGAACTCGTTTCTGGGTCGACAAGAGCAAAATACCATTGACAGACGACAATGGTCAACTAAAGGGAATTCTGGCGGTATTTGATGATATTACTGAGCGAAGGCGGACCGAGGACACGGTCAAAAAGGAGCGAGAACAGCTGCTTTCCATCTTCGACAGCATGGACGAGGTGGTCTATGTCGCAGACCCGACCACCTTCGAGCTGTTGTACGTGAACGAGGCCTTCAGAAGGAATTTCGGTCAAGGAATCGGTCAGCCTTGTTACAAGATATTGCAGAACCGTACTGGATCCTGCCCGTTCTGCACCAACGCCCGCATTTTCGGCGAGCATACCGGGACGACATATATCTGGGAGTTCCAGAATGAGAAGACCAAGAATTGGTTCAGATGCATCGACCGGGCAATCAGATGGTCAGATGACCGCATGGTCCGGTTCGAGATAGCGATCGATATCACAGAGATCAAGAAAATGAACGTAGAGTTGCAGAAACATCGCGAGAACCTTGAGCTGCTGGTCCACGATCGCACCAAGGAGTTGCTATCGGCGAACGAGCAGTTGATGATCAAGGACAACGCCATCCGCTCCTCGACGGCGGCTTTTGCCATCATCGATCTCAACGGCCTGCTCACATATGTCAATCCCGCATTCGCAAAGATATGGGGCTACGACGAACAAGCTGAGATCGTCGGTCGGCCCATCGCTGAGTTCGTTGATGACCCCACTTACATCGGAAGGATAAATAACGAGATGCAAAGCAAGGGATTCTGGTCAGGAGAGGCCGATGGTAAACGCAAGGACCGAAGCAAGTTCTCAGTGGATGCGTACGTAAGCATCGTTCAGAACGAATCTGGTACTCCGATATGCATCGCTTCCTCCTTCGTCGATGTAACGGAAAAGAAGCGGGCGGAAAATGAATTGATCAAGGCGGAGCTACGCTATCGGACGCTATTCGAACGCTCGCCTGATGGCGTGGTCATCTATCACACCGAGACTCTCCTTCCAGTGGAGTACAACGACAAGGCATGTCAGCAGCTAGGCTACTCAAGGGACGAGTTCTCGAAGCTGCGAATGGGTGATATCGAGGTCGGGGTGGACCAAGAGAGGATCAACGAGCGGCTAAATTACATCATGGACACCGGTCAGGCCACTTTCGAAACGGTCTATCGGACCAAGGATGGCAGGCTCATGGACGTATTGGTCACCATCCAGGCAATCGTCATCGACAATCAGAGGATGGCGTTCGTGCTGATGCGCGACATCACTGGAATGAAGATCGTCGAAGCCTCGCTTTGGAGAAGGACCGAAGAGCTGCAACGTTCCAACGAAGAGTTGGAGCAGTTCGCGTACGTCGCCTCGCATGACCTGCAGGAGCCATTGCGCATGGTCTCAAGCTTCGTCAAGTTGCTGCAACGCGATTACAAAGGGAAGCTGGACGAGGACGCGGACGAATACATCTTCTTCGCTATCGACGGCGTGAACCGCATGTATGCGCTGATCAACGACCTCCTCGACTACTCGAGGGTCAAGACCGGCGGAAAGGAATTCATCCAGACGGATATGAACAAGGTGCTGGAGCAAGCGCTCTCAAACTTGAAACTGGCCATCGACAACACCAAGGCGAAGGTCACCGCCGATGCGCTCCCAACATTGGAGGTCGACAGCGGCCAAATGGTGGAGTTGATGCAGAACCTAATAGGGAATGCCATCAAGTACCGCAAGCCCAACGAGCAGCCGATAAT
>PMBU01000093.1:0-14660 GCA_003153895.1 Methanomassiliicoccaceae archaeon | reverse complement strand
GAGAGCGAGCCAGGCAAAGGCTCAAGTTTCTCCTTCAGCATACCAGTTGGAAAGGAGTAAGGGCTGTGGCAGAAAGGAATGACGCTGGAACGAGAGTGGAGATCCTCCTGATCGAGGACAACCCCGGCGATGTCCGATTGACCAAATTGGCGTTGAAGGGAGGGAAGATCCTCAACAACATCAGCGTCGTCATGGATGGGGCGGAGGCCATGGACTTTCTGCTCAAGAAGGGCAAGTACTCCGAGGCGGTGAGGCCAGACTTGATCATTCTCGACCTCAATCTTCCGAAGAAGGATGGCCGGCAGGTCCTGAAAGAGATAAAGGACAACGAGTCGCTGAGGCGAATCCCGATCGTCGTGCTAACCACGTCCAGGGACGACCAGGACGTCCTGAAGAGCTACAACCTTCATGCCAATGCCTATATCACGAAGCCGCTCGACCTGGACCAGTTCATCGACGTTGTGAGGAGCATCGAGACATTCTGGGTCTCGGTGGTCAGATTACCTCCCAAATGAATCAGCTGGATCGAGCTCGGACCTGCTCTATCCTGTGACCTCGCTAACATTTTTCTTATTGTCAAGCTCCGGCTGATTTCAAAGCTTGGCAGCACTCGCAAACCTTCCTATCCTTCGGGATCTTAGGGAGCGCGGTCACGATCAGGGTGCGTATCTTCTCCAGGTTCTCCGACATCGTCCTCAGGATGGTGTCGACGTCGACCGGATGCTCGGCCCAGACATCGTAGTCGGTGACCATCGCCAATGACACATAGCAGATCTCCAGCTCCCTGGCCAATTGGGCTTCTGGGCACAGCGTCATTCCGATGACATCAGCGAAGGCGCGGAACATTTGGGACTCCGCCCTGGTCGAGAACCTTGGCCCCTCGACGCAGACGTACGTTCCGACTGGATGGTACGGTATCTTATTCCTCTTGGCCTCTTTGATGAAGATATTCCTGAGCTCGCCACAGATCGGGTCTGCGGCCGAGATATGGACGGTCTTGGGGCCGTCGTAGAAGGTATATGGTCGGCTCTTGGTGAAATCGATGAATTGATCGACGATCGCAATCTGGCCAGGCTCGAACTCCTCCTGTAGCGAACCGACTGCGCAGGGAGAGATGATACGATCCACCCCTATCTGCTTCATGGCCCATATGTTGGCTCGGTAGTTCACCATGTGTGGAGGATAGATATGCCCTGGTCCATGTCGCTGCATGAACGCGATACGCTCCCCGCCCATGTCCCCAATCTGGATATCATCGGATGGTGCGCCATACGGTGTGGAGAGTGTCAGCGTCTCCTTAAGTTTGAACATCTTTGGATCGTAAACCCCGGTCCCACCTATGATGCCGATCTTGGCCTTGGCCTTCATGCTAAGCGGATTAGCCAAAGAGAATAAAAAGACATTGAGCAACGCATCAAACTAATCTTAACTGGCTTAACCAGAAGCTTCGTAAGATGACAAATACACTTCATCGATTCGCGAAGAATCCGTGCCATTGCTTTTAATAAGCTATCCTTATCATTGCTACGTACTTATGGAGCCAAAAACGGAGGTCAATCCCATCTGGGCATGCCGAGGTTTCCCCGCCTTCCCGATCGCGTTGGTGGCAGTGGGGGATCCCGGTTCAAGCTCCTCTTGCAACGTCATGACCGCCGTTTTGGTGCATGTCTTCTCCTTCGACCCCCCGGTCATCGGGGTGGGCGTCTCTCCATGTCGCTACACGTTCGAGCTGATGAACAAGTATGACGATTTCTCGATTAACATCCCTGGCAAGGATCTGGTGGAGGAGGTCCTCTATTGCGGTCAGAAATGCGGCAGGGAGACCAACAAGTTCGAGGAATGCGGTTTCACGGTAACGCCTGGCACGAAGATAGGCTCTCCGATAATCGAGGAATGCCTGGTCAACCTGGAATGCAAGAAGAAGATGGTCTTCGATGCGGGGGACCACACTTGGTTCCTTGGTGAAGTCGTACATGCTCTGTCCAGGCAGGTCGAGGAAAGGGAGAAAGCGCTCCTCTATTGGTCCGGGGAGTTCAGGCTGATAGGCAATTGCATCCGGAAGAGATGAGCATCTCGGGAATGAATCGGGAACTTCGTTCCTTTTAGCAATGCTTTTTCTATTAATTGTGGCAATAGATTGTTCGGTGTGGAAATGCCCTCCGAAACAGATAAGATCGACCTCGACGTCTTCGACGCCATCGCTCATCTGCCGCCTGCCCCTATACTCTTGGTCGCCTCTGGCGACTCCGAGGAGAAATGGAACGTGACCACCGTAGGGATGTTCAACGTGTTCTCGCTATTCCCGGTGGTTGTCGGCATTGGGGTCAAGACGTCTCGCAATATCTACCGCCTGATCGCAGACTCGGACGATTTCACCATCAACATCCCGTCGACCGAACTCCTGAACGCGGTCGAGGTTTGCGGCAAGGAGTTGGGTGCGAAGAAGAACAAATTCAAGGAAGCTGGAATCACCGCGGTGAAGGGGAAGCGCGTCAAATCCCCGATAGTAGAGGAATGCTGGCTCAACATCGAGTGTAAGAAGATGGGCTCGGCGAAGAAGACCGTGAGCGCCGTCAACCTGGGAGAGTTCGACGTGGGTGATCACACCTGGTTCCTCGGGCAGATAGTGCATACGGACGTCTCGAAGAACTATGATCGCGCGAAATCTTTGCTGTACTGGGATGGAGAATACCGGACCGCGGACAAACTGCTCAAGAAAGTCCAATGAGCTTCGGCGTCGGATCCATCGCTAGGGCTTTCCTTCCGATCCGACCTAATCAGCCGGCGGCTTGGCGCGGGGGAACGAGCCGAAAACCTTGACGAAGGACGCTTTGCGCACCAGGTCCGTTAGCGCATCCGCCACCTTGGGGTCGTTCACATGTCCCTCTATGTCCACATAGAACACATATTCCCAGGTCCGTCCCCTCCTCGGCCGCGACTCCAGCTTGTTCAGGTTGACGCCGCGCGCGGCGAAGATGCCCAAAATGTCGTACAATGCCCCTGGCACGTTCTTGAGCGCGAATGCCAGCGCGGTCTTGTCCCCATGGTCAAGGATCGAACCGGCCTTCTCCACCACGAAGAAGCGGGTGTAGTTCTGATGGCTGGACTGGATATCCTCCTGCAGAACCTTCATGCCATAGACAGAGGCGGCGCGCTTGGAGGCGATCGCCGCCTCTTCCTTTAGTCCGCGTTCCTTGATCATCTTCACGCTGCCAGCGGTATCGTAGGAAGGTATCTTCTCCCATTGTGGGTAGCGTGAAAGGAAGGCGCGGCATTGTCCCAGAGCCTGCGGGTGGGAGTAAACCCTCTTTATGTCCTTCAGCTCGCTCCCTGGATGAGAGATCAGGCAATGCCTGACCGCCACCAGCACCTCTCCCGTCACCGTCAGATCGCTGTCGAGCAGCAGATCGCTCACCACGGTGACGCTGCCTTCGATGGAGTTCTCCACCGGCATCACCGCATAGGGCACCTCGCCCTTCTCGACCAGGCGGAAGACCTCCTCGAACTCGTTGCATGGCACCGACTCCACATCTGGACCGAAATACTGGCATACTGCATCCTCTGAGTAAGCGCCCCGAACTCCTTGGAATGCCACCCGATGCTTGGTCGCGTTCATGGTCTCAATTGAAGAACTCCCGGTGTATCGCCTTGATGGTGCGCTCCAGATCCTTCTTGTCGACGGTGAAATGGTATGCCACGAAGGATGCCCCGGCCGAGATCATCATCACGTTGACGCCTTCGCTAGCCACGGCGGTGAAGACCCTGGCGGCGATCCCCTTCTCATATCCAAGGCCTTCTCCGACAACGCAAAGCAGCGCGGTATCGTCAATGATCTCGATGCGCTCGACGACGCCCTTCTTGCTCTTCGCCAGCGCCTTCTCTGCCCGAGCGATGTCGTTCTTGGAGATCAGCAGCGCTATGCAGGTCTGTGACGTCGCCGCGGAGTAGATGTTCACATCGGCGTCCGTGAGCTTCTGGGATATCTCGGACATAACCCCGGTCTTGTAGCCAGCGCCCGCACCGAAGATCTTGATGATGGCCATGTTCTTCATGAACGAGATTGATTTGATGGTCTGGGCGCGCTGCACCCCGGAGGGCTTGATGATCGTCCCCTTGAGCTCCGGCCTGAAGGTGTTCTTGACCAGGATGGTGATATTCTTCATCCTGGCTGGCTCGACGGTACGGGGGTGCAGGACCTGCGCCCCGAAATACGACAGCTCGGCCGCCTCGTCATAGGAGAGCTGGTCGATCGGCACGGCCTCCTTCACNNGCATCGGCGTTCAGGCAGTTCGCTATGACGCTTGCCGAGTAATCGGAGCCGTTGCGGCCGAAGACGGTGACATGCCCCTCAGGCGTCCGGCCGAAGAAGCCAGTGACCACTGGGGTCTCGCCTCGGTCGAACATCGCCCTGATCTTCGGCGCTATGTTCTTGGTGGTCGCATCCAGATCGGCTGACGCTTGGCCATAGACCCCGTCGGTGATGATGCCAAGCTCGTCCGCGTCCATCCCTACCGCCTTGACCCCCATATCTTGCAAAGCTGCGGCGACAAGGACCACGCTCAATCGCTCTCCCAACGATTGGACGATATCCTTCGTCCGGGGTGTGAGCTCCTCCAGATAGGAGAAACCGTAGAGCGCCCTTTCCAGCTTGAGCAGCTTCTCCTTCATCTTGGCGCAGGCCGCCTTGTGCACCGCCCCGCTCTTCACAGAGTCGTTCAGCAGTGCCAGATGCTTCTCTTCCATGTTCTTGATGAATGCTTCGACCTCATCCTCCTTTCGCAACTGGGATACGAAGGTGATCAGCTCCTCCGTGACTCCGGAGATGGCGGAGACCACCACGACCTTCCATTCGTCGTCGTTGGCGATGATGTTGCAGACCCTGCGGATCCCCTCCCCGCTCTTCAGTGACGAGCCGCCGAACTTCAGTACCTTCATCTTGACCTCGCCCTCTTCAGGATCGATCTTGGCGTCTGGCCAACTGCCTTTTGCGCTTCAGCTTTGTTCAGCCCCGCTGCCAATGCGACGTTCAAAGCCGTCTCGAGGTCGATCAGGTCGTCGGGCCCATGGGCGTCGGTGTCCACCACCATCCTCGCCCCGACCTGCTGCGCCAGCTTGGCAACGTGCCCGTTGGTGCGATTGTGCGCCCTCCGGGACGTGATCTCCAAGGCGACGTCATTCCTCTTGGCGTTTTCGACGTCCTCCAGAGTGATGAAACCGGGGTGCGCCAAGATATCGACATCGGGATTGCAGACTGCGGCGTGGTTCGTCCCCGGCTCCACCGGCTCGGATACTGTCTCGCCATGCACTACGATCACCTGCGCGCCCCTCTTTTTGGCCTCTTTCACGACCAGGTCCAGCTTCTTCGCCGGGACGTGGGTGATCTCCACCCCGACCAGCAGCTCCAGTCCCCATTCCTTCGCCAGGGGGACGTCTCGCTTCGCCTCGGTGAGCAGCCGGTCCAGGTTGGACAAAGAGGCATGGTCCGTGATCGCCAGGGCCTGGTGCCCCTTGACCGCCGCCCGCCTCGCCAGTTCGATGGGAATTAACTCGCCATCGGAGAGCAGGGTATGGCTGTGAAGCTCGATTCTCATCTACTTCCTCCTCTCCGCCAGCATCCGGTAGACCTCGTTCATGTCGATGTCCTTTCCTTCGATCACCACGAGCAAATGGAAAATAAGGTCGGCGACCTCCCAGGTCTGCATCTTCTTATCGGTGCCCTTTGCCGCCAAGGCGGTCTCGCCAGCCTCTTCGATGAGTTTCTTGAGCATCTTGTCCTCGTTGCTCAGCAACTTGTTGGTGTAAGAGCCTTCGACCGGGTTCGCCTTCCTGTCCTTGATCACCCGCCAAAGCTCTGGAATGATCTGGGCGGTCGGTCGAACGTCCCCATGGACGACGTCGGCGAAGCACGAGGGCCGGTTCAGGTGGCATGCGACGCCAGTCTGTCGAACCCGGACCAGCAGGCAATCGGAATCACAATCGGTCTGGATGGAGATGATATCCTGCACGTTGCCGGAGGTCTCTCCCTTCATCCATAGCTTCTGCCTCGAGCGGGAGAAGAAGTGCACCTTGCCTGTTTCCACCATCTTATCGTACGCCTCCTGATTGGCATAGGCCATCATGAGCACCTCGTTCGTCACCGAATCCTGTACGATGACAGGGATCAGCCCTTTCTCATCGAACTTCAAACCGCTCATCGGACCAGAACCCCCTTGTCGATTAGATAATCCTTGACCTGCTGCACCGTCAGCTCGCCGTAGTGGAAAATGCTTGCTGCCAAGGCCGCCTCTGCTCCTGTCTGGGTCAGTACTTCGTAAATGTGCTGCGCCTTGCCGCATCCGCCCGATGCGATGACCGGGATCTTCACCGCGTCCGCCACCCTCGCCGTAAGCGGGATATCGTAACCGTCCTTGGTCCCATCCGCGTCCATGCTGGTCAGGAGGATCTCGCCAGCGCCTAGCCCTTCTGCCCGAGCGGCCCACTCGATGGCGTCGATGTCGGTGCGCTTGCGCCCTCCGTGGGTGTAGACCTTCCACGACTTGCCCTCTCTCTTCGCGTCGATGGCCACGACCACGCATTGCCGTCCGAAGTCCTCCGCTCCTTCGGATATGACATCTGGTCTCTGCACTGCGATCGTGTTCACACTGACCTTATCCGCGCCAGCGTTCAAGGCGGTACGCATGTCCTCTTTGGTCCTGATGCCTCCGCCCACCGTCAAGGGAACGAATAGCCGCTGCGCCGTCCTCTCTACAACATTCATCAATGTCTTCCTTCCCTCTGCCGAGGCGGAGATGTCCAGGAAGACGATCTCGTCGGCTCCCTGTCTTTCATAGGCAGCAGCCATTTCCGGCGGGTCGCCGACGTCCTGAAGATCGACGAATCTCACACCTTTCACCGTGATGCCGTTCTTCACGTCCAGGCAGGGGATTATTCGCTTCGTGAGCATTAGCTCTTCCTCACTTTGGGCTTGCTCTTGGTGCTGAGCAGAGAGCCCCTTGGCTTTACTGCGCCCTTCAATGCCAAGCCCAAGGCTTTGATACTCGCCTCAACCACATGGTGAGAGTCGAAGCCTCGGACCGCGACAACATGCAATGTCATTCCCGACGACATGGCGAAGGAGCGAAGGAAGTGGTGGTAGAGCGGATCGGGGCAGTCGATGTCCACATAAGGCCGATCGATCAGGTCTATCGCCACCGTCACCAGGGCATCATCCATCGGGACGGTCGAGGAAGCGATGCGGTCGATGGGACCTTCGCCCAGAGCTTGGTTCAGCGCCATGCCAAGGACGATCGCCACATCCTCTATCAAGTGGTGCTCGTTGTCCCCCGTCGCCTTCAGGCTGATGTCGAACGAGGCGTATTTGGAAAGCGATTCCAGCATATGTGCTAAGAACTGGTCCTCCAGGTCTAATTGCGCTTTGCCGCTGCCATCCAGTTCTATGCTTACCTCGATATCGGTCTCCTTGGTCTTTCGCTGCAAGAGCGCTTTTCGGCTCATTTCGGTTTCCTCCACAGATCCGCGGGGTTGAGCTTGCCGGTATACAAGGCGATTCCAGCCACCGCACATTTTACCCCGATCGACCCCAAGGTCTTTACGTCCTCGAGGTTCTTGATTCCTCCGGAAGCGATGACCGGATGGGGGCATCTCTCCACGAAGCTCTTGACCGCCCGGACGTTAATGCCTTGAGCCAATCCCTCCACGTCCACATCGGTGTGCAGCACCGCGGCCAACGGGAGCTCGCGTATCATTGAGAATATCTGGTCCAGCGTCATACGGGAGGATTCTTGCCAGCCTTTGACCTGGACCTCCCCCCTGGCAACGTCCAAGGCGAGGACGACCCTTTGAGGATGGTCAGCGCAGATGTCCCTCAGCCAGTTGATATCCATGATAGCTTTCGTACCAACGATTATCCGCTGCGCCCCCCAATCCAGATACTGGTTCACCATAGCGGTGGAGCGGATGCCTCCACCGACCTGGATCGGCACTTTGATCGTCTCCAGCATCCTCTTGATGGTGCTGGGATTGCCTCCCTTTCCCAGTGCGCCGTCGAGGTCGATGACATGTATCATCGGTGCACCCATGCGTTCCCAGTCCTTGGCGACCTCCAATGGGTTCGGCAGGACGATCTGCTCCGTTCCTGGCTTTCCCCCGACCA
This sequence comes from Methanomassiliicoccaceae archaeon, assembly GCA_003153895.1. Classification (GTDB taxonomy): domain Archaea; phylum Thermoplasmatota; class Thermoplasmata; order Methanomassiliicoccales; family UBA472; genus FEN-33. The sequence goes on along the minus strand of PMBU01000093.1, from coordinate 6,508 downwards.
ATTGGACCACTTTGCCGTCGAGGATGTCCACTGCCGGCAATACGATCAAACCCATGCCTCCGCGAACCTCACGAAGTTCTTCAGGAACTTGAGACCGGAGGCAGACGATTTCTCCGGATGGAATTGCGTTCCATAGGTATTGCCTTTCAAGAACAGCGTTGGGACCTGGCCGAAGTAATCGGTCGACCCGATCACGATATCCTCAGATGGATCTCCATGATATGAGTGAGCGAAATAGAAATAAGGCGACTCGATCCCTTCGAGGATGCTATCCTCTCCATCGACCCGGTTCCAACCCATGTGCGGGACGCGGTCCGCTTTCAATCGGACCACCTCTCCTTGGTAGAAGCCTAAACCCCGCGTCTTGCCTTCCTCGCTTCCGTTGAACAGTATCTGGGCGCCGATGCAGATCCCCAGGCACGGGGTGGCGTCCTCCAATTTCCCGATGAGCGCCTTCTTTAACGGTTGCAGCTTCTCCATCGTCTTGTCGAACGCTCCCACGCCGGGGAAGATGATGCATTCCGCCTCCAGCAAGTCGTTCAAATCCTCGACGATATAGGGCTTTGCGCCGCAGATCTCCAAGGCCTTTCGGATTGAGTGCAAGTTCCCCACTCCATAATCGGCAATGGCCATCTTCACTGGCATTCGCGCAGCACCTCCCCTATCTTGGACAAGAGGGCATCATTCATTTCCCTGGTCCCGATGGTGGTGCGCACGCAGTTCTCCAGGCGGCGGTTCTTTCCGAAGTCCCGGATCAGCATCCCCTTCTCGGAAAGCTCCTTCACCAGGATGGAGTGATCGATCGACGGCTTGAATAGGATGAAGTTGGCCTCGGACGGGAAGACCCTGAATCCCAGGTCGGCCAGCCCCTTCTCCAGCCGCTTGCGCTCCGCGTTCACAAGCTCCACCCCTTCCCGGACGAAGTCCTGGTTCCTCAGCGCTTTGATGGCCACGATCTCCGAGACCCGATTGAGCGAGTAAGGGACTTTGACCCTCTGCATGACCCCTGCCAGGTCCAGGTTGGATATGGCATAGCCGATGCGCATGCCTGCTAAAGCGTAAGCCTTGGAGAACGTCCTAGTGACGATCAGGTTGTCATAACTGTCGACATCCGGTATGAAAGATTTTCCGGCGTACTCGCCGTACGCCTCGTCCACCACCACGACCCTGTCGCCCTTCTCGATCAAGGACTCGATATCCTTCCTCCTGAACGTGTTAGAGGTGGGGTTGTTAGGGTTGCAGAGCAGCACGATCTTACCCTCCTTTGCATTCATTGCCTCTTGGTCGAGCTGGAAATCTTCGCTCAGGTCGATCAGGGCCACCTTGCCACAGTTGATCTTGACGAAATAGGCATGCAGCGAGTAGGAAGGGTACGGTAGGATGACAGTCTCGCCTGGTTCAAGGAAGCTCTTGAAGATTATGTCCAGCACCTCGTCGGACCCGTTCCCGACCACGAAGTGATCCATGTCGAGCTCGTAACGGCCCGCGAGCGCACGCCTTAGGCCATCTGAATAGGGGGTGGGATATTGGTTAAGATCGAGGTCCAGGCATTCCTTCATCGCTTCCTTGGCCGCTGGATTCGCGCCCAACGGATTGGTGGACGTATCCATGCGTATTCCTGAGACCTTCGGGTTATAGTAAAGCGGGATGTCGCGCACCGTGGAACGTTGCCATTCAGGGTTCATCTTCGCACCTAGGGCACCATGCGATCAATCGGCACTATCAGTATTCCAGTTGCCCCCATTCGCTTGAGCTTGGCAATGGCATCGTAGACCTTGTCCTTATCGATGACCACATGGACGGCGACCACGTCCTCCCGCCCCATGATGTTCATCACGGTAGGCCCAGCAATCCCGGGGAAGGACTTCTTCACCGCGTCCAGGGATTTCACTGGAACGTCGGCCATGAGATATTTCTTGTTGGCAGCGCTCTCCACACTGATGATGGAATCGACCAGTTCGTCGATCTCTTCCTTCTTTGTTACATACGCCTTCTCATTGGCGATTATGACCGCGTTGGATTTTGCGATCACCGCGATCTCCTTGAGATGATTCACCTTGAGTGTGGAACCAGATGAGACCAAATCGACTATCAGGTCTGCGACGCCGAGGTGCGGCGTCACCTCGGCGGCACCTGAAATAATTGTTATCTCGATCTTCTTGCCAATCTTGGCGAAGTACTTCTTGGTGACGTTAGGGAATGAGGTCGCGACAACAGAACCGTCCTTGACATCCTCCACCTTATTGATTCCAGAGTTGTCCGGTGCGGCCACCGAGATGCGGCAATGTCCGAAGCTGAGGTCGTGAAGTGTCTCTACTTCCAATCCCGCCTCGAGCACGAGGTCCTTGCCGGTTATTCCGACGTCGACCGCCCCCTTGCTGACGAAATTCACGATGTCCTGGGCACGGACGAACATGACCGCGAAGTCCCGCTTCTTCACCGAAGCAAACAGCTTGCGGTCATCGGTATCCTCGATCTCGAGGCCTGCGCGTTTCAGGATGTCCACCGAGTTCTCGCTCAGTCTCCCCTTGTTCGGCACGGCCAATCTCAATGTCACTTGCTCACCTGTAGCAATCGAACCTCAATGAGAAGTGCGTACTTATATATTCCGAGGCGCAAGTCAGCTGCCAGTTCCTTGGAATCTCAGCGATCGGGGAAGAGGATCCCGGTCACCTCTTCTTCGCTGAATTCCACGTTCACGAGTTCGGGGAGGGCTCCCTTAGCCCCGATGGAATCCCCCACTATGACCAGCGCTCCCTCGATGCCCTCGATGCTGGTGACGATATCAAGTGCGTCCTCGATGATTTGTCCATCATCACCAGAGATGAGGTTGCCCAACCTCGTAGCACAAGCATCTGCCAGGGTGACGTTCTTCGAGATCACCGTTGCTGCCTCCGCCTTGCCGAAGGAGATTGATGGACCGATCAAACCTGAGGAGGTGCATATCCCGAGGATCGAGTCTGAGGGATGGCACAAAAGACCTAGACCTCTGAACTTCGGGTTAATTGTGTAGATGCCGACGTTCGTCTCCTCTGCCAGCAGCATGGCGATGTCACCACCATTGTCCACGATTGCGTGGTCAGCCCCCTTTTGGTGCATGGCCTGGACCGAGAATTCGGCGATCGCCCCCGCGACTGCGGCCATCGGTCCGACCTGGGCTGCCCGGGCGGCATCGCACATCCTCCTGATGAGGGGATGGGCATCGGCCGGCTCATCGTAAGGCTCCAATGCATCGTGGAAGAGAGAGTCCGAGGCGATGAAACGTTCGATGATCTCTCTCGCCTCGAATATCGCCGACTTGCCAGTAGCGAGGTACTCTGCTTCGGCGATCATTTTGACCGCGGTCTGTCGCACCTCGAAGTGCTGCTTCACCAACTTGCGCCCGCTAGGTCCAGACATGATCCGAGCGATAATCTGGCGATGGCCTAATAAGCCTTCGCGATGCGCACCAGGGATTGCCAGTCTCCTAATGCATGTCCTTCTTTCGCTTCCTGAGGACATTGAGCAGGATGACCGTGAGGAACAAGACGACGGCGATGATCCCACCGATCGCGACGATCAGCCCGTTCTCGCTCCCAGGGGTTAAAGTCTCGTTGCTGGTCGAATTGTCGACGGCGAAAACACTTGAATGCGCTAATGGGACGCTGCTTTCTGACAGAGCGTTCACAGGTTGGGAGAATGTCATTACCAGCGCTGAGACGATCATCATAGTTGCGAATGTGAGTGCCGCCAGCTTCTTCAACGGAATCGACCCCTTTGGTCGAGGCACGCTTGCCTCGGCCGCTACAATGCGCATCGCATTTAATAATATTGGGACTGGTCCTCAGTCCTGCGTCCTCAACCTTATGGCACCGGGTGGGCAAGCATCGATGCACATCCCGCAGGCGATGCATTTCTCGTTAAGGAAGAGGACTTTCCAGGTCTTCCGGTCCATCTGATAGGCGGACGAGGGGCAGATGGAGATGCACATGCCACAGTTGGTGCAGCGGGTATCGTCCTTACGAATGTACTCCTTCAGCTCTTGAACATTTACTCCGGATTCCTCGAGATACCTCACAGCCTTCTGGATCTGCAATCCACTACCTTCTAGGGCGAGCATAAGGCGGCCGCCATGCTCATCGATCTCTGCCTTGAGGATGTTGATCATGAGGTCGAAATCCTTGACCATTCGGTAGGTGATCGGTTCCCCTGCGATCTCCGGGTTGAAGGTCAACAGGAACTTCTTGATGGTCATCAGCGCACCTCTTCCTGACTATGAATGTCAAGTGGTTTCTGGATCCTCTCCTCGGGCAATCCCACCACCGCCTGGGTCAGCAAGAACTCCCCGTTTGCGATCTGCTTCTTCAGCGTTTCAGCTACCTGCCTCGCCTTGGCATACGATGATAATGATGAAGTTTTGACCTTCTTGTCGTTGATCTCGATTGTTCCGGAACGAAGCTCCGCGTAACTTACCTCCCGGATAGACAATCGCATCCTTGACTGTACCGAATAGTCGAGGACCGGAGCGAATATCTGATCCTCACGGACCGAAGCTGCTCGCATAACATCCTCGTCCAATATCGGAATCGGGATTCCCAACCCGACCGCCAATGAAACGCCATAGTTCTTGAAACTGAGCGCCCGTATGGACTCGCTGGACATCTGCTTCAGATCCCCGACCACAGCCAGAGTGCGCGAAGAGGAGACCGGGACCCCATTCTTCACCACCGAATTTGTCTTGAACTGCGTTCCCTCCCAGGCCACGTACCCTTGAGCTCCGCCCAGGAATATGCGTGTGCCGATGCCTATAGTGCGCATCTTTGGGTCCTTGAGCAGCGGCGAAAGCTGGCCAGCGCTTGAATAGGTTGCGTTGCCATAATGGGGAAGCAGTTTTCCCATGTAAGTAAAAAGCGTGCGTTCGGAGGAGTTGGTCGCGACCCCATAATTCTGATAGGCGTTCCGAGGATTGTACATGTATGCCTGGTTGACGGTCTTGAGCGAGATGTAGGTGTCGATGTCCTTTCGAGGGTAGCAGTCAGTTCCGCTGGAGGTCGCCTGCAGCCTTACTGGTCGATTGGAGATCAGGTCCTCGATGACATGCGCCCCGCCATACTCGATGTTGCCGTCCTGGCGAGGCTCTGTGGCGCCGATATAGGCATCGACCGCTGCCAAGCCGGCGTAGGCTGGCACGTCGTTCAACCAGACCTTTGTCATTTTGATTGGCGGCTCGGAATGCCCGAAGTTGATGAAAGCCCCGGAGGAGCACATAGCGCCGAAGGTGCCCGTCGTTACGACGTCCACCTCTTTGGTGGCCTTCTCGATGCCTTCGCGCTCGACGACGCCGATGACCTCCTCGGCGGTCATTACCACTGCGTCGCCCTTCTTGATCTTCTCGTTGATCTCCTCGTAGGTCCTTCTCATCAATCCGCCTCTTTGGTTGCTATGCTAACAACTGTTAACCTGGTATGCTCTTCGTCTATTCCAAGATTCCTTTCGCATAGGCCAATTCCGCATTCAGCACCGAACCGCCCGCGCCGCCCCTGAGGGTATTATGCGACAAAAGGAAGAACTTGACGTATTTGTCCCTCTTCCTTATTCGGCCAACCGTGACCGCCATTCCTCTCGCCCTCGCCGGTTCGCCAGCATCAACGTCCCATAGTGGCTGAGGCCTGTCTGGCTCGTCCCGAACGATTATTGCTTCCTTCGGGGCGGTGGGCAGCTCCAGCTCTTGCGGCTCGGCCCGGAACCTGCGCATCACTCTGACAACGTCTTCCACGCTCGGCTCCTTGGAGCAACGGACCAAAACCGATTCCAGATGGCCGTTCACCACGGGCACTCGGGCGCATGAGGCGAGCATTTCGAACTTGGCATCCGCCACCCTTCCAGACTTAAGAGTTCCGAGCATCTTCAGGATCTCGGCCTCCATCTTCTCTTCCTCGCCCTTGATGTGAGGTATGACGTTCCCGAGGATATCCAGTGAGGGAACGCCGGGGTAGCCTGCGCCCGATACGGCTTGGTAGGTCGAAACCACGACCTGCTCCAGTCCGAACGCGTCTTGCAGCGCCTTCAACGGCAGAGCTAGGCCGGTGGTGGAGCAGTTGGCATTGGTCACGATGAATCCGCCCTTGGCGAAGGTCGGCTGCTTCTTGACCAGTTCCAGATGCTTCGCATTGACCTCGGGTATGAGCAACGGCACGTCATCGCGCATCCGGTGCGAGGCGGCATTGGAGAACACCGCTACCCCAGCCTCTGCCAATTGTGACTCGTAATCCTTGGCGATTTCTGATGGAAGGCCAGAGAAGGCCACCCGGCAGCTCTTGGCGATCTTCGTGATGTCGATATGGACGACCTTGCGGTCCAAGGTCTCAGGCATGAAGACGTGGTCCTTGACCTTGTTCACTTCGCCCAACCGCTTGCCCTCGGAACGCTCCGATGCGTACAGTCCTTGGATCTCGAACCAGGGGTGTTCCTCCAGTAATTGGACGAACCTCTGGCCGATTATTCCCGTGGCACCGAGCACCGCCACCTG
>PMBU01000048.1 GCA_003153895.1 Methanomassiliicoccaceae archaeon | reverse complement strand
GACCAGTCTGGGCTGATTGAAATATGCAACCAACGATACTGGGAGTTGGGTAATCAGCACCATTGACCGTGACGGGACCGTGGGCCAGAGAAGCGTTCTCAGGCTCGATGCTAACGACGGATTGCACGTTTATTATTCCGATGCCACTGCCAACAAAGGCAATTATGCAATCAATACCCAGGGGGTCTGGATGAAGACGACGATTGAGGATCCGGACAATGCTGAATATGGCTCGTTGGCATTAGATTCCCTTGGAAGAGCGCACATCAGCTATTTCGACGTCACATCGAACAGCCTGAAGTATGCGGTTTCGATAAATTTGCCATCCGCTCCAACTAGTTTCGCCGCGCAACGTGGTAACGCCTATGTGAACCTGACCTGGTTGGTTCCGACGAACAATGGTGGAGTAACAATAACTGGCTACAAGGTCTTCAAGGGAGATCATGCAGATAACATGACGCTGTTGACCACTCTAATCGCCGGAACATATTCCTTGCAAGATGTCGACGTTGTGAATGGAGTCACGTACTGGTATAGCGTCTCTGCAGTGAATAGCGAGGGCGTTGGGCTCAAGACGAGTATCATTAGCGCTATGCCCGCAACGCTGCCAGATGCTCCGTTGTCAGTTCAGGCAAAGGGAGTCAACACCGCCGTTGAATTGAGCTGGAACGCTCCGGCCAACGGAGGCAGCGCAATCACTCAATATCGTATCCTTCGTGGAACGGGCGCGACCAACCTCACATTCCTCGCGAACGCATCCGCCTCGGCCACAAGCTATAAGGATACTGGCCTCGAGAACGGCAAGACGTATTTCTATGCCGTTAGCGCTGTGAACGATGTTGGCGAGGGTGCCTCGGCAACGATGGTATCGGCCACCCCAGTAGCTGATGACACGACTCTACTCATTATTGGCACAATCGCTGTGGTTGCGGTAATCGGCGTGGCGGTCGTATTGATGATGCGCAGAAAGAAATAAACCTGAAACGGGTCCGCAAGGGCCCGCATATCCTCATATTTTTCCTCTTAGCGAGGCCAACATCCTCAATTCTTTCGTAGATGGCATCTCATTGGCTATGGAACGGGCCGAGTAAATATGTACCACCTCATTTCATCTTGCATATGAGGAGTGGACAGATGAAATCGCTTGATCACGAAGTCAAAAACGATGCGCTCGTTGGCACATCTGAGATCGCTTTGAAAGAACGTTCGGTTTGCCTCTGCCCCGGCTGTCCGAGTTACCCTCCTTGTGGCAACGACCAGGCGGCCATGGTCTTTTGTTTTTCGACGAAGATCCGTTGCGTGACACGCGAGAGGGGCTGCATTTGTTCCACGTGCCCAGTGCATGCGAGATATGATCTTAGCGGGGACTATTTCTGCATTAAAGGTGGCGCGAAAAGATAATCCTTGTGCTCGAACCGTTTTCGTGAATCAGCATTCAGGATGCCGAGTGTCGAACGTAAAGCAGATTAAGAGCAATTCAGAAGAGACTTCATTTTTTGTTCCACGTCGGCGAAGTCTATGAATGATTCGAAAGCGAACCCCTCCTCTCTGAGCGTCCTTTCGAGCCTCATTCCTGACACAGCGAATCTGATGTCGGCCTGCTTTGCCGCGATCAGGTCCGAAAGCCCGTCCCCGATGTAAACAACCTTCCTTCCCTGACGCTGATAGGTCTTGACCAGATCGTCCTTGAAGCTCTTCGCTTCCAGATTGACCAGGTGCGGAAAGCTGAACCTGATTTTCTGCCCATCGAAGTACGAGGTTCCGGAATGCATTTTGATCAAAGGGCGCAATTCCATCTTATCGAGATAATGGTTGATCACGAAGTCCAAGCCAGCAGAGACGATGAAGAACGGCGCGCCGTAGCTATGGCAGAAATGCACCAGATCCGGGAAATTGGGTCGGATGGTCGCAACCTTCTCCAGCTCATCGATTATCAGTCCCTCCGGCACGTGGACGAGCTCGAACTGCCTTACCATGCACTCCTCCAGTGAGATCTTCCCTTCGTCCAGCATCCTGTCGTATTGCTCCCAGTCGCCCTCGGCGAATCGGCGCAGGATGAATTCCGCAGTATCGAAGCTGGTGATGGTGCCATCAAAGTCGCAAAGGACCACGAGCCCAGATGTGCCCAATCGGTCCACGTCGCTCCCCACCTTCTTCGAGACCCACTCGGCGGTCTTGGGGTTCATCAGGCTGCACTTGCCGCACAATATTCAGCACTTCCTTCGGAGTTCCCTGAAGCACATTTATTACCTATAGTATGATTGGTTCATCGATGTCCGACGATTGGACTGAGCTCTACCGCCCCAAATCGCTCAAGGACGTGATTGGGAACCCGAAGGCCGTCAAAGAGCTGAAGGAATGGGGGGTCTCGTGGGAATCTGGCATCCCATTCAAGAGGGCGGTCGTGCTGCTCGGTCCTCCGGGCGTAGGCAAGACCAGTTCAGCCATTTCTCTAGCCAAAGACATGAGCTGGGGCCTGGTGGAGATGAACGCCTCGGAGCATCGAGACGGAGAAAGCATACGCCAGATCGCGGGAAGGGCATCGATCAGCGATACGTTCACGAGCGACGGCGAGTTCCTCTCAACGAAGGAGGGGCGCAAGAAGCTTATCATAATGGACGAAGCGGACAACATCTTCGGGAAGGATGATTATGGCGGCGTTCCAGCTCTCTCCGAGATCGTCAGCAAGACCAAGCAGCCACTGATACTGATAGTCAACGATTTCTATGCCTTGAGCCGCAAGAGCTCGGTCATCAAAGAGAAGACATTGCAGATCAGGTTCAGCAAGATCCAACCAGCCTCGGTCAAGGTCGTGCTCCGCCGAGTCTCGGCGGACCAGGGGCTCACCGTCTCCGATCGCGTACTCGAACTTCTCGCCAACAACAGCAATGGGGACCTAAGGGCGGCGATACATGATCTCCAGGCCATCGGGATGGGGAATCCAGATATCAAAGAGGAACAAGCACTCATGCTCGACAACCGGCTATCGGCGAAGAGCAACTATGACCTCATGGCGGAGATCTTCCACGGGACGAATCCCATGAGAGCGAAGAACACCATGCGGGACATGCAGGAGGACCCGGGGCATAACCTGCTCTGGATCGAGGAGAACCTGCCCCATGCATATCATGAGCCGGAGGACCTAAAGCGGGGATTCGACCTACTGGCAAAATCGGACATATTCCTAGGTAGGGTTTCTAGGCGCCAATACTTCCGCTTCTGGGCCTATGCTTCTGACCTCATGAGCTTCGGGGTCTGCGCGATCAAGACCCGTCCGTATAACGATTATGTCAGATACCAGTTCCCGATGTACCTCATGAAGATGTCGCGCAACAAGGCCAATCGGCTGGTCCGCTCTTCCGTCTCGCTCAAGCTGGGCACGAGCTGCCATACCTCCATGAGGCAGGCGACGCACGACATCCTGCCCTATTTCAAATGGCTGTACCAGAAGAACAAGGATTTCCGGCTGGCAACGACCGAGGAGCTACATCTGGAACAGGAAGAGGCCGCTTTCCTGCTGGACACGAAGGTCGATTCCAGCGCGGTCAAGCATCTGATACAGGACCTGAGCAAGAAGAGGAGCGGGGAGTCGGACGAGCATGACCTAATACCGGTGAAGCTGGAAGCGCTGCCGCCAACTCCGAAGGCCGAGCGATCGAACGAGGAGACGAAGCAGAAGAGCTTATTCGAATACTAGGTGCCAAGATGAGGGGAGAGCTCAAGAAGAAACTGGAGAAGCAGCAGTACCATTTCAGCGGCGATCATGCTGCGGTCAAGCTCTGCCACTGGATGAAGCAGTCGATGCTCCATGAGCGGCATTGCTACAAGCAAGAGTTCTACGGTATGAGCTCGCACCGTTGCCTCCAGATGACCCCGGTTGTGCACGATTGCACTCATGAGTGCGTCTTCTGCTGGCGGGTCCGCGGCTTCGAGGGCGAGGAGCGGCGATGGAAGGACCCTGAAGTGATGCTTGAAGAGCTGCTGGCCGAGCAGAAGTTGATGGTCACAGGGTTCAAGGGGGATCCGCGCTGCCAGAAATCGATGTACGAGGAGGCGAGAGAGCCTAGGCATGTCGCCATTTCCTTGGCGGGGGAGCCGACGATATACCCATATTTGGGGGCGTTCATTGAGCAATGCCATCGCAGGGGAATGACCACCTTCCTGGTGACGAACGGCACCTTCCCGAAGGTGCTGATGGACCTAGATCCGCTCCCCACCCAGCTCTATGTCACGTTGGCTGCGCCGAACAAGCAGATCTATCTCGATGCCTGCCAGCCCAGGGTCTCGGACGGCTGGGAGTTGTTGATGCGCACCCTCGAGGCATTGCCATCGCTTGACACCAGGACGGTGATACGGCATACGCTGGTGCAGGAGTTGAACTTGGGATGGGAGGAGGAGTATGCCAAGCTGGATAGGATCGCAGACCCGACATTCATCGAGCCGAAAGGATTCGTTTTCGTAGGCGATTCGAGGAAGAGGATGAGCATCGACAACATGCCATCGCATGCTCGGGTCACGGAATTCGGGCTCAAGCTTGCAAATCTGCTTGGCATCGAGTTGTTGAAGGAAAAACCGGATAGCCGGGTCGTGCTGCTCGGCGATAAAGGCCAGCGAACGGAATTGGAGCTTTAGGCCGATCCGAAGAATCCGAGGTCAGTTCACTTCATCCTGATGGTCTCGAGGTTCATCGGCGCTCTGGTCTCGATGTTGAACTTCTTGTAGATCGCTGATGCCAGATCGGTGCATTTGTGCTCTTCTCCATGGCCGATGATGATGCGCTCCGGCTTCGGCTCCAACGTGGCGATGTAGTTGATCAGCTGCCTACGGTCGGAGTGCCCGGAGAATCCATCGACGATCTCGACGGCCATCTTGAACTGGATGGTGATCGGCTTCCCCTTGTCCATCAACGTGATATCGCTAACACCCCTCTGGATGCGCCGTCCGAGCGTTCCTTCGGCCTGGTACCCTACGAAAATAAGGGTGGAATTGTTATCGTCCGCCCAGGCTTTGACGTACTCCATAACCGGGCCGCCATTCATCATGCCGCTGGTGGCGAGGACGATCAACGGCTCGTTGTCGTGGCAGATCTTCTCCCTCATCTCGCTGGAGTCGACACGCTTGAAGATGGTTGATAGGAATGGGTTCTGCCCCATCTGGAATATCTGGGTGCGCAATTGGCTGTTCAGGTATTCCGGATATGCGGTATGGATGGCCGTGGCCTCCCAGATCATGCCGTCCAGATAGACTGGGACGGTGTCGACCTTACCGGTGCGCATCAATTCCTCGAGCACCAGCATCACTTCCTGCGAACGTCCGACCGCGAAGACAGGTATGACGATCTTTCCCTTCTTGGCCAAGCTGCGCTCGATGATCCCCTTCAGCTGATTGGCGGCATCGGTCCTGCTCGGCTGGATATCTCGGTATCCGCCGTAGGTGGATTCCATGACCAGTGTTTCCAGTCGGGGGAACTTGTTGACGGTGGCGTTGAAAAGCCAGGTTCTCTCGAACTTCATGTCGCTGGTGAAAGCAATGTTGTATAATCCGTCTCCGACGTGGAAATGGCAGACCGCCGAGCCAAGAATATGGCCGGCATTCTGGAAGGTGAGGCGCATGTCTGGCGCGATGTCGGTGGTCTCGCCATACTTCAGGGTGATGCAGTGCTTGACCATCTCCCGGACATGGGACGATTCGTATGGCACCTTCTTGTTCTCCCCTCCGGACACTTTGAGCGCGTCTATTAACATCAATGACATCAGGTCTCGGGTCGGAGCCGTGCAATAGACCGGTCCGTCATACTTCAATTTGTACAATGCTGGCAACAGGCCGCAATGGTCCAGGTGCGCATGGGTGATGACCACCGCATCGATGGAATCGAGCGGCTGCACCTCCGGTGCATTGGTGAACGGTTTCAGGTCGAAATCGGAAGGGTGGATGCCGATATCGATCAATATCTTGCTCTCCTTGGTGGAAAGCATGGTGCAGCTCCTGCCNNTGGCGCAGGTAATCGCGTATCTCGGAAACGGTCTTGGAGGGTATCGGCGGAGCCCTGACCACCTTCGGGGCCCAACCCACCTCCTTCTTGATCTCGTTGAGGACCGCGCCCTGCTTTCCGATGACCAGACCAGGCGCCAGCGCTTCGATGGTCACCTCACCGGTGTCATGCTCGAAATAGATGTCCGTGATCTCCGCCTCTGGCGGGATGATCTCGCGGATGCGCTTTTCGACCGATTCGGGGTCGGCGAGCATCGTCGGGTCAGGGCGGATGGCGACCCGGCGCCTCAGTCCCTGGGCCAGCTGTCGGACGATGTCGTTGTTATTGGCGAAGGCCTCCATGTCCCGGGTGTAGACCACTACCACCGGTCCCTCGAAATCGATCTCGGTGATATTGATGGTCGAGGGCACGATCTTCCGGACCTGCTCCCTCGCCTCTTCTAGTATCTTCTCTGCGCTCATGAATCGTTCACACTTTTGTTCTTAATTCGATCCCATAAGGGTGGGAAATGTACAATACTGGAATGAATAAGGGAAAGAGGTTTAACGGGCGGCCTTCGGGTAGTCGATCCCAAGTTTGGTGGCGCGCTTGCGCAGCTCATCCTCGGGGAACTCCTTGAACCCGTCCTTGGATATCGCGATGATGGCCATTCCATCTCCGCTTGCCGAGTCGCGCTTCATGGCGGCATTGAGGGACCGGATGGCTATGTCGACTGTATCGTCAAGGCTCATCCCTTTCTTGTAATTGTCCTCGAGCACACCGTAGGCGAAGAGCGACCCCGATCCGACTGACACGTAGTTATCGCGGATAGCGCCACCGGCCGCATCGATGCCGTAGACGTGGCCTCCTTCCTTATCGAAGCCTCCCATTATCAGGCCGACATAGTAGTAGCCGGCTGCCCCGCCCCCGCGGTGCAGGATGTTCGATAGTAAGGTCGAAGCGGCCTTCACGCTCATCGCTGCCTGTCGCTTGAGTCGGTAGAGCTCCACCTCGGCCTTGATGTACCGCGCCAATAGCTGAGCGTCGCCGACCAGTCCAGCAGTGGTTAGGCCTAGGTTGTCATCGATCTTGTAGACTTTTTGGACGTCCTTATGAGCAATGATGTTGCCCATGGTTGCCCGGTGCTCCGATGCAAGGATCACGCCGTCTTTGTAAACGATGCCGATTGTGGTAGTTCCTGTTTTTAGTTGTTGATCTGTAACCATTCCATCACTCCCTTAGAAGACATGCCAAAAGATGGATTACTAGGCTAACTCTCTGATAAAGCTGGGGCTATATATACATTTCCAAATATGCAGCCCCCCGATGTTCCTATTTACTGTCGCTGGCATCGTTGTTCTTCGACGAGCCCTTCAACTTCTTAGGGTCGAGCACCCTCGCGGCGAACCAATCGAGGAGGTAAGCGATCCCGACTCCTGCGATTATCCCCGTGACCATCCTGATGACATTGGATGATTCGTACGAGCTGATCAGCTGCGCACCACCATCCAGGGCCATCGGGACAAGGAGCAGCAGGGAGAACTTGAAGCCGATCCTGAGCCTTCCGGAGAAGGCCAGCCCCATTCCTGCCACCAGGCCTATGAAGATACCGAGGTCCCGGGTACAGAATGGCATCTGGTTGCCGTTAAGGGCGAAGGAGCGCTCGACCAGCTGATGGCACTGCGAATCGCCGATGAGATAGACCGCCCCGGCCAGGGGATTCATCTGCTCTATGCTCTGCCAGTTGTCGATCGAGCCGACCGATCCCGAGAGATCGGTCACGCTTCCGGCAGGCAACGTGAATGGAGCGATGAACACTAGCGCTAACCAGACCCCGAAGGCGATCAGTATGGTCGCCTCAGCCCGTCGCCTCGGCGTGAGATCCTTCCACATCCGGCTTTCTCAAGCATACCTCTAAGATAACGCTTTTGGTGGATGAAGCGTATTCGCGCAAACGGGTTCAGCGGCAAAGTAACAAAAAGGCGAAGTGGAATATTGATTGTGATGGTCGAGATACCTGATGAGCTCAAACAGCTGAAGAGGTTCCATGGGCACCTCGGTCCGTTCGTGGTCATCGGGTATCGGATGGGAACAATCGCCAGGAAGAAGTTGGAGGGCAAGATCGAGGCGATCATCTTCACAGGCACAAAGGTCCCCTTGTCATGCATCGTCGACGGCATCCAGTTCTCCTCCTCCTGCACGCTGGGGAAGGGCAACATCTCCATCCAGGAGAAGGACGATGCTCAAGCCCATTTCGTCAGCGACAACAACCTCATCGAGATCAAGCTGCGCGACGAAGTGCGACAGCGCATCGAGTCGACCTGCAACCGTGACGTCGAGGAAGTGATGGCTTTGGGCCTTTTCAGCGAACCGGAAGCGGCGCTGTTCAACATCACATCAGTTGAGTCAACCCAGTTCGGGCGAACAGTGAAACTACGGTGAAGACCAGTAGTGCGATGGGGCATCTGATCGCAAAGTCGCTGGCAAGATGCCTCCAGGTCCGATCCCGACGCAGGAAGTTCGTGAAGTAGCAGACGCAGAATACCAGCTCGGCAAGGTAGAGCATCGCCATGATGATCTGCATATCGACCGTATTCGAGCTCGCCAGGCCAGCGCCGACGGTGATCGCCATCAGGCTGCTTGTCACGCCCAGCACGATGGGCGCGAAAACCATGCCGGTGGAACGCATCATATCGACCACGCCATGCAGGTTCTCCTCCATCCGCAGCTCCGCGGAACGGATGTCGTTGAGGTTGTTGGCCAAGTTGAGCGCCAGCCTCCCGGCGTAACGCGGGTCCTTCTCGGCCGCCCCGGCGACGACAGCGAACGCCTGAGCGATGTCCTTCCCGGAAGCAGCGGATAGCTCTTGATCCAGTATCTCGGTCAATCCAACCCGATCCAGGCGTGAACGCTTCAAGGCTCTTTCGGCGCATCTCCCGAACGGCGTCCCCTCCCCTGTGATGGCGATCTCCTCGAGAGCTTTTTCTAATGGCGCTCCCCCCGCCATCCTGCTCCCGATCTGGAACAATGCCGAGATGAAGCCAGCTCGCTCCTCGTCATTCCGTCCTTTCCTCAGATCGCGGGTCCTGAATGAAATGGCCACGCAGATCGGAAGAAGCAGCGAAAGGGCGAGGCAATATGGAAGGAGCTCGCCTTTGACGATGACAAGCGCTAGCAGCGAGAAGCCGACCGATATGCCCAATGGCACAAGAATCATCCTGTTCATTGAAAATCTGAAGCGGGGGACCTCAGCCAAGGGGTTGTTGCCCAGGGCGTTGTTCGCGAAGAGCAGGCAGCCGGTTGGCACCACTACCAGGAGCAGGAAGAACAGCCATCCGCCGTCGAACGAAGAGCTAATATCGCTCTCGCCTCCGTCACCGATGGCGCCGATGCTGAGTAGGGGCGCTATTGAGAAGAGCATGACAGGCAGCATTATACCCAACCCGAAGATGATGAGGGCGGGGTTGGAGAGCGATGCCACGTAGCGGTTCGCCGCCTCCTTCACTCCATCGATTGCGGTACGGTTCGCTCGGTCCAGCACACGGTCGCGCGACTCTGCGTCAGGCTCGTAGGTCGAGGCAAGAACGAGGTGCAGGGAGCGTCCCACCGCCTCGTTGCCATGTGACAGCTGAGGGATGAAGGAAAGGAGCGCCTGGTCCAGGCTGTCAGACCGACGGGTCAGGACCTCCCATCCCATTCGGACGAAGCGCTTCGTCAGCTCACCCGAACAGGTCTGCGACACCCGCCCCACCGCCCATTCCAACGATGGCTGGATGCGCATGTTCATCACCAATGTCCCAATCGTCTTCGGCGATTCGCGCAAGTAGGCGCGCTGCTCCCTCTTCGCCTGCTTCGACGGGGAATTGGCGATCCTATTGGCGTAGAGCAGAGGGAAGAGGACGACAGGCAGAAGGGTGTAGACGAGCGTCCTCGTTCCGAAGGCGAATGACAGTGAAATAGCCAATCCGGCGGTGATGAGAATGACGCGCAAGAAGGCGCTCCAAGCCGCGTCCTCGACGTCCGCCTTCTTGACCGAGTTCCGCATCATCCAGTCGCGAGTGCAGTCAGACCGGTCACTGGTGATCATTGACCTGAACGCCTTAGGCGGAATGGAGATGGATGAAAGCAGCGATGAGTTACCGGAGCGGAAGGTCACCTTGCTCATCGGGCACCCTCAGCGACCAGTGCGCGGAACCCGTCCACGATCTTCGAATAATCCCTCTCGCCGTTCTCCTTAGCACGCCACAGGAAGTTGTTCGCCCTGGCAGTCCAATCGGGTCCGAGGTAATCGAGACTCGCTTTCGAACGTTCCAGGAGTAGCGAGCGCATTTCTGTATGAGCGTTGATGTCGTTCAGCGCCTCCTCATAGGAGATGCTCCATGAAGCGGCTATCCGGCGGATAAGGCTGGAGCCGGATCGGAAGGCATCCTCGAACCTGTCGCCCTCGGGGGAATAGCGGATTAACGCCCCGAACTCTCCTGGAGCGGTCTTGTTCGATTCCACCAGCTCCAACAATCTACGGACTGGCTGCTGCGTTCCGAAAGGGCGATTCAGCCCCAGGGTCATGACCACATCGGTCGCCATGAACGCTTCCGGATGGATGCCGAGGTCATGTATCGCCCGGTCATAGACGGAACGAGCGGAGTCGCCATGAATGGTGCCGAGGACGCTGGAGCCTGCCTTGCCAGTGCGCATGCTCTCGTACAGCACCTGAGCCTCCTTGCCGCGAACCTCGCCCAGCACGATGGCCGATTCTCCCAATCGCAATGAAACGCGAAGCGCCTCGACGGTCTTGTTCTCCCTGGTCTCACCGGTCCGTTGCTCTACCACTAGTGACTGTACTTTGAACCCGAGGGATTGCATCTGCCTCACTGGAAGTTCAGGCGTGTCCTCTATGGTGAGGATGCGCTGGGTCCGAGGGAATTCGAACAGTGCGGCTGCAAGCAGCGATGACTTACCGGCACCGCGAGGTCCGCATATCAGGATCGAGCTGCGGCCGTCAATGAGGAACGAGATCAAAGCGGCGGTCTGGCAGTCCAACGAGCCCTCGTCCACCAACCTCAGCAGTGTCCAAGGGTTTCGGGAATGGCGGCGGAAGGCGATGGCCGGACCCTCCGGGCTGAGGGGGGCGGAGATCGCCGTCGCCCTGGCCCGGCCATCGAGGATATCGGTCTCAAGTATCGGGCAGGATTCGGATAGTGGCCGGCCGCTGAAGTACCTGATCCGAGCAATGAGGCATTCGACCTCTGGTGCCGAGGCGATGATGTTCGTCCGGCATCGAAGGATGCCTGCGCGGCCCACCTGGTTCAATGCGACATGGACAAAGTTCGAGTCGGCCGGGGCATCTATGAAGATGTCCTCGACATGGTCGTCCGAAAGCAATATCTCGAACAGACCAAGGCCGACTGTGTAACGAGCCACGATAGATGCGAGCGACTCCAGCCGTTCGCTCGGCATCTTCTCCACGTCGCACTCCGAATTGACCTTAGCGAGTTCAGATCTCGCTAGGCGGATAACGCTCTTGCGCATCGCACTCAATTCCAGGTCCAGTTCGGATGGTGGGTTTACCAGTATGTTCTCGATAACCCGGTTCAGGACGGCGATCTGCATTTTCGGCAGCTCATACTCCAACGGTCGGATATGATACCGGACCCCAAGCTCCTCACTGAACGATATGAGCTGGATCAGTGCATCGCTGACGTAGTACTCTTCAAGCACCTTGTGATCGATCGGGATCTCCGGGGAGACCCAGCAATGCGAGAAGCTCGGTCGAGACCTTCTATCATTGGCGAAGAGGCGCTGAATTGAAGGTGGCAGCAATGGCGTTTGCGACGCAGGCTGGCTCAGACGCCTCAGCACGCCTCTGCTCAATTCCTTCCCCCCAGCACTCTCACGGCTAGCTGGTTGAGCTGCTTGCTGACGACCGTAAAATCTTGCTTCATTGCCTCCATGGTAGCGATGGTCCGATTGCGGCAGGCGATGCATTGCGGTCCCTCAACTTGATTGAAAGGAACTCTGAACGATTCTGGGGGAGGCATTGGCGGCCAGGTCGAGCAGACACGTCCAAGCAGCTTGGAGGGCTCTATCGGGCATTTGGAGCATCTTCTCGATGAGGTCCTTCTGACCGTCCGTGACCGTGCGAGGGGCAAGGACATCTTCTGGAGCGCAGCAATGCTTCTCCCCCGGTATTCCACAACCACGTCCCTGGACAAAGCAATGCGATCGACCTCACCTGCATTTGAGATCGAACGGATGCACCCTCTCAGACAACGGAGCTGACCCAAGTCCTGCGGTCCGTCGCAGCCGGAGCAATCTATGATGAGATGGTCATCCTTCTTGCTGCCTGGGCAACCTAGGGATCGGGGAGGTTCGGATATTGATCCGATAAAGAATCCGTTGAACGATAATGCTCTCTTCATGGCCCCCATCTCGAATTCGGGTCGCAGGTCATCTGCCTTGCACTTAGATGTAGCATACTTGGAGCACCGGAAGTCGCATCTATCCGTCGGTGCATGGAAGGGCTCATGGAGGTCCTAGCACCCGTGGGCTCGATCGATTCGCTCAAGGCGGCCTTATCGGCCGGGGCGGACGCGGTCTATCTGGGTGGCAAGCGTTTTGGTGCCCGTCACTTCGCTCCCAACTTCTCGGATGAGGAGATGGCTGGTGCTATCGACCTGGCCCATTCCCGCTCGGTACATGCCTATGTGACCGTGAACACGCTAATCAAGGAAACGGAGATGAAAGAAGCGCTAGACTACGTCGCGCGCCTGCAGAGGATGGGAGCCGATGCCGTGATAGTCCAGGACCGGGGGCTTCTTTCCTCGATCAAGGAGAACCTGGGCATAGCAGTGCATGCCTCGACGCAGATGGGCATCCATACTGCGGACGGGGCGCTATGGGCGAGGGAGCACGGAGTTGATAGGGCGGTACTGGCCCGCGAATTGAGCCTGGCGCAGATAGAAGATGTGAAGAAAGGGTCGGGCATAGGGCTTGAGGTCTTCATACATGGGGCGCTATGCGCCTCATTCTCCGGTCAATGCTTGTTCTCTAGCATCGCGGGTGGGCGGAGCGGAAACCGGGGCATGTGCGCTCAGCCCTGTCGGAAGCGCTATTCCCAATCCAGCTCCATGGGATTCCTCCTGAGCACGGCAGACCTCTGCGGCATTGACGCCATCCCGGAATTGATCAGGATCGGGGTGGACGGACTGAAGATCGAGGGGAGGGTTCGCAGTCCCATCTACGTGTATCTGGCCACGAAGTTGTACAAGCGTGCTGTGGCGAGGGCGATGGCGTGGGAAGAAGTGCTGATAACACCCAAGGACAGGGGACTGCTCGCCGTAGCGTTCAGTCGAGGATTCACGGGTGGCCATTTGCTAGGTGAGCCGACCAGTCATAAGGAGTATGCTGATTCGCGAGGCCTTTTCGTCGAATGCGCGGTTGTTTTGAATAATCACCTTCTACTCCAAGATAGGACGCTCTCTGTAGGCGATGGCTTGACATTCTATCGGAACGGGGAGAAGATCGGAGGGTTCGAGATCAAACAGCCGACGGGGCCTCAGGGTTACCGAGTACCATTCCTGATCGATGGCGGGGAGTACCTGGTCTATAAGACAAAGGACGCCAGCTTCAAATCGATCGAAAATACCATTCGCTCTTTAGCATTCCGAACAGGAAAAGTGCCGAGAGCTGAGGTCCGGCTGCCTCCCAAGCCATCGAAAAGGAAACCGCATCCCCCCGAGATCTCTGCATACATATCCTCGCTGAAAACGCTGGAGGCAATATCCTCCATGATCGATCGGGTTTACTTCGAGCTTTCCGACGATTGGTACGAGGCCAGCAAGATTGCGGAAGGGGCAGGCACGGATTTCGCCGTCCTGTTGCCACGGGTGAGCCCAGAAATACCGGACCTCGATGCGGCCCAGCTAATGGTGTGCAACGTGGACCAGGCCCATAAGTATCAGACAAGGCGATTGTTCGGGCACTATTCTATGAACGTCCTAAATTCATATTGCCAGCCGGAATTATACCAGACGACGTTGTCCGTTGAACTGTCCCGGCAGGAAATGCGAGAGCTGGCTGCCAGATTCTCTGGCCGCATTGAGGTCATGGTCTTCGGAAGGATGGAGCTTATGGTGATCAAGGATGCGGCGATCGCCGAAAGCAAGATCGTCGACGAGGCAGGACGTGGGTTCCCCGTCCACCGGGACAAGCTCGGTTATTCTCATATCCTTAACAACGCTGACCTTTTGCTGCTCGAGCATATGGATGAATTTGAGAGCATCGGGATCGATTCGGTGGGCCTGGATCTAAGAAGGAAGCACCCGGACCTGGCAGCCTTGGTCGTAAAGGCGTTCAAGGATAGGGACTATTCGAAGAAGTCAGCGATCAAGAGGAAATGCGGGGCCATCACTCATGGGCATTTCCTGAAGGGCGTTGCCTAGTCGATGCCTTACTGTAATCGAAGTGATGAACCAGGGTCTAATCGTGGAAGGATCGTGGATCGGCGCCATTTACGGATGAAGCGTGATAATGAGGGCCTAGGCGGCTTCTTGGAGGCGATACTGGCAATCATGATAGTCACCTCTGGATTCACAATCCTCCTCGTTTCGATCAACTTGGTTCAAGATAGCACAGGGAAGGATTCTGAAGTCGATGTCATCGAGAAAGTGCAGGTGATATGCCATAAGCTCATGGATGACGAGCGAATCTTTCAACCCCCTTATATCCTGATATTGGGCAATACATTCCTCTGGGGCGAGATCATTGAGGATGATTTGTCCGATTTCGCCGATTATTCGGTGACTCTTATTGTCAATCTGGAGTGCCCACGAAATATCGTTCTAGCTCAGAAAGGTTTTAGCATCAACCCCGAGGAAATAATAAGTCTGAGAGTGCCAGTGGACGTGCAGATCACGCCATCCACGGTCCACGTCGGCATTCTCGAGGTAAAGGTGGGTGTATGAAGAAGGGAAACAGCGGGGGCATGGCAGCAATCCTCGATTCTTTGATGTTCGTATGCATCGTCAGTGCGATTGCGCTAATGGTCCTCGAATCGCCAAGCGACAGTGAGAAAACCGAAACGTGGGACCAGTCATCAATGATCCACTCGGTTCTGATCCATAGCACGATCTCAATAGAGCCGAGCGGCGAGACGACCATCAACTCAGAGGCAGTGGTGACCGACTTGTTTTTCGAAGCCCTAGATGCTGGTGACCGGCAGTTAATGGACCGGCTTTCTAGTCAGCTTGGATCAATAGCCGACATCCTGGTCGAAGCACCATATCATTATCGGTGGGTAATCACTGGAGCGAGCGATGAGATCGTCATCGGCGAAAGAACGCTTCCCGATTCCTGCGACATCATGGCATCTCGAATCAAGGTCGAGCACGGAGGGAATGTCTTCACTTCAATCCTTTACCTCTGGATCTTATGAGCCGTCCTGTTCCGGTGTATCGCTTCCACCTTCTGTTGGGCGATGGCCGTGGTTTTTGAGAGATCGATGAAGGCGGATATGAAAGATAGGATTATCATGGCGAAAATGAGGATTAACGCAACATCCGAAGGAATGGCTGAGAAGAAGGATGCCCAATCCGCGTTGAACTGGTAATAAGCGGCGTAGAGCACTATCAATACGACCGCAATGGCATCGAGGACATACATCAGCAGCCCGAAAATGGTGCGTTCAACGACAATCGTCACGCACTCTTTATTGCAAATCTCGCAATTGCGCCTTGCATACCAATTGCGAGGTCGCAGGTTGTCACAGCTGGGGCAATAACAATACTTCACGCTCGAGAATGCGCGTCCATTCCTAAATGATTTTTGAGAGGCAAAGGCATAGGTCCGTTCCGCCATAATAACCGAACTTGAAGCAGCCAGCAATTGAATGCGCACGTTCTCGGCTCAGGCACCGAATTTCTCGGAACGACCTGCCTTATCATAGAGGATCGGCATGATGTCCTTCCCCCTTATCCTCCCCAGTCCTCCCTGGGATGCCGCGGCTTCGTCGAACGTCGCTCCTGTATCGCGGACCATTCCCTCGCAATATATTGTCAATGGCACCGGGTCACCAGAATGGTCCTTAATCTCGATCGGCGTGCAATGATCGGCCACGAACGCCACCACGACGTCATTCGTAAGGTTGCTTCGCAGGAATCCAGCCATCTCGTCCAATCTTTCGATGACCTCGACCTTCTTTGTCGGGTCGCCATCGTGCGACGCGATGTCCGCAGCCTTGATGTTCATTAGCACGAAATCCTTCGATTCCAATTGGTGGATAGCTGCCTTAGCCTTGGCGATCATATCGGTATCCAAGCCTCCGGTGGCACCTGGTACCTCGATGATGTCTAGTCCGCAAATCCTGCCAATTCCCTTGATCAATGAGACACCAGCAACGCATGCACCGGTCATATCCCACTTNNTTCTCGGACGCTCGACGAAGATTCACCGGATGATCGTTCAATATGCTATAGGACTTCTTGACGAAAGCGTTGACGATTTTCGCTGTCTTCTTCGCCTCCGGTTCCAAAGGCATGACTTCATGGACCTTGGACGAGCCATGGGGAT
>PMBU01000116.1:367-5225 GCA_003153895.1 Methanomassiliicoccaceae archaeon | reverse complement strand
GACCCACGGATAACACAGGGTCTGATCTATTCGCTTTAAGAGCAAATGATGGGACAGTATATTCAGTGACCCCAGCATCGATAATGGCGTTACAGAACTTTGGGACTGGTGGGTTACTTGGCGATGTATCCAATGTTGTTCTCACTGTGAATTCCGCTACGTCAGCTATCTATGGAAACAACCCACAATACGTCGAATGGGGCCCCTCCTTCGCAGATATGGAGAATACCTCGATCAGGCCTACTTATAACGCTGGAGTCGAAACGACCCAGACATATAACCTGTTCGATCAGGGAGTGAACACCTTTGCGGACATTGCAAATCTCAAGGTGCGCTTTGTGAACACAGCCGCAGCAGGAAATGTCCTATTCGATCAGGTAGCCCTCGAGGTCACCACGACCGCTGCAATCTACGTTTACAGGTGGCTTGACTTCAACGCGTTCGATGAGCAAGCGTTGCCGGTCAGCGGGGCATTTGTAAGTGCGACGTTGCAGCTCACGGGTGAACCCGCTTATTACATAACCGACGTCGGTGTGTCAAGTGTACCGCCCGCGGCTGTCCTGGATTACCTCGGCAAGACTTCGGTAAATTACATCCAGACCAACGATTCTGGTGCGGCGTTGATTCCTCTGCTGACGGAGTACCTTACCATGCGTGGCCAGCTATGGAACCTTCAGGTTCTCGGGCCGTACTCGCTAGAGATCGATTACACCAATGCGACCGGAGTGGGATTCGTAGATGAGTCCGGAGTTTCGTGGAACGTCTATCCCCAGATAGCAGTGGATGACCAAACAACGACGGTCAATTTCACCATGGACAATCTGTTCCTGGATAAACCAGATCTTAGAGTCTCCGGATTAGTTTCCGACCCAACAACTGTCTATCTAGGAGACCCAGTGACCTTCATTGCTAACATCAGCAACATCGGTCTGACTGGAGCTCGCGATGTTGTCGTGAACTTCACGGATTCTATGAGCAGCTGGTCCTTCGAGACGATCATTCCGTTCTTGGCTGCAGGAGATTTCATAACAATCGACGCCTCATGGATTGCAATGCCAGCAGGATTGCACTCGATTACAGTTCGAGTCGATCCGGACGCGCTGATATTGGAGGTAACCCGAAGCAACAATGACCGCTCAATCCAAGTGAATGTCCTGCCGAACCTACCAGAATTGGCGATAACCTCAACGGACATAACGTTCAATCCTCAGCCCGCCTTCACCGGACAATATGTGATCGTGACGGCCAATGTCTCGAACGTGCTCGGTCGGGCCGATGCAAGAAATGTCTCGGTTGCATTCTACAACGGTGATCCGCACAATGGCGGGCAATGGCTCGGAACGACCCTAATCAACGTTACCGCTGGCAGCACCAACTCCACATCATTCAGTTTCGTGCCGACCCAACTTGGTACGTATGACATCTTCGTTTGGGTCAATCCATCGCGGAACCCGTCGGAGTATTCGTATGTTAACAATCTTGCCTCAAGACAGATTTCGGTTGAATTGACTATAGCCCCCTCCGATCTTATCGTGAACGGGGAGACAACCTTCATCTTCACTGGTGCATCTTTCACGCACCGCGGCAAGATCGTCGTCGAGAACAACGGAACACTGATAATTAACAGCGCTTCCCTTACCATCGAGCAGAACTTCGACAATGAGTTCGGGATCTATGTCAGCGACAACGGCCGAATCATCATGTCGCAGGCAACTTTGAACTCAAACCATCAGATCTGGCTCTATCTAATGGACAACGGCAGCTTATCCTTGGGCAACTCCACGTTATTCCCGGCGGTAAGCATCAGCCTTGACAACCAGGCTCAGATCTCTGCGTGGGGCAGCACGATATCCTATCGTGTAAGTGCTCCAATAACTTCCGAAGGAACTCTATACGCCTATAACACAACGTTCCTCACTGGATTAACAGAATTCGGTGGCAACGCACGCGGCTACTTCACCAGTGTCGCAATCCCATCCATTAGTCCTTTGAACGGCGCGATGGTTTGGAATTATCACTGGATCGATGTCTATGTGGTCGATGGCAACAACATGAAATTGCCCAACGCCACCGTGAACCTAGCCCGATACGATATCGGGTTCTCGCTTTATGCCTCGAAGATGACCGATGCCACCGGCCATGCACTTTTCCAGGCACTGTCGGAGGTAATTAACTCCACAACGCATAGCCCGGCTTTCCTAGGCAATTACCGCCTGAACGCCACCTATCTGTTCGATGGAGTTACCTATAGAACTGAGGTCAATACCTCAGTCTCGTTGGCGCCTTACACCGAGCCGTTGGAACGAAACGACCCAGCAGTGACGCTCAGTATCCCGACGGCGCTTCCCGACCTGGATCCTCCGCTGACGGTTTCTAGCAGCTCACCCTTGCGCGGAACGAACGTGACGCTCTCGACCTCAATCACCAACACCGGCGTCGTGAACGCCTATAGCGTCCTAGTCCGGTTCATGGACGAGACCTCGGTCGTTGCGTGGTCAAAGGACGTGATCATCCAGGCCATCGAGCCCGGCCAGACGGTGGACGTGCAGGTCGCGTGGATCGCCTCCTATCCTCTGGGCGATCACACGCTATCAGTGACGATCGACCCAGAAAACACCATGAGGGAGATGGACAAGACAAACAACTACAACTCGACCGTGGTGAGCGTACGAGGCGTTGCGATGCTCTCCGTGAGCGATGGTGATGTCACCATTGCGCCGGTAAGCCCGACTACGAATAGCAGCGTAGTGATCGAGGCAGTCATTCACAACACTGGCGATATCACCGCCAGCTTGGTCAATGTCTCGTTCATGGATCAGCTTCCAAGTGGACAAACGGTCCTCATCGGTTACAATGTGATACCCTCCATCCTGATTGGAAGCAGCGAGGCTGCCACAATGAACTGGGAGCCAAATCAACCTGGCACTCATGTATTAACCATCGTGATCCAATGGGGGGTCCCGAACCAGCTAATCAGCAGCAACAACCAGACCCTTACCGTCGTGGTTAAGAACTACGCGGACCTCGTTCCAACATCGATCTCATTCCGGAATGGGGTGCCAGTTTACGTCAACCAACAAGTAATCATTGATGCCAATATCGCCAATATCGGTGAGTCAGTCGCAACCAATGTTGTCGTATCATTCTGGCTCGGAAGCATTGACTCGGGCACATTCCTAGGCCAGACAACGATCACCCAGATAGCGGTCGGGCAATCGATTGTCGCGAGCATGACCTGGACCGTCCCACCTGTCACCGGAAACAGGGTCCAGACGCGCACCATTAGCGTCGATGTCAACCCAGGCGACCTGATTCCAGAGATAAGGTTCGATAACAACGTGCGCGCACAGACCGTGACCGTTGTGGATAGCCGCGCTGACCTTGATTTCACTGGAGGCATCAATGTCACCAGCTCGAACATCTCGGTGAACGAGGCTGTGATCGGGCAGACCATTAGGATCAGGGTAAATGTGACCAATGAGGGCTGGACGGCGGCGATGGGGGTCATGATAAAGTTCAGCTTCATCGACTCCGACAACTTCGTGGTCAATGTTGGCACTGAAACGCTCAACTTCAATCCCAACCAGACAAGGCAGGTTGACTTTACCTATGCCGTTGGCGTTTCGGGAGTCACTATCGGGAATTACACCATTAAGGTGACCGCCGATTCGAATGCCACCATCAACGAGACCAACGAGCTGAACAATTTCGTGACTAGAAGCTTCGTGGTCAACGCACCCAATCCGAGCATAACCACATCGCTCAGCCAGTATGACATCAAGCCTGACTCCGACATAATCATCAGCGGCGAGATAACCAACTCGATCAGCCACAGCAAGCTGAGCGGCGTTCAGGTGGTCGTTGCCGTCTACAACAGCCAAGGTGTGCGGATAAGCAATGATAATTATACCACTACGACCGCCACCGACGGCTCATTTAGCAAGGTAGTGCATGTGCCGGCAGACCTTGCCAGCGGCATGTACATGCTGAGAGTGACCGCCATCGTTCCAGGTGGAACGGCGGTCATACAGGACTCTCCGCAGTTCCAGGTTACCACCCAAGGCTCTGAGATAGGAATCTCGATCTGGATCTGGATCGTGATAATCGCGGTCGTTCTGGCCGTCATTCTGATCGGTTCCCTCCTCATCTACCGCGGACTGGGCCGGATGGTCGAGTGCGGCGAATGCGGCGCCCTCATCCCAGAGACATCGAAGCGCTGCCCGAAGTGCGGCGTAGAGTTCGAGAGCGGGACGGCAAAGTGCAGCCAATGCGGCGCTTGGATCCCGGCAACCTCCAAGGAGTGCCCGGAGTGCGGTGCCAAGTTCGCCACCGAGCCGATAGCTGAGGAGGAGAACGAGTANNATCAAGAAGATGCGCGGCGAGTATGACGAGTTCGTCAGCCCATACCGCGAGCAGGCCAAGGGCGTGCTGGGCAAGAAGTACTCCGAGGCAAAGTTCGCCGAGTGGTGGAAGAAGCAGCCATCGTACGTTCCATTCGAGAGGTGGCTCTCCCAAGAGGAGGAGAAGCGCAAGGTGGCTGGAACGGCATTCCCCTGCCCGGTGTGCGGGACCCTTAACCCCAAGGGATCGGCCATATGCCACAAGTGCGGCACGGTCTTCGAGGCGTTGAAGGGAGCCGAAGGTCAGCCCGAGGGAGCGGTAAAAGAAGGCGACCAGAAGCCTTTGCGCCGCATCGTGCGCCGGCCGGCGGAGAAGAAGCTGATCCCCAAGAAGGAGTCCAAGTCCGAAGAGGGATCCTTGCCGGAACAGCCAGCTGCGATCCAACCGGAAGAGCCAAAGACCCCGTAAATCCAGGCTAAAACCTCAACAAACCCCTTCTCTTATTCTGTTTTTCCCT
>PMBU01000116.1:0-236 GCA_003153895.1 Methanomassiliicoccaceae archaeon | reverse complement strand
GAATAGTTGAAAGTGTCATCCGCAGGGTTCCAAGTGTAGACCGCGTTGGTGATGAGCTCGCCCGTCTCGGGGTCCATGCCGACGATCTCGGTCAGGGATTTCACCCTTCTCGTCATTTTGGTCCCGACCTTGACTTGGGCTTGGAGCATGACGATGTCCAATGCCGTCATGAGAGCTCGGGGCAAGTTGATCGGGTCATTCTCCATCCTGTGGACCATCGCCTGGACGTCCTCTGC
>PMBU01000147.1 GCA_003153895.1 Methanomassiliicoccaceae archaeon | reverse complement strand
TACTTCCGCTCGCTGGACGTGAAGATTAAGACGACCGAAGAGGTCATGATCCAGGTCAAGAAGACGAAGGCGGTCAAGGAAACCAAGAGGGGAAGGAAATGAAGGCAGTAAGGATCCCCAAGGATCGGGTGGCAGTGCTCATCGGCACCAATGGCGAGACCAAGGAATTCATCGAGAAGAGATTGGGAGTCAAGCTGCAGATCGATTCGGAGGGAGAGGTGATCATCCTGGAAGAGGAGCAGTACGACCCCTTGGCCGGATTGAAGGCGGTCGATATCGTCAAGGCCATCGGCCGAGGCTTCTCGCCGCAGCACGCTTATCGCTTATTGGACGACTCCGAGTACCTGGAGGTCATCGACATCAAGGACTACGTCACCGGCAAACCGGACCAGCTGAACCGCAAGAGGGCGAGGCTCATCGGAACCGAAGGGAAGACCCGCCGCATCATTGAGGACCTGGCAGGAGTCAACATGTCCGTTTACGGGAGTACCGTCGGCATCATCGGGCAGGTGGAGGCNNCCGCCCGGCGAATCTTGATTTAAATAACAGAAGGACCTATTTTTCTCCATGTCCGATCCCAGATGGGGAAAGCTCGCCGACGTGCTGGTCAACTATTCTATCTCGCTGAAGGAAGGCGAGGTAGTGGTCATCAACTACCGGGATGTTCCGGATGAGATGATGGGTATACTTATCAAGAAGGTCTATGAGAAAGGTGGAATTCCGCTTCTAACCTCGATGAGCCAGAAGGTCTGCCGAGCCTACCTCAAGGACACCAATGAAGCAACCATGAAAACCTACAGTGAAGTTGAGCTAGCCTTGCATAAGCGGGCCCAGGCCAGCATAATTTTGTGGGGCTCCTCCAACCTGACCGAGCTTTCTGACGTCCCCGAAGAGAAAATGAGCCTGATGACCAAGCATGATCAGGTGGTTGTCGATTGGATATCGAACCACCTCAAATGGGTCCTCCTGAACTGGGCCCTTCCATCGGCGGCCCAGAGCGCAGAGATGTCCACCGCGGGCTTCGAGGACTTCTATTTCGATGCGTGTACCATGGACTATTCCAAGATGTCCATGGCCATGGACCCGCTGGTCGAACTGATGAGAAGGACTGACCGGGTTCGACTGGTGGCACCTGGGACCGATCTTGAGTTCTCGATAAAGGGTATGCCCGCGATCAAATGCGCTGGTAACTTCAACCTGCCGGACGGTGAGGTGTTCACTGCGCCGATCAGGGATTCTGTCAACGGTACGATAAGATACAACACACGCTCCGCGTACCTAGGCAAGATCTATGACAACATAGCCTTCCGCTTCAAGGACGGTCGGATCGTTGAGTCCAGCTCTTCAAGGACGGCCGAGATGAACGCCATTCTGGACAGCGATGAAGGAGCACGTTACGTCGGGGAGTTCGCCATCGGTCTGAACCCGTTCATAAACAAATCTATGCTTAACGTCCTGTTCGACGAGAAGATCGCCGGTTCAATCCATCTGACCCCGGGGAACGCCTACGATCTGGCGCCCAACGGCAACAAGTCCCGCCACCACTGGGACATCGTCCTGATCCAGACCAAGGAATGCGGCGGAGGGGAGCTGTACTTCGACGACGTTCTCGTTCGGAAGGACGGCTTGTTCGTCCTCGACGAGCTGAGAGGGCTGAACCCAGAGAATTTGAAGTGATTGAGTGACGACCATGTCCAACGGTCGAATTCACTCTTTCATTCACTCAAATGGCGCCGCGATCGCCGATAAAGTGATGGGAAGGGTTTGCCTGATGCCAGAATTCACATTTTCATAATTGCCATGAATTCGATTCACTCGTTTTCGATGTTCGTAACAAGATGTATTATTGCATGGACCGGACCGGCAATGTCATCGGCTTCGGATGCAAGATGGCCAGGTTACCCCTCGTTACGACTCCGATGAACGCGTGCGGACCGGGCCGAGAAGCGCAAGGTCTTTTAATCTATGCCTTATTGGCGGGACGATGAGCGAGCTGTTGGAGAAGGCGGAGAAGGCGTTAGCGCACGATCTGTGCGATCACTGCCTAGGCCGCCTGTTCGCTCATGTCGATACCGGGCTATCCGATAGGGAAAGAGGCGAGTCCGTCCGGATGGCCCTGCAATTCACCCGGGCAATGGAGGAGAAGGAACCGCTGCCCCCTCACATCAAATGCTCGGTCTGCGACGAGATCTTCGAGATGGTGCCTCGCTTCGCCGACTCGGTCGTCGAGCGACTGCAGGGACTGGAGTTCGATACATTCCTGATAGGAACGAGGGTCGATCCCCTGCTGGCGGAGAAGGAGGAGCGCCTCTGGTCCGAGGTCGGTCAAGATACCGCGGAAACGATCAAGGCCGAGCTCAACCAGGAGATCGGGAAGGCCGTTCAGGCGCGCATTCCCCAGGAAGTGGAGTTCTCAAAGCCGGACGTGGTCGCACTGGTCGACACCAGGTTCGCCCACGTCGACATCGACATCTCACCATTATTCGTCTATGGACGCTACCGCAAGCTCTCGCGCGAGCTGCCGCAGACCCGCTGGCCATGCAACCGCTGCCGCGGCAAGGGCTGCGAGAAGTGTCATGGGACCGGGAAAATGTACCAGACCTCCGTCCAGGAGCTCATCGGGGACATCCTGCTCGAGGCGGCGGAGGGAGAGGACCACTTCTTCCACGGCATGGGCCGGGAGGACATCGATGCCCGGATGCTAGGCAGCGGCCGACCGTTCGTGCTCGAGATCCGAGACCCGAAGAAGCGGCATATCGACCTCGTGGATCTGCAGCAAAAGATCAACGAGAACGGCAAAGAGAGGATAGAGGTCGAAGGACTGCGATTCTCGAGCCGGGACGAGGTCCGCCAGATCAAGCAGGACTCGCCTCAGAAGGAGTATCGCGCCCAGATATCCGTGGATGGTAAAGTTAATAAGGAAAAACTTGATGAGGTTATCCTATCGCTCAAGCATACACGTATCACCCAGCAGACGCCAACTCGCGTCGCCCACAGGCGCGCGGACTTGGCCCGGATACGGGAGATCGTGGACCTCGAGGTCGAAGCGTTCGACGGCGAGGAGCTGACCTTGCGCGTGAGAACGGAGTCCGGCACGTACGTGAAGGAGTTCGTCCACGGCGACAATGGCAGGACCACGCCCTCTCTATCCGAGCGGCTCGGCGTCCCTTGCTCGGTCAAGGCGCTGGACGTGATAGCGGTGTTCGATCAATGACACGAAGGGGATTAGCATGGTAAGGTCATCACACGGCGCAAGGAAGCATTCCAGGCAGATACTGAGCAAGAAGCCCAGGAACAGAGGGCTCTCTCCGATCACNNGGCATGCCGTCGATACGCTTCCACGGCA
The DNA here is from genome assembly GCA_003153895.1 of Methanomassiliicoccaceae archaeon. GTDB lineage: Archaea > Thermoplasmatota > Thermoplasmata > Methanomassiliicoccales > UBA472 > FEN-33. Next base: position 1,519 of record PMBU01000147.1, on the reverse strand, counting down.
AGACCGGGACGGTCATCGGAACACAGGGCCACGCCTTCGTGCTCGCCGTCAAGGACGGCAACAAGATCAAGTCGGTCCTCGCCACACCAGAGCACATGAAGAAGGTAAACTGAGGGGGTCTCGGCATGGCAGACGAGCACCCAGTGTCGCTGGCGGAAGTGAAGGAGATCCTTGAGGCGGAGACGAAGCTCCGCCCCGAGCTCAGTGCCGAGCAGAAGGTATCACTCGACCACGCCACCAAGTTCGCCAAACTAACCTTGGCGCAGTCCAAGAAGCTCTTCAAGGAATTGAAGGAGCTGGACTTCGTCTCGGACGCGCTGGCTACGAAGATCGTAGACCTCTTGCCGGCCCACCCGGAGGACGTGCGAGTCCTTTTTGCCAAGGAAAGGCTTATACTCGATAAGAAACAAAGTGATGCGCTGATCACGATAGTCAAGAAGCACGTTTGATCTGGTGGTGGAGAAGATGGAGGACTACGCACATATCCTAGACTACCTACCGCAGGGGCTTCCAGCCGAGCGGGGGTTCAAGCATGAGCCTTTAGCTTATGCCCTAGGGGAGACGGAGTTCAAGCTCTTCGAGCTAGTTCCCAAGCCCGGCGCCATCATCGGCATCGGCGAGCGAGTGTACATCGGCAAGGAGCCGAACCTGCGTGACAAGGTCGCCCACGTCAAGAGGCGTGTATCGTACGAGGAGCTGACCGCCGCGGCGCACTCCGAACTTCCGTTCGTCGTGGTCGACGTGACGAAGGAGAACGAGACGCGCTTCGTGCTGTTCTACAACGAGGCGCAGGCGATAACGACAAGGTTCCACATGCTCGAGCTTCTCCCCGGACTGGGCAAGAAGACCATGTGGGCCATCATCGAGGAGCGGAAGAAGGGGCCGTTCAAGAGCTTCCAGGACATCGCAACTCGAGTGACGTCGTTCAAGCATCCGGAGAAGGTCGTTGCCAAGCGCATCGAGATCGAGCTCTCCGACCCGGGCCAGAAATACCACATCTTCGTGGCTCGCTGAGCATGAACCCTAGCGAGATCAAGCTCATCCTCGGACAGTATGGCATCTCTCCCACGAAGGCGAAGGGGCAGAACTTTTTAGTCGACGATAGAGTGGCGGAGCGCGAGGTCGAGTTTCTCGGCATCGAGCCTTCCGATGTCGTCATGGAGATCGGGCCAGGGCTGGGCGTTCTAACTCAACTTCTGACCTCCAAAGCGTCGAAGGTCGAATGCATCGAGCTCGACAAGGGCATGATCGCCTACCTGAAGGAACGTTTCGGCAGCGAGATCGACCTCATCGAAGGGGATGCCCTTGAGCTCGAATGGCCGAAGTTCGACCGCTTCATCTCCAATCTGCCGTACAGCATCTCCTCGCCCTTGATCTTCAAGCTGCTTGATCATCCGTTCAAGCGCGGCATCATCATGGTCCAGAAGGAGTTCGCGGAACGCATGGCCGCCAAGGCCGGCAGCGATGATTACTCGAGATTGAGCGTCAATACCTACTATCGGGCGAAGTGCGAGATACT
>PMBU01000085.1 GCA_003153895.1 Methanomassiliicoccaceae archaeon | reverse complement strand
AAGGGCAAGAGTGCGGCGGTCCGTTCGCTGCAGGTGGTGGAGAACTGATGTTCCGCTTCCGGGACGAGGATACGGCAAAGCGAGTGATCAAGTCGATCGCGGACCTGGGCATCAAAGCAAGGTTCATGCACGTCTGCGGGACGCATCAAGATACGTTGGTCAGATTCGGCATACAGGAGATGCTAGCCGATGCTGGGGTAGAGATCCGCCAGGGCCCAGGATGCCCGGTGTGCGTCACGACTACCAAAGAGGTGGTTGAAGCGATCACCCTGGCCAAGGCCGGGGTGACGATAACTGTCTTCGGCGACATGATGCTCGTCCCGACGCCGATCGGTTCCCTCGCCGACGTGAAGGCGGAAGGTGCTGACGTCCGAGTTGTCTATTCCGTCGATGATGCCCTGCGGGTCGCACCGAGCGTCAAGAAGGCGGTCTTCATGGCCATCGGGTTCGAGACCACCAGCCCGACGACCGCGTCGGCTGTGCTCAATGGCCTCCCGGACAATCTTGCGATACTCAGTTGCCATCGGATCTTGCCGCCTGCCCTGGACGCGTTGTTCAGTCTGGGCGAGGTAAGGATCGACGGGCTCATCCAACCGGGGCACGTGGCGACGATCATCGGGCTCGAGCCGTTCCGCCGCTTCTCCATCGATCGAAAGATCCCTCAGGTCGTCGCTGGCTTCGAGCCGCTTGATCTCCTCGTTTCAGTGCTGATGATGGTCCGGCAGATCGCGGAGGGAAGGCACGAGCTCGAGAACGAGTATTCCCGTGTCGTCAAGCCGGAGGGGAACCCGAGGGCGATGGAGATGCTGGAGAAGGTGTTCGTTCCGGTCGACCGCAACTGGCGAGGCTTCCCGGTGATACCCAAGAGTGCCTTGGAGCTGAGACCGGAGTTCGACCGCATGAACGCCCGGCTGGTGCATGAGGATATCCTGGCAAAGGCTCCAGAGGTGAGGGAAGAGAACAAGGGATGCCGCTGCGGCGAGGTTCTCCGCGGAATGATAAATTCTGAGGAATGCCCGGCCTTCGGCAAGGGTTGTAGCCCGAAGAGGCCGATGGGGCCATGCATGGTAAGCCGGGAAGGCAGCTGCAACATCGCATATCGCTATCGCCCGAAATGATTCTGCCGACCGACGAGCGTTCAGGTGCCTCTGGCTATCCCGAGCCTCACGCTCATCAGCAGGTTGATGGATGTAACCGCACCCCATATCATGAGCAAGATGACCGCTATCGCTTCGGCGAAGGGGATGCTCATGACCACCAGAAGAATTGCTATGGAACCCAGAGGTATGATGATAGTCATGGCCTTCGCAACCTGTCCGAAGGCCACGCTCCTCAATATCGGTCGGGTGAGAACGAGCAATCCTATCATAGCTAGGAAGAAGAACCCCCAGCTGAAATATGTGTGAGCGATACCGGACGTCTCGGGGAAGATCCCGATGCCTATCAATGCCAGGGCGGACAGGAAGAGCAGCAGGCAACCGCCGCTCGACAACTGCCCCTTCCCCAAAACGTGATGCAAGCCGAAGGAATAGATTACCAGCATCGCCCCGGCGATGATGACGCCTGAGTTGAACCAAAGCCTTCCCGGCCTATCTGCGCCCAGATCGCTGAGCGTGTTCACCCCGAAGACCCAATGGCCGTCCACCGCTATCGCTGCGGACCAGAATACGGCGAAGACGACCATACCCACTAGACCCGCCAATATCTCAAGATACGGGCGACCATGATGTCCTTCAAACATGTCAAATGATATCTGGGCCGCACCCATATTAATGGTTTACGTTCCTCTTTCTTTGATGAAGGGTCACAATGGACAAAGAGCGAAGTATTAAGTGGCCTGTGGCATACCGGGTCTTAGCTAATCGCCGTTCAAGGAGGGTGCGGTAGTGGAAGGAAATGAGAAGATCGATGCGGCCCTGGAACCGAAGGACGCTGTCTCAGCAGGCCAGAACGGAGCGGCGGCGTCTGGAGCAGCCGTAAAGCGTCGGGGCATCTGCGTCGCGCTCCCCCAGGGAGGCAAGCCGATCAAGCTGATCGGCGATAGCCCCAGCGACTTCCTACCCGTCCTGCAAAGCTCCACCTTCGCCTGGATCAATTTCTCCTTGACCGACCTCGAGAAGGATGGCACTGACGTTTCGGCGAAGCTAGGCTTCAGTGACTCTCTGGTGCCTGCGTTGCTAAAGAACTACCATTCAAATTACGAGGATAGGGAGATCGAGCTTGGCCTCAAGGTTCCTGCCGTCAAGATAATTGGTATGGAGGTCATCTCTTATGATCTGATCATCCTGGTCAGGCGCAACCTGATATTATCCATGCATAGCGAGAAGGTGACCAGGGTCGTCCAGTTGTCCCGTTATGCAGATACCTACATGCGGAAGTTCCCCGAGAGCATGCCCATGGATGACAAGCTCACCAACATGCTCATCCGCATCCTCGATGAGAACAACAACCGTAACTTCGAGCAACTGAGGGAGATAGAGGAACAGGCGGACTGGTTGAGCAAGCAGCTCGCCGATCCGATTTCCCCCAGAGATCAGCTTGGCACGCACATCTATGGGATGAAGCATTCCCTCATCTCCTATCTGAACGCGCTGTGGCGCACCTTGGACGTGCTCAACTCGCTGCGGCACGGGGACGCGGACGTCATCTCGGACAACAACAAGGTGCTGGTCAAGATCGGCTTGCTGGCCGACGACGTCAATCGCCAGATCAGCACCGCCGAGCACACATCTGAGGTCCTAGCTTCCGGACTGGAGGTCCTGCAATCGCTCTACAACAATCAATTGCAGACCCTGAACAACCGGATGACCTTGGCGGTCGCCTGGCT
>PMBU01000025.1 GCA_003153895.1 Methanomassiliicoccaceae archaeon | reverse complement strand
GTGACGGGATGGAAGGAAGCAGCCTCACTCGACCTGGTCTCGAAGATCCTGGAGCGGCCCTATTGGGTCAACCTCTGCTTCGCCGGGCCTGCCATCGTCGCCGCGGTCGTGGCCTGGCAGGTGAGCACCATCTGGAACGACCTCAGCGACAAGGATTCCGACCTCCCCAACCGGAGTGGGCGCTCACTGGCATCCGGGCTAGTCGCGCCATCGTTGCTGTGGAACATGTCTGCCATCCTTATCTTCGTCGCAGTCGCCATCAGCCTTCTGCTCTCCTTGGAGCAAACGATCATCATCCTGGCGATAATACTCATGGGCGCCGCCTACTCCCTCAAGCCGATCCGCTTCAAGGAGCATCTGCTCTCACCATTGCTGATCGGCCTGGGAACGTTCCTGGCGTTCATGTACGGGTATCTCACGCCTTTCAGCGTTGTCAGCGGACCGGTCCCATTTCTCACCGGTGACGTCACATTCCCTCAGCTGGATCCCAATGGATTGCTCATCGGGGCCTTCATGTTCCTTGGTCTGGTGATCGGCTCGATGGTAACAGACATCGACGGTTATGAGGAGGATGTGAAGGCTGGCGTTAGGACCGTCTACACCTTGCTTGGCCTCGAGAGGGGAAAGAGAACGATAGCCATCTTGGTCCTGGTTGGTGGCCTAATGCCGCTCTTCCTTTTCGACCGGTCATTCGATCTGTTGGCCTTCCCCGTCCTTGCAGTTGTCGCTTCGATCGTATTCCTAAGGAAAGGAAGCTCGAAGCCCGTCCTCGTAGTCGCCCTGGTCGGCCTCGCCTATGCCGCAGTGCGTTACCTGGGATTGCTGAACCTCACCTGAGGGACGAGAAGAAGAGCCGTGGGAAGCGTGGGATCGCGAGCCTGGCGAGCAACTGCCATTTCGCCCGCCCCTGGGCAATTTCCAGGCATGCCTTGACCAGCTCATCCTCCTGGTGGAAGTTCTCCAGGAACTTGCGGGTATCGACCACGCCCACGAGCCGATGGAGCACGGGAGAGAGCAACGCCGCCGCGCGCAGGTCCCTGATCATCGCGTCCCTGCATCGCGCCTCGTATTCACGAAAAGCGGCCGGTGCATTGCCATGCTCCACTGCCGCCTTGACTGCGGTGGCAGCGAGCCTTCCGCTGGTGAACGCATAGGTCATCCCCTCACCAGTTATCGGATTTGCCAGTCCAGCTGCGTCGCCCACGGCCAAAGCCCTCTGGCTATGGAGCACCTTTCGGGGCGCAATGGGAATGGGGTGGGCGCTGATCCCATCCGAAGATAGAATCGACCCGTGCCTTGCCACGACCAGCCTTTTGATCGTCTCTACCGCATCAAGTAACTGCTGTTTCGTTGCGCCGAGACCGACCGCACCAATGTTCGCACCGCGGACATGAGGGAACATCCAGCCGTTCAAAGGGAAACCAGTCCGGAAGCGGAAATGCGCTGTCGGAGTCCCGATCAGATGGATCTCGATCGCGTTGCCGACATCTGAGGCGAATGAGACGTTCGTTGCCATTCCCATCGCCAATTGCTCTTTCGGGTAATCACCGAACAGCTGCCTGGCAGAGCGGCTGGTGGCACCCTCGGCCACTATCATCGTTCTTCCTTCGACCACGCCCTGACTAGTTGTGACCTGAACGGTGTTGTCTGACTCGACGACCTCGCTCACGCCGGAGGAAGTCCACATGGTGGCACCCTCCTTCTCAGCCTGCCTTGCGAGAAAGGAATCGAGCATTTCGCGCTTTACCACCACGCCGACGCTCTCCTGGAAATCGAATTCCCTACGATAGTCTCCGATCTGCATGACGAAGCCCTTGATCTCCTTCTGAACAACATCTGGAGGTAGGTCGAAGGGAAGGCAGGAAAGAGCTCGCAGGAGCATTCCCCCCGCGCAGCACTTCGGCCGCGGAATGTCGCCCCGTTCCAAAAGGAGCGTGCTCAGCCCCAGCTTCGCGCAATGATAGGCAGCGACGCTGCCCGCAGGGCCGGCGCCGGAAACGATCACGTCGTACACTGATCGCTCTATCTCCTGCCAGGTGGAAAATGTTTCGCCTTGCCTCTCAATTCTCGTTCTTTACTGACCGGAGCATGAAAGGTAGGAACGGGAGTGCGCGCCACGCATAATCGCTCAGTGACAGCTCGCCGCCCGAGAAGCCCGCACAGGCGTCGACCAGTCTTTCCTGCCGACCGAAGTTCCTCATCAACCGTTCATGGCCGAAGTGCCTCACCACCCAATGCAGCCAAGGGCCGACTAGGCTAGCCGCTGTCAATCGGGGGACTATCTTATTGCGGACCTCGACTTCGTATCGTTTCAATTCGGCCTTGTCGTCATTCTCGCAGGCCCGCACGACAGCCTGGGAGCCGAGGGATGCGCTCATCAGCGCCGAGGAGAGCCCCTCGCCGGAGAAGGGACTCACCAATCCCGCTGCGTCACCAATCACGATCGCCCGGGCGGATCTCAGCCGTCTCCGAGGCACGATAGGCAATGGATGGAAGCATGCTTTGCAGACCGTCTCGCTAGCCGAAGAATCGGGCAATTGATCGATCATTCTCTGCAGACCGGTCCGCATCTCGGCAGCTGGAATGGACTTCCCCACCGCCGATAGGATGACCGAATTCCGAAGCGGGAAGACCGCTCCGGTTAGCGGGAAGGATGGTCCAGCTTTCAAGACCCTTCGGTCCAGGCTCAGGAGGTGAATGTCCATGGAGGGCTCTGGCTTTGCCTTAGTTGCGACCTCAATGGCAGAGCCCATCGCCGACCAATGGGCGGGATGTTTGCCCATGAGGTCGTTGCTCAGCAAACTGCTGGCTCCCTCGGCGATAACCAGGTACTTCGCCTCTGCCTCACCTTGCGAAGTCCTCACCAGGATGCGGTCGGTGCTCTCCTTCGCGCTCATAACCTTCACTTCATCGGTGACATGAGCCCCTGCCTTTTCCGCGCTCTTCACCAGATAGAGATCGAACGCTTCTCGGCGAACCATGATGCCCAATGGGCGCTGCAGTCGGAAAGGAAAACGGTCGCCGTTCACGACGAACGAGAAGCCAGTTAGCTCTCTTTCGATCAGCGATTCCGGTATTCTCGATCCGTCCATGACGCGCAGCGAACGCTTGAGCAGGCCTCCGGCGCAGCACTTCTTCCGGCCCAGCTGGTCCTTCTCCAGCAATAGGACGTCCAAGCCATTTCTTGCACAATTGAGTGCGAAGAATGAGCCTGCCGGTCCCGCCCCAGAAACGATNNGTGATCGCTTCCGCCACCAGCACACCCAGCACGCCAAGGAATGGCATGAAGATGGTCAGGTCGATGTTCCCGGTGATCGCGTTTATTGCCGCCTGGTTAGCACCTAGCACATTGACCGGCTGATCGGTGAACTGCCAAGCGCCTGGCAACGGCTCGTTCTCGATCATCCATAGCGTCGCTGCCGGGGTCGATGTGCTTTGCCCGGGCGAGAATCCCACCGTGAACACTATGTCCAGGTTGCCATCACCGTTCAGGTCTCCCAGGTTGATATTCGCTATGTCGTAGAGGGAGTTGTCCGTTACGGTTACCGCCAGGTTATGCGTCGTCAGAGGGACTGAGGTGAAGCTCTTCTCGCCTGTCTGAGCCAATATGTAAATGGAGTGGGTCTCATCGCCACCACCGACCTTGCTCGTGCCTACCACGATATCGGGCCAACCATCTGCCTTGTGGTCCCCTGTGATCTTGCCAAGGTCGCCAACCGCTATAGCAGTGACCCTTTCCTCGGAAGTTCCAGATCCAAGACCAGAAATCGGAGCGATGTCCACCTTGTCCGATGTAAGCCAGGTAACCTGAGGCATGAAGTTACGCAACTGAATCCAGTTGAAGCAGATCGTATTATTTTGCATATCTCCCGTTGGCTGTTCCGCCGGTCCTCGATTCAGATCCACCACTCGGAGGAAATATACTGAGTTTGTAGTGTGATCCAGCTCGAACACCCAGGTCTTCTGATTGGCTGAATTTATCTGGGTCAGGTTGAACCAATTGGTGTTATCTGGCGAGTACATAAGCTGGAATGTTTCGCTCGCGGTAGATAACTTGCCTACCACTGTCAGTTCGTGCAACGGAGAGGTTATGGTGTTGTTCAGTTGCCAGGTCCAATCCACTGCTCTGGTCTGGACGAATGCCACTTGAAGATATAGATAGTCTACGCGGACAGATCCATGACCAACAACGGCATTGCTCAAGAAGGAGACGTCCAGACTGGATAACATGCTATACGTGTTGACGCCGTTCGCCAGTAGGTTGTACCAAACGACCTTGTTGAGGTCATTGCTGTGCGGAGTGATGTTTGTGGTGGTCGTGGTAGCACCTTCATTGGTGCTTATCTTAATGCTGTTGGTTCCATCATAATTCGAGTCGGCACTATATTTGGCCGTGAGCCATGCCGATGCGACTATCTTGCCAGCATAGCTTGCATTGGTGCCGAAGGCAGTGAGATACATCGTTTTTGTCGGATTTATCTGATAGGTTGACCCGTCGCTCGATGCCAGGCTGGCTAGCGCCTGCCCAGTATCATCTGAAATGCCCTTCGCTATTGGGATTTCGGTGTCCAGCGGGTAATTCAAGTAGGCTTCGGTAAGATTCTCCCATTTGGAATCGTTGGAGGCTAGATTACCCATTGTTCCTTGTACGGTCGCTAGTCCATTCTGGTTAAAGGGATTGTATAGGTTCTGCGATGCGCTCGTAGGAGTAGTATAGAACACAGAGACTGTATTCGAAGCTGTGCTCGTCCTCACGATATCTGGATAGTTGCCGTATCCGATTTGATCGGCCACTACCTTAGCCATCGCATAGTTGTCCGGCCAGTTGTTTTGGCTCAGAATATCCCAGCGCCATGGGTTCGTGCCTGCAACCGTTGGAGCCAGGGTAACGAGCGAGGCAGCAGTTCCGAATGCCCCTGCCCTTTTGTCACCGGTTGACTCCATGAACCGATTGAGCCAAACCCTGGTGCTGCCGTCTTCATAAACTCCAACTATGTCTGGGTACCCATCTTGATTGAAGTCGGCCGTTGCAACGCTGCTGCATGCAGGGTTGGTATCTGCATTGGTATAGGTATTGGTACCGTAGAGCTGCTGTTTGATCCATGAGCCTTCATTCCAGAATACGTAGATTCCACGGTTGAAGAACATGGGGCGACTATTGTCCCAGCTTGCGCTTCCTTGGCTGTTAGCGTTGGAATACGTGACAACGTGCGTGAAGCTCGCCACAATATCCTGGTCGCCGTCGCTGTCGAAATCGCCGGCGGCCATGGACAATACGAGCTCGTTCTGGCAAACATAGGAGTTCCCACCGTTACTTGTGACGAAATGGTCTTGCTGCCCTGAATAGACCGAGACATCCTCGTTAGGTAAGGCCCTATCACTGCTACCTGCAGCATCGGCAGACTGTCCAGGGCGGTATGCATCGAACGCCGGGCAAATCAGCGTTGGGGTTTCTGACCATGTTGAGCCGTCAGCTTTTTGGTTATAGTAGACCGCAATGGAAACTGATGGATCCTGATAGCCGACGACAAGATCGTTGTATCCATCGTTATTGATGTCCGAAAGGATCATCGCCAACGGACCGGCGTAGGTGGGGTCGGCAATGGTCGTCTTCTTCCATTGACCATTTCCCTCAGCGTTACTGAACCAAGCGATCTTATTGTTGGTCCAACTGGCACCAGTGGAGCTCCAGGTATAGCTTCCTGAGCCAATGCTCGCGACAATATCAGTGGTCGTGAGAGGAGCCGTGATGTTGATTTGGAGAGTCTGGCTATAATAGATTTCACCAGTTGTCGGTCCGGTATCAGATATCAAGGACAACCTCATGGTGTAAGCGTTGGTCCTGGGCAGCCACCACCCTTGGTAGGCATCCTTCAGATCGAGATAAACCGTATACTTGGTCGTCGAAGCCTGATTGTTATCGGCTAGTCGGGTTGAGCTGACTGGCCCGGTCTTATATACCGAGCTCATCGGTGCGACATAATTCGGTGCAGCTGGATAAGCTGACGGGGTTGGAGGCGTCGCCTTAATGATATAGCGCCCAGTATAATCGCTTATCTCCATCGTTCCGACTGTCACAGTGGTCAACGCGGGGTCAACGTCCTTAGTCACCATCTTGATGTACACTCGGTCAGTGTGATTGAAGTCCTTGCAAGCAATATAGTTGCCAGAGACCGGGTTAAGCTTGTAGGTGACAAGTGCTGGATAATTCGCACCTCCAACATTGATCTGGTCAACGATATTCGTTACGGTGCCAGTATTATCCTTTAGTTTCATTTGGATAGGATAGATCAAGCCTACCGATGGTACCGTGAAATTGAAGATATACCTATGGAAGGTACCGTAGATGCCTCCATATTTGAACGCATCAGTAGAAGTTGGCGGTGTGAGTGGGTTGCCTGTCAATGGGTGGTAAAGGAAGAAATCGTTCTCCAATGCCAGATTCGCCAGGGAGTCACTATAGACCTCTATCATCACTTGGTCGCCAACGGCGAAGTTGCGTGTGATAACCATGTCAGGGAGGTGGCGGATATAGTAGAAAGTGGTCCCAGCTACTCCTCCAGACCCTCCAGATTCACCACCGGTCGAATCTGGTGGATAGGTACCGTTCACGAAGTACGAGCTGTAGTTGATGAATGGACCAATGTATTGGTTACCACCTCCACCGTTCTTATAGAGAATACTTACTGTGATCCTTCCGATGGCGGCTCGACCACCCACATCGGTTGCATTGACTATGACAATTTTTCCATTCCAGCTCGCATCGGCTGTGAGCGGGCTAGCGACGGTGAAGACCCCATCATTGTTGGAGTCTGTCATCTTCAGCGATATCCAGCTTGGATTTATTGATGATGCATCGAGATAGACGCTGTTCTTGTTCAGGTCATTGTTAGGATCCATCACGGATGCATAATAATAGAATGAATCTCCGACATACGTTGGAGATGGAGTGGTGCCTCTTGCACCGATGATCGGTGGAGACGGGTTGGTATTTGAATCCCCACCTGAGAGTGTGACAGTGTAAACTTCTGAATTCTTGACGGTATCACTGACCATCAGAGAGACTTTCGCCTTGCTTGGGTCTTTGCCAACTGGGAAGACCGCAGAAGTGAGTCGGACCTTCCAAACTTCACCGGCTGTCCATGAATTGCCGATGCTTGGAGAACTGCTATTTATTTTGTACCGCAATAAAGTCGTGTCGTTGATCCAGATGTAGATCCCGGTAGCCTCATTCTTCAACTCTTGGCCACCTTTATGCGTCACTGTTATGTCGGCCCAACCACCAGTAATGGGGGAGTAACCACTGTTAATCGTGGAGGTCATGTCCGCATAAGCGTGCTCCTGCGGTGCCGGCATCGCGGTCACGAACCACATTATGCTCGAGAATAACGTGACTGTGATACCGAGGATGAGGATGTTTCCGATGATCTCCGAAACACCGTGCTTGTTCCACCTAGCTTTTCTTTTGATATTGCTCATGAGGGTCCTCCTTCAATGGGTAGGCTGCGCTCAGCTTGTTCTTAGTTACCACTACCTCATTATATAAGAATTAGGTGGTAATTACCTGGTTTGAAACTAGCTATCTATGGATATCTGGCATACTTGAATTACCCCCTTGTTTTCCTTAGCGGATCGCGACCTTTTCCAAGACCGTTAGCATTGCTCGTCTGAGTTTGTGTCAGAAAAGTAGATATGGTCAACAGGGTGCTGGGTGCAATGGATGCTTCCAATCGTTCCTCGGGATAGGGTCCTGCTCCACCTGCTGGATGCGCGAGGCCATCGCCTGCCCGACCGGCCTTCACAGCAGATGACACAAGAGGGCGTCTCGGCCGCATTGGGCATGAATCGGACGCATATCACAAGGGTCTTGAAACCACTGCTAGATGATGGTCAGGTCGAATCCAAGAAAGGGCATGTGAGTGGGCGGGATCGCAAGTTGACCTACTATGCCCTGACCGAGACCGGATTCGCGAAGGCGATGGACATCTTACGAAGCTTCGGAGACGAGAGCCTAGAGCTCATCGAGGCCTCCGGCTCAAAGAAGAAAACGAAGGTTCGGGATGCACTCAAGCAATACCCCGAGCTAGGGGGGCTCGCCCTTATCGATGCCGTTCAAGAAGGGAAGGTCCTCAAGGCTCCGGGGGAAAGGTTCGTCCAAACTAATGCGAAGATCGAAGGAGTGGAGCAATTAGAGAGGGAACGCCAGATCGAACAGGCGCAGATGTTCCTCAGCTCCCCATCGACGCTCCTGGTGATAGTTGCTTCATATGGCTACGGTTCGTCGTCGCTATTGAAGCATACCGCGTTGGATTTGTGGAAAGGCCCCCTTTTCTGGTTCGATCTTGAGACCGACGGTTCAGCAAAGAGCGTCATGGATTCATTGGACCAGTTCGCCAAGAGATTAGAGTGCAGCGATTGGATGGGGCTGGTCGATCGAGAAACGTTGCTCTGTTTCGATAATTACCACATCGCGGAAGAACCCCTCGTGGACCTCCTTATCG
>PMBU01000072.1 GCA_003153895.1 Methanomassiliicoccaceae archaeon | reverse complement strand
CCCCTCCTCCAATAAGGTCTCGACCATCTTGTCGACCAGCATCTTGGTCGATTGCCACATGGTAACATAGCAGACCGTGACCTTCTCCTTGGTCTCGCCGCTGGTCCAATCCAAATAGGCCATGATTATCGGCTCGGGGTCGCTATATATCGGACCATGAGAGGGTGCGATCATGCTGATCTCGAGACCTTCAAGCTTCGCCATTCCCTGCTTGGCGGACTTGGTGAATGGAATCATGATCTCACCATAGTATTTCTTGGCGAAAGTTAGCAAGTCTTGGACGTCCTCCGCGAAAACGCCTCCGGCGCTATGGGCTCCGAAGAAATCGCAAGGGAACAGGACCTTGTCTTCGACCAAGTAGGTAAACATCGTCTCTGGCCAATGCAGGAACGGGGCCTCGATGAATTTCAGGGTCTTCCCGCCAAGCTCTATCTGGTCGTCCTGCTTGACTATCATCATTCGGTCGTCGGGCACCTGATAGAGCACATTAGCCAATTTCGCTCCTTTCTCAGTGAGCACTAGCTTGAGCTTTTCGTTCTCCTTGAGCACGAAAGGTATCGCCCCGGCGTGGTCCGGTTCGGCATGGTTCATTACGAGATAGTCAAGTTTCTCTATTCCACCCAGGACGTCAAGCTTCGCTTTCAGCTCTCCTTCGAAGCCTGGGTTGACGGTGTCGATGAGGGCGGTCTTCTTGTCGCCTACGACAACATAAGCGTTGTATGTGGTTCCATATGGCAATGGGATTAGAGCATCAAAAAGGCGCCTATCCCAATCCCTCACCCCTACCCAGAACACTCCATCGATCAATTCGTTCACTTCTGGCATCATGCTCACCGAATCGATTAAGAAAGCCGGTAATATAAAAGAGTTCATTCGTGCTACTCTTGCGACTTGGTGGCCAAATGGCCGATTGGAAAGGGGACTAGGAATCGAATCTCCAGATTTGGATAAGGGGTTTGAGATCGTNNATCGCGGTCTTCTTATCTACTTCTTTATAGCCTTCTTGATCTTAGCCATGAGCTCAGGCGGGACGGTCTTTATATCATGGGCCTTGGACGCATGTTCCGCGATCTTCATCATCAGTTCGTCTTCTGTTTTTGCGCTGGTCTCAAACGGACAGTCCATGCCGATATCCTTGCACTTGAAAGTTGGCATTGTTGCACCTGCTATTTTTTAAGTCACCATCCGGTACTTAATAGCTGTTAACGAAGATACTTGTAGAAAGAGAATGAAGAGATTTGGAGAAATGGTTCTAGGGGATCCTCAATCCTGAAACGTTCTCCATACTTCGACATTGGGCAGGGGGTCCGGCGGTCCGATCGGCACGCGATCCATCCTCTCCTTGTTTATAGCGCTGATGATCCTGTCTTTTCCATTCATTTTGCCCATAGTAATCCTCCGATATATCTGGCACTATCCATTTCTCCACCACAGATCTTTCCAAACATCTGGATAATAGCGTTTGAGCAGCCGTTAACGATTGTGGCTTATATATTGATAACGGACCCAGCTTTGCGGTCTTGGACTGGGTTCAGAAAACGTCGAAGGCCTTCTTCGAGCCTGGATGGAGCATTCGCAGATTTGTCTGAATGGTGCCAACGTTCAAATAGTGCCACAAAATTGGGAAGCCTCAACAATTACCGAGGTACCGAATTTGCCCATCATCGAAACGAGGAACGTTAACAAGACATATGTAACCGGAGAGCTGAAGGTTGAGGCATTGAAGAATGTCTCCATCTCGGTCGATGAGGGGGAAATGGTGGCTGTAATGGGCCCCTCAGGATGTGGTAAGACCACTTTGTTAAATTGTATCTCAGGTATCGATGATGTTACTTCTGGGCAAGTGTTCGTAGAAGGCAAGGACATAACTACCATGGACGACGATTCCAAGACGATTTTCCGGGCGAAACGCATGGGCTTCGTCTTCCAATTCTTCAACTTGCTCCCCGTTCTCACCGCCGAGGAGAACGTCGAGCTTCCACTGTTGTTGAGCAACGAGAGGATCAACGGAACAAAGAAAAGGGCCCTTGACATGCTGGCAGCGGTCGGGCTCCAGGAAAGGGCCAAGATGCGACCAGCCTCGCTCTCGGGAGGGGAAAGGCAACGTGTCACGATCGCTCGGGCCTTGATTAACAACCCGGCTATCATCTGGGCAGACGAGCCGACCGGCAATCTGGATAAGAAGACAGCGGATGAAGTGGTCGGTCTGATGCGCAAGCTCAACAAGGAGAACGGCGAGACTTTCATGATTGTCACCCACGACCCCGAGGTCGGGGCAGTGTGCGATCGGATTATCCACATGAGGGACGGTCTGATCGTGGATGATAATGGAAGCATCCATCAGATAGTCAAAGAGATCCGCAGCATGGGGTGAGCCGGTGAATCGGCTCTCAGTCATAGGCATATTGGCCCTCGTTGGGCTCATCGTAGCTCTTTCATTCCTATTCCTGCCCCTGTTCATCGCCCTGCTGGTGGTGATCATCGTCGCCATCGCCTTGGTCATGCTTGACGCGAGGAATAACCGCATACTGCTGACCATGGCCGCCAGGAATATCATCCGAAGGAAATGGACCACGGCTTTGATACTCGGAGGTTTGATGGTCGGCACCGCGATCATCTCGACCTCCTTGGTCGTCGGGGACACCATGGACAATATGATCGTGAAGCAGGCCACAAACTCTCTGGGCGAGGTCGACTTCAGCGTCGGCGCGGTATTCAATGGTTACCAGTACTTCAACGATAGCTACATCGATCCACTGGCACAGCAGATCGGTAGCATACCGCACGTGGAAGCTTCCAGCGCGTTGCTGAGGGACACCGTCGCCATCCAGGATAATGCCAGTGGCTTGTCAAACCCCTCTTTCACTTTGCTAGGATTGAACGATTCCCTGGTCCAAGGCTTCGGCCACTTCTATGATCTGGAAGGGAAGGAGATCCTGGTCGCACCGGGCGTCAACGAGATCTATCTGAACGAACGGGCGGCAAAGGACATTGATGCGCACCAAGGGGACTCGATTCTCTTGTTCGAAGGGCAGAGTCAAGTAGTGGCTGCCACATTGTCTAAAATCGTTCAGGAGAAAGGACTGGGGGCATTCGGCGCGACCAACCTGGTCATAATGAACATCTCTACCGCGAAATTCCTCACCCAACATATCGGACAAAGCAACTTCATATTCGTTTCATTGGTCGGTGCCGGCGATAGCGGATTGCAGTATGCCGACCAAGTCGCTCACAGCATCAATTCAATTCTGAGCTCTTCGACAACCATGCATGAGCTCAAGATCCAGAATGACAAGCGCGAGGCGATAAGCGACGCCAAGAGCACATCGCAGATGTTCAGCAGCATGTTCTTCGTTTTCGGGTCATTCTCGATCATCGCAGGCGTCGTTCTGGTTGTCAATATCTTCACCCTCCTCGGCGAGGAGCGCAAGGGTGAGAACGGCGTTGCCCGAGCGATCGGCATGAGGCGGTCCCAGCTGCGTCGACTAATGACCTATGAGGGAACGATCTTCGCCGCCCTTGCCGCTGCCATCGGATCGGCATTGGGGGTAGTCCTGGCATACCTCATCGCCTGGGCGATGAGCGGGATATTACAATTCGGGGAATTCTCGTTCAACCTTGTCGCCTACTTCACGTTCACACCTTTATCGATCGTCCTCGGATATCTTGCCGGGTTCTCATTGACCTTGCTGACGGTCTATCTGACCACGAGAAGGATATCGCTGCTGAACATCGTGCGGGCCATCAGGAACATACCCGAACCGCCTGTGGCGAGGAGCGACGCGCGCACCTTCCGCCTTGGTGTGGTCTCCTTAATCGGCGGCGCGGCACTGATGATCGTGGGCATTTCGGTCGAGAACCTCGCCCTAGCCAGCTCCGGGCTTTCCTTCATGACCCTATCCATCGGGCTGCTGGCGCGCAGGATCGTGAGCGAGAGGCTGGCCTGGAACCTAGCCGGCATATTGACGCTCATCGTCTGGCTGCCATTGCCATATGGACTGAAGATCTTCCCTTACCAATCCGAGATTGAGGGATTCGTCGTCGCGGGACTGTTCATCGTGGTCTCGGCGCTGTTGATCGTCATGTTCAACTCCGACTCTCTCATCCATGTCATCACCAAGGTCTTCCGGGTCAGGAAGGAGTATCGGGCAGTCCTGAAGACCTCGATCTCCTATCCATTGAAGGCGAAGTTCCGGACAGCCTTGAGCATCTTCATCTTCGGCCTGGTGATATTCACCATGACCACTCTGACGGTGGTCGCTGGCCTGATGGGGACCAATATCGACAGGATGGTCGCGGAGACTTCTGGCGGCTTCGATGTGATCGCGTATTCCTCCTCTCCGATAATGACTGACCCTTGGCAGGACCTCAATCATACAGGATCCTTGTTGCAGGGGGCCAACGTAACTCACCTGATACCACTTCCAGTCTCCCGGGCTTTTGTGACTACAACTACTGTCGATCCTATCACTCAGAATGTCAGTCATTCTACTGTCATTTACAATGTGATGGGCTTCAATACCAGTCTCTACACCCAAGGCAACTACCCCCTGGCAGATTATGATCATAGCCACTATGCCAACGAGAACGATGTCTGGCGTGCAGTACAGGCGAACAGCTCCCTGGCGATCGCAGACGGCAGTGTGGCGCCTCAATCTGGCTTCGGAGGGGGCATGGGGCCACCTGGTACTACGTCAGGGTTCGAGGCGACGATCGGTGAGACCTTCCCGATGCAGAGCCCGCTCGGACCGGTGTACAATGTCACCATCGTCGGCATCATGAAACAGAGCGCCTTCCAAGGGATCTTCATGGAAGAGCAATCGGTGAGGTCTAACTTCGGCGCCAGGGGGGCCAGCGTGCTCTTGGTTCAATTCCGAGACGATCTTGATCCGACTGCTCAATCCATCTTATTGGAGAAGACGTTCCTTGCCAACGGGTTGCAGACCATCGACATCCGGGGACTCGCCCGAACGATTACCAGCTTGATCAACAGCATGCTCTCATTGTTCGAGGCATTCCTGGGAATGGGCCTGATCATAGGCATTTCCGGACTGGCGATAATCACCATCCGCTCGATCCATGAGCGCAAGCTGGAGATCGGGATGATGCGCGCCATCGGATATCGCAAAAGGATGGTCGTGGCCAATTTCGCAATCGAATCAGGCTTCATCTCCTTGCTTGGCATCATCATCGGCTCCATCCTCGGCGTAGTAGTCGGCTACGAGCTATGGCTCACCAGCCTGGAGCCGAACGGGTTCATCTGGACATTGGACATCTGGCCGATACTCTTTGTCGGGGCGCTTTCGTTCGTTGCCACGATCCTCAGCGTGTATCCGGCTGCAAGGGGAGCGAGCAAGGTCGCCCCGGCGGATGTGCTCCGATTCGAATGAGCATTCTTTGGGTCGGAGCTACATGCTTCAGAAACCCATTTCTTATTTTCATCTGCAAATCCGATGCCCATCGGCCGAGCTGAGAAAGTTATTAAGCCATGCGCTACCAAATCATNNCCAGTTCCATTGGTCGAGGTCAGAAAGGCCCTCAAGAAGGCTGCGAAGGGGGACGTGATCGAGGTGACCGGCACGCATCCCTCCTCCAAGAAGGAGATACCGATGGCCGTAGAGGCATTGGGGGAAGAGCTGCTCGATATCAAGGACCAGGGCAAGGAATGGGTCATCCGGATCAAGAAGGTGTGAGACATGACCGGAAAGACCACGATCATCGTTCATAGCGGGGAAATGGACAAGGTCATCAGCGCATTGATCATCGCCAACGGCTCCCTCTCGATGGGGATGGAGGTCTCTCTCTACTTCACTTTCTGGGGCCTCAACCGCTTGAAGAAAGGAGGGCTGGAGAAGGGGCCTTTAAGCAAGATGAACATGTTTGGTCTGGGTCGCAGCATGGTGAAAGGAAGGATGGCGAAGGCGAACGTGGCCTCCATGGAAAAGCTCATGGCGGACTTCAAGGAGCTGGGCGGGAAGATCATCGCGTGCGAGATGACAATGGACGTGATGGGAATCAAGAAGGAGGACCTGAGGCTCGAGCTCATCGACGAGTTCGGTGCTGTTGGCACGTACGTGAACGAGGCCAGGAACTCCGAGATCACGCTCTTCATCTTGCTTAAAGGCCCCTTCTC
>PMBU01000017.1 GCA_003153895.1 Methanomassiliicoccaceae archaeon | reverse complement strand
CCTATGCCCATGAACCGGTCCCTGGTCTTCACCATGCATGCGATTATTAGGGAGAGCGTTGCGAAAATGGCCGCTGCAAGCAGAACGAAAAAGATCACCAGGATTATATTGACTGGATCGATGATCACGCCTACCCCAAGAATAAAAGCGAGAATAAAGACGATAAAAGCCTGAGATAGGCTACGCAGACCGGCGGAGAGCGCCTTCCCGGCCACGATGGCCGTGCGGGGGGTCGGGCTTGCCAGGAACTTTTGGACTATGCCTAGGTCCCGCTCCCATACGATGGATATGCCATAGAAGATGGACATGAACAGGACGCTCTGGGCCAGGACCCCGGGGGTCATGAAGGCAAGGTATGAGAGATTACCGGTGGGTATCGCTCTTACCTGTGTCAGCACCTCGCCGAAGACCAAGAGCCATAGGACCGGTTGTACCGCTCTGGTCAGGAGATCTACGGGATCATGTCTTAGTTTGCGAGCTTCCAGCTCCGTGATGATCAGGGCCTTTCTGATAAAACTCCGCAGGTATGCCAGGGCACCGTCGTTGCCTGTGGTCATGGGATCAACCGAGGCGTCTAGCGGTCTGACGTTCTCGTTGTATGTCACGATAGCTACCTCCAGTTTCGATCAGATTCCCGGTAAGATGTATGAACGCATCATCCAGGGTGTTCGCGCCAGTCTTTTCCTTCAGCTCTTTAGGGCTTCCAACGGCCACTAACTTGCTCTTGTGCATGATCCCGATGTGGTCGCAGAGGGCATCCGCTTCGTCCATCAGATGGGTGGTAAGGAAGAGGGTCGTTCCATAATCCTCTCTCAATTTGGTCATCATTTCCCAGACCGCTCTGCGGGCCAGGGGATCGAGGCCAATGGTAGGCTCATCCAGGAAGAGGACCTTCGGGTGGTGCAAGGTCGATTGAGCGATCTCCAGACGGCGGATCATCCCGCCAGAATAGGTACGCACCATCTTATCCCCGAACTCGCTCAAGCCCATGCTATCTATGGCTTGGCGTACCCTAGATTCTAGTTCGTTGCGAGGCACCTCATATAGCTTACCGAAGATGAGCAGGTTCTCGTAACCGGTCAGGCTTGCGTCGGCCGAGAGCATCTGCGGGACATACCCAATCGTTCTGCGGACCTGAGAAGCATGCTTGACCACATCCAGATTGTTCACCATCGCACGACCGGAAGTTGGCGGAAGCAGGGTGGTGAGCATCTTGATGGTGGTGGTCTTCCCGGCCCCATTGGGACCAAGCAGGCCGAAGATCTCCCCACCTTCCACAGACAGATCCAGAGCGCCGACGGCAGTGAATTTGCCGAATTGGCAAGTTAGTTTGTCTGTTTGTACTGCGAGCATTCACATGACTCCGATTCAATCTTTTAAGGCATTCAGGTATAGTTAGTTCGTCACTTGGGCTGATCTGGCATATCTTTGCCTAGAAGCTTGGGCAGGGCCACTTTGACCCTTTCGAACGTGTCATTAAGGTACTCAAGGTCTTCGTCATTCAGGTGGGAGAGGTCCTCCATCAGTTTGTTCTTCATCCTCTCCCTACGCTCCGCCATGAAGGATCTGCCACTCTCGGTCAATGCTAGATTCAGCACTCTGCGGTCCGATGGATCTGGGGTTCTTTCCACGTAACCCTCTTTCACCAATTGATTGGCTATTTTGGTCAGGTTCTGCTTGGAATAGGAAAGCGCCTGAGCGATGGAGGACATCGAGATGGGCCCTTCTCGCTTNNTCAGGCCTGATTATTCTCCTATGGAGCACAGGTACGGTTTGGAACATATCGTCCGCGATGGCATAGATCCGTTCGTTACGGTCCATTTTCGATTTCAACCTCTTGAAATGATAGTACTCAAGGTGTATAGTACACTTAGAGTACGAAATGCCTCATCGTATGCTCGCTATTTATTACCCACGCCACGCGCCGTTAACCAGGGGATCGATAATCGAGTAGCTTTGTTAGAATGGGATTATTAACGAAATAATAAATTTCATCTCGAACGGAAGCATTGCCACTGGTCTGAGCAAAGTTCTTATGATGTGTCTTCGATGGTGCGATCGCTTGGTTACGTCAAGAGAGATAAGGAAGGCGGATAGTGGATGATGGAAGATAATTGGGTCTGGAGAATGATATCTGGCCTCATCCTCGTGGTCTTGGGCGTATTGCTCCTGACATATACCGGGATCACCATCCTGATCCTCATTCAGCTGTTCGGGCTGTTCATGTTCTTCTTCGGGATCTTCGAGATTCTGTTCGGGGTCCATACCCCGAAGGGAAGCCCGCACAAGTGGCTCTTTGTGCTCAGAGGCTTCCTGAGCCTTGCGGTTGGCTTTTTAGCCTTTCTGCTACCCGATATTACTCTCGTCGTGGCCATCTATCTCATTGCCGTCTGGGCTATCCTGTGGGGAATGTTCGAGCTGGCGGCCGCCTTCATTGGGTTAGAGGATATCCAATTGCACGTATATGGCCACAAAGGAAGGTGGTTCGCGGTGGTTGCTGGCATCTTTGCCATCGTCCTGGGATTGGCAATCGTCTCATATCCTGATGCGACATTGGACGTGATCGTATTATTGTTCGGCTTTGTGATCATTGCAGTAGGACTTTTCACAGCAATATCGGGATTCCATTCAAGGCATAAGAAGAAGGACCCGGTCCAGGGTTATAAGAACGATCCGGTCCAGGATGAACAGAAAGCGCGCAAGATAAGAATCGATGGAACAGAGTAACCATCGCAGATTCTTGCGGGGTCTGGAACCAATACCTAGGAAAGAATTATCGCTATGAAACCGATTGGGTCTAATCATGAGTGGATCTGACCAGTATCGGAATCCGACTCCTTCGAGCGGTTCTGGCATCCTCGATGCGAATGAGTTGCAATTGACGAAAAAGATATTGTCCTTGAGGGAGCACTATGACATCTCTGANNTGGTCAACTGATCATGCAGATAGAGGGAAAGATCCTCACGATTCGCCATCAGTTCAACATGATGGATAGCTTAGGCGTGGAGCTAGGGGTCATAAAGAAGAAGCTGATGAAGCTCATCGGGGAGGAGCTTTGGCTCGAGAAGGATGGAAAGGAGCTGATGCGAATTTATGGCAACTTCCTGGAACACGATTATTCTATGGAGATAAACGGAAAGGTCGTGGCCCAGGTGCACCGGAAATGGGTCACAATAAGGGAC
>PMBU01000054.1 GCA_003153895.1 Methanomassiliicoccaceae archaeon | reverse complement strand
GAGGCTGCTTCCTTCCATCCCGTCACGATGCCGGCGGCCACGATGGCACCGAAGAAGATCGTCTGCGCTGGCCTCATGCTCTTGATTACGTCTCGCAGCTTCTCCCTCAGTGCGAAGCTCGACAGCGCGATGGTAACCACGGTTCCGGCCAGCAGGTAATACAGCAGGAGGAAGAGATGGTATTGATAATAGCGCACCTGTATGAAAGAGGGAAATTCAGCAATGTCGCCGACGAAGCCAACAGGGAGAAAGGTCCCCGGCGTGGCCATGATAAAGAGCGACAAGAAAGTAAAGAAGATCAATAGGCCTATCTTAAGGACGGTCCTCGATCTCTCGGCCATCGTGACCAGCAGGTCCCTCTGCGTCCAGATCGAGTAGGCGAACAGGGCGAAGAGGAACACCAACACTTCCGTTCCCTGGCCGATATGGAAGCCCTCGCCACTGAAGTGGAAGAGCGCGTTCAGAAAGTCTGTCACGGAGAAATAGGCATAGTTCTGGTTCAGGCCTCCAATGAAATGGTCGAGCCAGGGAGGGAGGATGATGATCCAGAAGAACACGGAGACGTAATTTATGGTCTTTCTAACCCCTCGGCCAGAGAAGGCTGAGAGCAGGAAGACCAGTCCGATGAAGACCACGACATAGAAGGACACATGGTGGGCAATGCTGAACACCCAGGGGTGGACAGAATTGACAAAATCCTGGTCCAGTAGGTAGTACTCTGATATATCCCGGACGAGGGACACTGCGATGACGTAGAGGAAAACGCCGAAAAGCGACAGGCGATCCTTCTCGACCCAGACAACGAATCGGTCCACAACCGCGGCGAACCGTCCATATGCCTGCGTTCCAGCTGGACCGCTCATATGCTTGAAAAACTCGTCTGGCTATTTATAATGTGGCCACTTAACGTTGAGCCTCAATCGTCCTTCTTCGTCTTCAGGGACCGCTCCATCCCGGCGGACCTTTCGAATTCGACGAAAGCGAGGATGCGCTTGTGCTTCGAGGCCATGTTGCGCAGCGTTTGCGCCATGTGCGCCTCCCGGTCTCCCTCCAGCTGCCTAAAGCCTTTTGCGCGGTTGACCTTTTTATCCCAATCCAGCGCGAACTCTTCTGCCGAGCCGATCCGATACTTGCGCCGCCTGATCGATCGGGTATAGAACGATTCCCGGACCATGTCCACTCCGCGAATCCGTTTGCAGTAGAGGTCGGTGAACTCCTCGTCATTCAGGTCGATCGGTATCACGGGGACGTGCGCCGCATCAGCAAGCTCAATCGCCTTGAGATACGCGGGCGTCGGCAGACGTACAGCGCCAAAATGCTCCATGTAGACCTTGTA
Source organism: Methanomassiliicoccaceae archaeon (assembly GCA_003153895.1). GTDB lineage: Archaea > Thermoplasmatota > Thermoplasmata > Methanomassiliicoccales > UBA472 > FEN-33. The sequence goes on along the minus strand of PMBU01000054.1, from coordinate 15,584 downwards.
GACCTCTTCTAGTGTGGAGAGCTCGTAATCGGAATGTGTCTCTTTCGCCCTCAGTGCGGCCAGCTCTTCCTTTGAGGTGGATATCGCGACGGCATCTGGTGTGTGGTCGGTGAATGCCTTGGCCACCTTCTCCTCTTCTTTCACCAGCCCCTTGAGGACGCCGATGACCGTTACGTCGGCACCATTAATCCGAACGCTTGACATGTGACTCGCTCCGCTCCGTGACCAGGTCGAAAAGCCTCTCCGTCTCTTCAAGTTTTTTGAGCTCGTCCATGCCGACCAGGGCGGTGCCTTCGACCGACGGCCTGGAGCGTATCCTCTCTATGAAGATGACCGACTTTCGCTCTGTGACCTTGGATATGTCAGAAACCGTCCTTGCCTTTTCCAGTATCTTGCTCTCATCTGTCATTACACCGGTCAGGATAAGGATCTTCGAGTCGGCGGTCAGCGCCTCGAACGGACATTTACTCGTCGGCGTTACCGATAATCCCAGGCCGACCAATCGCTCGAATATCTGACGGCTAAGCGGGTCCGACGTCTTGAGCTGGTAGAGGCGCTCCTTCTCGTGCGCATGGTATTCCAGGGGATCTACCGGCATCACCAGGGGCTGCTTGAGGAAGTCCTCCAGCCGGATTGCGACGTCGATCATCGCGCCCATGCCGCTCTCGTACATCTGGATCGTACGCCTTGAAACGCCAGCGACCTCTGCGAGATTTCCAAGGGATATCCCTTTCTCGTCCCGCACTTTCCTCAGCACCTCGCTGTCCAGCTTGACGTAGAGGCCGCCGGGCGCGGCGCAGATGAAGGGCGGGACGCCCTCCAACAGATAATCGTTGAGCGTCTGGAGGTTGATTATCGGGACGCTGAAGCGGGAATAGACAATGCCATCCTCCATATCTCCAGAGCTGGAACGCTCGCCGATCATGAGGGGGGAGGCCTGCAACGCCTCTGCCAAGGTCTTCATCTCGTTGGCATTGTCCTTGGAGAACGCGTCCACGTTAGAAAGGATCTTGGCGATGATCAGGGTCTTGTCTCTCCTTGCGACGATGTCGAAGCTAATGCTTCGCATGTTCAGCGGCTTTGAGACATAGAAGCCCGCTCGCGAAAGGATCTCGCGCACCCGGGCGATCAACTCTTCCCTGTGCACGACCCTATACCATACTGCTCTTCTATATGAAGATTGTCAATCAATCTCAATGCCAGGACATTGAAGCAACATCTGTCGAAGTTAATAGTCCTTCACTTCGATGACTTGTCCCGGCACCATTGGCTCTACCCTGATGTTCTTGTGACCTTGAAGGAGCGGAACAAGCTCTTTCGGGTCTGTGTCGAGGTTGTGCATGGGGATGAGCAAGCTCGGGGAGATCGCCTTTGCGGCGCTTGCCGCTTCATTTACATCCATGGTGAACCTCCCACCGATAGGAAGCAAAGCAACGTCGACCTTCCCCAAGGTGGTCATCTCAGGGATGAAATCGGTGTCGCCGGCATGATAGATCGTCTTCCCCCCGATCGTGACCAGATATCCGACTCCCTTCCCCCGTCGATGGTAGATCTTTCGTAGATTATAGGCTGGAATCGCAAGAACGCTCAATCTCTCGAATGCAAGCTTTTGCCCTGCCACGATCGTCGTCACATCCTCCCCGATCTTATTGGCCGGATTCTTCGGAGCGATGACGACCGTCCGCGGGCCTCTCAAGGAACGGATGGTTTCCTTGTCCCAATGATCTCCATGGGAGTGCGATACCATGATGAAGTCCGAATTGGGCGAATGCCCCGAACCCTCCGCGATCCCGAGCTTCTTAATGTATTTCTTTGAGAGCGGATCGAAGTCGAGGTTGACACCATCGGCCATGATCTTGAACCACGAATGCCCCAGCCATTTGATCTCAAATGTCATTTTCTCGTCTCGAAAGTGTATGTATCGCCGTCTTCCTTAAACCCTTTCAATGAAGGGGGTAAAAGTCAGAAGAGAACCGGTTAAGAAGTCATCTGGAAAGTTATTCAGTCCTATGATCCGAATGAGAAAAATAGACCCCCGTCCGCAAGGTCGATTCTCGGACGGGGCCTTGGAGGATCTAGTTCAATCTACCTTCACGGTCCGACCCTTCCTTTTCTTATTGACCCGGTTCATGGAAATCACCAACACGCCGTTCTTGTAGCTGGCCTTGACGCTGTTCGGCTGGACGCTGCAAGGGAGATCGATCTGTTCGTGGAATTGCTTGACGTCATTGTCGACCGTGACCTCCAGCGAGAGCGCTTGCGCATCAATCTTGATATCATCCTTCTGTACGCCTGGCAGCTCGACGATCACCCTGACCAGGGCCTCCGATTCAAGGACGTCGATCAGCGGCTCGCGCTCCTGTGGCTCACCACTGCCGATCATGGCAGGCGCGGGGGAGTTGCCGAACTCCTGCATCACCGGCTCTCCGTCCTGGCTTGTTTGCAGGGAGAAACCATAGACCGTGGGAGATTGGTCCGTTCCCAGCTCGTTCCTCATGAACGCCTCGAATATCCGGTCCATGCGCTCTCTCATTTCGGCGAGCTCGTCATCGAACGAGCCGAAGATGTCCATACCATCCCTTCCTTCCCTATCCGATTTCCTATTGGGCACGAAACTCACCTCACGTACTCAAAATCCTTCACGATCTTCTCGTACTTGCTCAGCTCGTTGCGCGAGACTGGCTTGATCTTGATGAGCGCATCATTGAAGCAGTTCATGTCGACCTTCTCCTTCTTGACAGCTTCGATGCTGAGGTCCTTGTTCTTGCCAACGATGCGCCGGATGGTGCTCATCGTCGCCTCGTTCACCACTGCCGCAAGATCTGCTCCAGTATAGCCTTCCGTGCGCTTGGCGATCTCGTTCAGGTCCACGTCCGATGCCAGAGGTTTCCCCTTGGCATGCACTTTGAGGATCTCCTTCCTTGCCGCTAGGTCCGGAGTACCGATCTTGATCATCCGATCGAAGCGGCCAGGGCGCAGGAGCGCGGGGTCCAGCATGTCGGGGCGGTTGGTGGCGCCGATGATGATAACGTTATGAAGGCTCTCCAGCCCGTCCAGCTCAGTCAGCATCTGCGATATCACCCGCTCGGTCACGTGAGAGTCGGACCCACCGCCACGGGTCGGCGCGATGGAATCGATCTCGTCCATGAAGACGATGCACGGAGCGGCCGATCTGGCCTTCCGGAAGGTCTCCCGGACCGCCTTCTCGCTCTCACCGACCCATTTGGAAAGGAACTCCGGTCCCTTGACATTGATGAAGTTCGCCTCCGACTCGGTTGCGACCGCTTTCGCCAGCATGGTCTTGCCCGTTCCCGGCGGCCCATAGATCAAGATGCCTTTCGGTGGCGTCGCACCCATCTGGTCGAACAACGGTCCGTACTTCAGCGGCCACTCGACCGCCTCCCGGAGCTCTCGTTTAGCCTCCTCCAGACCGCCTATGTCGTCCCAATGGGTGTTGGGGGACTCCACGATCACCTCCCTGAGAGCGGAAGGTTGCATCTCCCTCAATGCCGAGATGAAGTCATCCTTGGTCACGATGATCTTGTTGAGCACCTCGACCGGAATGACATCCAGCTCAAGATCGAGGTCAGGCAATATTCTTCTCAGGGCGCGCATGGCCGCCTCTTTTCCGAGAGCGCTCAGGTCAGCGCCTGCATAGCCATGGGTGAGATCCGCAAGGCGGTCTAGATTGACGTCCTCCGCCAAAGGCATGCCGCGGGTGTGGATCTGCAAGATCTCCAGTCGGCCGTTGCGGTTGGGGATGCTTATCTCGATCTCCCTGTCGAATCGCCCCGGCCTTCGGATCGCCGGGTCTAGCGCATTGGGCCGGTTGGTCGCCCCGATCACGACGACCTTCCCTCTCGCCTGCAGACCGTCCATGAGCGCCAGCAGCTGAGCGACCACCCGTCTCTCAGTCTCGCCGGTCACCTCGTCCCTCTTCGGAGCGATGGAATCGATCTCATCGATGAAGATGATGGTGGGGGCGTTCTCCTCGGCCTGCTTGAAGATGTCGCGCAGCCTCTCCTCGGACTCGCCATAGAACTTGCTCATGATCTCCGGTCCTCCAATGGAGATGAAATTGGCATTGGTCTCGCCGGCCACGGCCTTCGCCAGCAACGTCTTCCCGGTGCCTGGAGGGCCGTGCAATAGCACTCCCTTCGGCGCCTCCACCCCCAGGCGTTCGAAGAGCTCAGGGTGGCGGAGCGGCAGCTCGATCATCTCCCTGACCTTCTTCACTTCCTCGCTCAGCCCTCCGATGTCCTCGTATGTCACCTTCGGGATGTGGTCGACGGTCTCCTTCACCGGCTTCTCGCTGATCTTGACCTCTGTGTCCCTATGGACCAGCACGGCATCCGAGGGGGGGCTATAGGACGAGACCACCAGGTCGATGCGCCTGCCCATAACATTGATCTCTATGATGTCTCCTCGGGTTACCGCTCTCCCTTCCAGGGCCTGAGTTAGGTATTCCTCGCCTCCCATGATCCGCAGTTGCTCGGTCGGGGCGAAAGTCATCTTCGTCGCTTCCTTCACGGCGATCTTTCGGATCGATACCTTCTCGTCAATGCTCGCCTCCGCGTTCCTTCTGATCGTCCCGTCCACTCGGATCAAGCCTCGGTTGGCGTCCTCTGCATAGCCGGGCCACACGATCGCCACCGTCCGCTTCTTCCCCTCTATCTGCACCACATCGCCTGCGGTGAGGTTAAGCGCGTCCATGACTGCTGGGTCAACGCGGGCGATGCCGCGCCCGGCATCCTTGGACTTTGCCTCTGCGACCTTCAATACTTTCTCGGATGAATCCATGTCAGTTCCATTTCCTCGTCGGGGTCCTACGCGACCTCGACCTTCTTCCTCTTCTCGATTCCTTCCTTTCTTTTCTGGACTCGGATCTTCAGGACACCGTCTTCCAGCTTCGCTTCGAGGTTATCCTCTGCGGCATCATCCGGCAGGTCCAGTCGGCGATGGAAGGAAACGAATCCTCTCTCCCTTCGGAGGTAGCCTTCGTCACCCTCTTCCTTCCTCTCCCCCCTCTTAGCGGTGATATCCAGGACACCTTCACCGACCATTACCTCCACTTCCTCTTTTGAGAGCCCTGGCAAGTCCATTTCGACCAGATAGTGGTCGCCCTCGTCCTTGATGTCCGTTGCCGGGAAGCGCGGTCCCACGCTCAAGGCTGGTGGCCATATCGAATAATCGATATCTCTGGTCGCCTCTTGCATCATACGCTCTATTTCGCGCATCATGTTGACCGGACCGAACCCCATTGGCGCCCAGTATCTGATCGGCGTCAATTCCTTCTTCTCGACCTCATCGACCATATTATTCACCTTCTGGCTCATGATTACAACTACGAGTTAACAACTCGCGGTAATAGTGTTACACGACCACGAATATTTAACCATTTCTAAGGCTTCTTCTGAATCGTCTTCTGCAGGTCGTCCAAGACCTTGTCCAACTTCTTCCCCAGCTGATCGACGCTCTTCTGGAGCTTTGGAAGGTCCCTCCTGACGTCATCGACCATACCGTTAGCGATTCGGCGCAGATCCTTCTCTGCGTCCTTCGCCTCTTTGGGCAGGTTATTGTAGACCTTGTTGCCCACTTGCTCCAATTTGATCGCGGCGTGGTCCAGTTCCCTGCTGACATCCTTCAAGACCTTTTCGAGCTCACCTGCGTACTTCTCTGCAGCCTTCCTTACTCTCTCTCTATCATCCATGTTTCATCCTCTCCAGTTGATCTGCTCCAATGTTCTTCTCACAAGGTCGTCTCGGATCTTCAGGTTCAAGGCGAGCTCTTCCAGTTCCAACTCGGGTTTCTGGATGAACTCGTAGATAATCCTTCTTGCTTGGTAGTCATCAATCTGCTCCTCTACCACCCGGCCGGCCTCTTCCAAAGCGTTTTCCTTCGTCTCGATCAATAAAGCGCGCTGGTGCTGTAACCCCTCCAGCTCACGGTCCGCCTGCGCCACAGTCTCCCTGAGCTCGAGTATTCTTTCGCTAACTTCGGCCAGGTCTCCGCTCTTCTCCTGCTCGTTTTCTCCAAAAACANNGAACTTCGTGGTCGGAACGTATAGCTTCCTGGATGGCCCTCCGTGGTTGCTCTCCTCGGGATAGGATCGGACCAAATCGCACTCCTCCAGCACTTTCATGTGCTTCATTATTGCTTGCTGGCTCATTCCCAACTCTTTGGAAAGTTGGAGCGAGTAATGGGGCTCGCGGACCAGCGCTTCCAATATCCTCCTGCGAGTGGGGTTCTCAATGACTGATAGAAGGATGTCCAGATCTGACAGGGCGGGCATTGAATCACCGTTGTTAACCTTAAGTTGTATACCAATTCCTGCGCCCTAGATTAAAGCTTTGCTAAATAACCCTCTCCGTTCACGCAGCATGACCTGATTGCCGATCCTCGGCTTCATATTCTGGAAGCTGGCTGAATTGATCACCGAAGGTTTGCCACAGAACACTTTAACTAGGAGCCTGGGTTTATCAGGCATCATGCCCGGTGAACTGGTCGGGGATTCGGTCCTCATCAAGGATACCGTAGAGGCTAGCCAGATATACAACAAGGGATTCTATGGCTATCCCCAGTCCGGCGGGTCGTTGGAGCTCGACCTCTTGGAGGCGATCTACCTCGCCGAGTCGGACCGCCTGGCAGTCAGCTGCGGTGGCGAGCAGATGCCGCTGGCCGGGCTGATCAAGATGGCAGCATCCTGCCAGTTGGATTTCGAGATCCGCTACATCGTCTATCGAGATCTCCGACAACGAGGTTACATCGTAAAACCCGATGCGGGTGAGTTCGATTTTCGAGTGTTCCCTCGCGGGGGAACGCCAAGCACAACGCAAACAAAGTACTGGGTCCTGGCAATATCCGAGCGAGCGGTCTTCACCATCAAAGGGCTGTTCGAGGAAACGGAGCGATCCGAAAGGACACGGAAGGAATTGCTCCTGGCGGTCGTCGACGAGGAGGGAGACATCACCTATTATCGATCTTCCACCGGCGCACCGCAATTCAATGTCAAGACGGACCAGAAGGAGCAGATCGAAGCGTTCCTCCTAAAGGACCGCGTCCTAGTGATGGACGAAACCAATTCTGACCACTTGATTTGCAACGGGTTCTTTGGCAAAAAGATCGGGAAGACCCTTCAATTGTCGTTGATCGAGACCGCCCATCTGATGGAGAATGGTCGCGTCGTGATCCACAATCCTGAAACCGGCAAGAAGATGGGCATTGGAGCGTTCAAGAAGAGCGCAGCCTCCATCCAGTCGGACTTCGAGCTTAGGCTCAAGACATACAACGATCTCAGATCGAAGGGATTGGTCGTGAAGACCGGTTTCAAATACGGTTCGCACTTCCGGGTTTATGATGGCGATCCGTCCTCACATCATTCCAAGTACCTGGTCCACGCGGTCCCCTATGATTATGAGACCAGCTGGCCTGAGATCTCACGCGCTGTCAGACTTGCCCACGGTGTAAAGAAGGACATCCTCTTCGGCAGGGTCTCGAAGACCCAGGTAGATTATATCAGATTGAGGCGAGTAAGGCCATAGGTCGGGCGCAAGTTATCGGATGTACTACCGTGATGATTATTTCTTCTTAGCTGCCTTCATTTGAGCCTTGAAAGCCTTCCTTTTTGCCTTTTCATCCTTTTTCTTTTCCCCTGGTGCCAGTCTGTCTCTTGCAGCCCATGCCGGGCCCAAACCGCTCGGGTCCAATCGAACGGCTTTGTCCAATGCCTTTATGGCCTCATCTTTCTTTCCCGCCTCGGCAAGTTTCTCTGCCTGGTGCGTCAGGACAGTGGATTTGATTATAGACGCATTATGGAAATCGGACGGGTCAATGATGATGGCCTCATCTGCTAGGGCAATTGCACTGACCTCATCACCCGCTTTCAGCGCCTCATTTGCCTTTTTCACCGTGGCATCGGCCTTGATCTGGCCTTTGACAGCATTTGCCCCTGCAACGTCCGTTGGATCGAGTTCAATGGAGGCGCCCAGTATCTTCATCGCCTCCTCATCCCTCCCAGCATTATGGAGGATATTGGCCATCTTGACCAAGAAATTGCAGCGCTTTTGGTCGAATTCCGTAAATTGGATCGCCTTTTTATATGTCTCCAGAGCGACGTCGATCTCTCCCGATTTGAGATAGGCTTCAGCAAGTCGGGCATAGCGGATCGACTTCGCCTCTGGCTTGGCCTCTTCCTCTGAGATCGCGATCAGGGTTTGAATGTTCCTCCTGATCGATTCCTGCTCCTCGATTATTGCGCCGCAGTTCGAACACTTCTCGACTCGCCCGGTCAGCATTTGACCGCAGTTCGCACAGAGCCTTGGCAGCGCTGTACCGCATTGCGGGCAAAGGATCCATTCCTTTTCAATGATTTCGTGGCAATTGGGGCAATCTGAAACCGTTTTCACAGTTGACCTGCCCAACCTTCTCATCCTGGCTCTTATCTCCTCTTCGGTAGGCTGGAATTCCTTTTTCAATACTGAGATCAGTATCAATAGAACGGCTTCGAAGATGAGTGCAATTATGTTGAGGATTAGCAGGATAAGAATGAATAGCTTATCCGGGCTCAAACCGGCGATCAAAGCAGAATAGATTATGAGGATCCGCATTAGAAATGAGAGGAACACCCAGTTACGTGTTTGGGCACCGCTGCCTTGCTCGATGCGGAATATAGGCAGGAAGCACGTCAGCTCCAGGCCAGTAAGTACAATTCCACCGAGCACAAGGACGATCCCAGTTAATGTCCCGTAAGCATACTTTGCGTCGATCATGAAGAGATAGACCGAGGAAATAGCGGTCATGATGCCACCGAGCAGCAGCCCGAGGGCGAACACTTTGAGAATTGGACGGCCGTTAACCAATGACGCACCCGCCTCTGGATGAACCGGTCTTAATAAATAAATTGTGTGCCCCGCTGGAAGCAGCGGGGAAGGAATTGCTTAAAGCTGAATCTCGATCCCGAGCTTCTCGGTCAGCTCCTTGTAGCGGTTACGGATGGTGACCTCTGTCACTCCAGCGATGTCCGCAACCTCGCGCTGCGTCCTGCGCTCGTTGCACAAGATCGAGGAGATATAGATCGCCGCAGCGGCCACACCGGTCGGGCCACGCCCCGAGGTCAGCTCCTTCTTGGCCGCATCCTTGAGGATCTCGGCAGCCTTGGACTGTACCTCACCGCTCAGCTTGAGCTCGGAGCAGAATCTCTGCACGTAGTCCTGCGGACGGGTGGGCATGAGCTTCAGCTTGAGCTCCCTGGTCATGAAACGGTAAGTACGACCGATCTCCTTTCGACCGACGCGGGAGGAATTCGCCACTTCGTCCAGAGTACGGGGCACGTTGCATTGCCTGCATGCCGCATATAGCGAAGCGGCAACTACTCCCTCGATGCTCCGGCCGCGGATCAAGTTCTTGTTGACCGCCTTTCTGTAGACCATTGCGGCGGTCTCACGCACGTTCCTCGGAAGGCCCATTGCCGAAGCCATCCTGTCAAGCTCGCTTAAGGCGAATGCCAGATTGCGCTCCGTCGCATTGGAGACACGGATGCGGCGCTGCCATTTGCGCAAGCGGTAAAGCTGCGCCCTGTTCCTGGTTGGTATGCTCTTGCCATAGGAGTCCTTGTTCTTCCAGGAGATCTCAGTGGACAGGCCCTTGTCATGGATGGTGTAGGTCATGGGAGCGCCGGTCCTTGCCCGCTTCTCTCCCTGCTCTACGTCGAACGCCCTCCACTCCGGTCCCTGATCGATGAACTGGTCATCGATGACCAGGCCACATTCCTCGCAGATAAGCTCTCCGCGCTCATAGTCCCTAACGAGGTGCCCACTGTTGCATTCGGGGCAGCGTTCTATCTCATCGGCCCCTTCTTTTACTGCCTTTGCCAAGCTCTTCTACCCCCTCGACATAGACCTGCTTTCCGATTGCAGATAGCAGGCTCTGCTCGCCGGTAACCGCCACGGTAACATAAGGTCCAGCGACCGGACCAAAAACCCTTAGCACGTGTCCAATGAGTCTTTGACGGTTGTCTGTGACCCTATCCCTAGCCCGAGGAGCGAAAACGCCTTTGACGATCAGCTTTCCGTCAAAAGTCACTTCTTGGACTTCACCAAGGAACCTCATTCAGTATTCAGCTCCCTTGTCGATTTTCCGGCGCTTTCACGCCAATAAGGTTAATAGTATTTAAATCATTTGCTAAACTTTATATCCTTTTCCATCTCGGATATAAAGTATTATTGTGAAGCCTCGGTCAAAGCACCAATCTCTTCGAACGAGACTCCAGATCGGGATCGCCGCATATGGGCAACTGTTATCAGGTCGGAGTAGTTTCCGCTATTCATGAAGGTATCGAGGGACCATCCTCGCTATCGGTCATTGGTCATGCGCGAGGCGATGTCCGAAATGGTCAAGAACGGGATCGTCGCGCCAACTGGCCTCATCGCTCACGGCCGGGGCGAAGCCTTCGATTACCTGTTGGGCGAGGAGACCAGCGACAACGCGCGCCGCGCCGAGAGGGCTGCCGTGGCGCTTCTGCTCGAGGCGCGGAACCCAGTGATATCGGTGAACGGGAATACAGCCGCGCTGGCTGGCAAAGAGATCATAGCATTGTCCAAGCTGATCAAAGCCAAGGTCGAGGTCAATCTGTTTCACCGCAGCCCGGAACGAATAGAGAAGGTCGTGGCGTTCATGGAATCCCTCGGTGCCAAAGGAGTTTTGGGACGCCATGCTGACACGACGATCCCCGGGATAGCCTCGGACCGGGCGCTGTGCTCCAAGGAGGGCATATATTCCGCGGACGTCGTGCTGATCCCATTGGAGGATGGAGATCGAGCAGAGGCATTGGCCAAGTTCGGAAAGAAAGTGATCGCCATCGACCTGAATCCTTTGTCCCGTACCACTAGGGCGGCGCAGATATCCATCGTGGATGAGTTGACCCGGGCCATATCGAACATGATCGCTATGTGGCCGGAATTGTCGAGGGAAGAGGCCATCAGGCGGAAAGTACTCTCTGATTTCGACAACCAGAGGAATCTCAAGAGCTCTTTGGAGCTCATATGCGATCGGTTGACCGAGCTTGCCGAGGAAGGCAAACCATAAACGTCAGGTAAAGATTTGAGGAGCGGTAACAAGGGATGAACGACGATCTTCTGACAAAGGGAGTCCGCCGCCTGGATTGGGCGGACAAGCATATGAAGGTGCTAGCGGAGATCCGCAAGCGCTTGGTGAAGGAAAGGACGCTGGAAGGTGTCCGGCTTGGCATGGCATTGCACGTCGAGGCCAAGACCGGAATGCTCGCCATCACCCTGCAGGAGGCCGGGGCGAAGTTGCGATTGGCATCGTGCAACCCGTTGTCGACCGACGATTCCGTGGCCCTTGCGCTCAAGGAGAAGTTCGGCATCGAGACCTATGCCAAGAAATGGGAGACCAGCGATGAATACTATCATAATCTCAATTCCGTGCTCGACATCGGGCCAGATTTCATGATTGATGACGGCGCAGACCTGATTGCGATGGTCCATACCGAGCGGACCAACCTGCTCGCCAAAGTGAAAGGCGCGAACGAGGAGACGACCACTGGGGTAGTCAGGTTGCGCTCGATGGCCAAGGAGGGGAAGCTGCGATTCCCGGTGATCTCGGTCAACGATGCCCATATGAAGTACCTCTTCGACAATAGGTATGGAACCGGGCAGAGCACGTTCGATGGCTTCATGAACGCCACCAATCTGCTCGTTGCTGGCAAGCGTTTCGTCATCGCCGGCTATGGATGGTGCGGTCGAGGGATCGCCATGCGCGCAAAAGGCATGGGCGCGAATGTCATCGTCACCGAGATCGACCCGATAAAGGCGATCGAGGCGAAGCTGGATGGGTTCGAGGTCATGCAGATGATCGATGCGGTGAAGCAGGCCGATGTTGTAATATCGGCCACCGGTTGCAAGGATATTGTCCGGCGCGAGCACCTCGAAGTGATGAAGGACGGCTGCGTCCTCGGCAACTCTGGTCACTTCGACAATGAGATTTCTAAGCAAGCATTGGAGGAATTTGGAGGCAGCCCGAAGCGGGTGAGGGAGTTCGTCGACGAGTACCCCCTGCCCGGCGGAAGGAAGGCCTATCTGATCAGCGAAGGTCGACTGATGAACCTGGGGGCCGGACAGGGACACCCGGTGGAGATAATGGATATGAGCTTCGCCATCCAGGCGCTTGCTCTAGAGTACCTGGTGAAGAACCATCGAACCCTCAAGCCACAGGTCTACAACGTGCCATCGGAGATTGATCAGCTTGTCGCTAAGTTGAAACTGCAGACCCTTGGCCTGCAGATCGACACGTTGACACCGGAGCAGAGGAAGTATCTGGAAGCCTGGCAAGAGGGCACATGATGAAGCCCTTCCTTTGCGTCTACGGTCACACAAACCTCGACTATATCATGTCCCTCAAAAACTTCCCGGAGCTGAACACCTCGGTCAATATCCAGGAGAAGAGGCGATACTTCGGTGGTACCGGGGCAAACGTGGCCACCATCGCGTCGAGCCTTGGGGTGCCGACCGCCCTCTGTTCGTTCGTCGGGCCAGATTTCCCCAAGGATTTCAGGTCGTTGATGGCGAGCAAAGGCGTCGACCTGCGGGACCTCGTCACCGTCGACGATCAGGAGACCGCCACCGTATGGATAATCTCGGACAAGGAGCACAACCAGATCGCCTATGTTTATCAAGGGCCGATGACGGAAATGGAATCGATGCCACTGCGAATGGACTCGGCTCGATCGGCGGAGAACATCCACATCATGACCGGGAGGCCACCCTACTACCTCAATGTGATGAAGGAATGTAAGCTGCTGGATAAGAGGATAGGGTTCGATCCAGCCCAGGAGATTCACAACGTTTGGAATGCCAGCATGTTCAAGGAGGCTCTCTCCTTGAGCGAGATGTTCTTCGCGAACGAGAACGAGCTCCGGACCGCTCTCCGCTATTGTGAAAAAAGCAGAGCGGAGGACTTGCTCGAGCTAGTGCCCATCGTTGTCAATACCCTCGGTGCGAAAGGGAGCGTGATCCACACGAAAAACGGAACCCTCGAAATTCCCGCTGCAAGGGCAGGCGCGATCGTCGACACCACTGGCGCAGGGGATGCGTTCCGAGCTGGCTTCTATGCTGGTCTTTTCCGGAGGAAGGGGCTGAGGGAATGTGCGAAGCTTGGCGCGGCGACCGCTTCGTTCGTCATAGAAGGGCGTGGTTCTTTGACGAACATCCCATCCTGGGAGGGGGTGGAAGAGCGGGCGGGTGACATCGAATGAGGGGCTGCTCGGCGCGATGCGCGATCGTCCTCCAAAATCACTATGCTAATGCCAGCCATACAGAAAGCTTTATTTTGGACGACGTAATAATGGTGCCGTAGGTGGACGAATGGCTGTGGGATTCGTATTGATAAGCACGGCACCTGCGAAGGAGCACGAGGTGTACAATGAGCTCCTTAAGGTGAAGGAGGTCGTCGAACTCCATCCTCTGTTCGGCGAGTATGACCTGATCGCGAAGATCGAGGCCGACGACTTCAACCTCCTCGGACAGGTTGTCGTGGACAAGATACGATCGATCCCCGGTGTCATCGACACGAAGACTCTTACTGGTATCAAATTCTGAAAAGGTGAAGAACATGTCTACAATGGAATTCCTGACCGTGCTCTTGCTGACATTCGGCCTGTTTATGATCCTGGCCGGTGCATTTACTGCCTACTTCGGTAGCGGAAAGAGCCGAATGATCGGTGTTGTACTGCTCGTCGTAGGCCTCGTGGTCGCGGTGTTCTGGATCTACCTCGGTGGATTCTCGGACACGATCAACGTCGACCTCGGGGGAGTAATCTGGACGGCGTTCCTGAACATCATCGCGGCTGTAATTGGCGCCTTGATCGCAATCGGCGTCTTCCTGCTCGCGATAATGAAGAGCTAATCACGAAAACCCTTTCCTAAAACATCTTTCAATTTTCCCCATTTTTCAACTCTCTCAGTGTAACGTCCCGCATCCTTTATGCCCCACCAGCGCCATTGCAACGCGTGTGTGGCAGGTTCGCGCTCACGATCACGGCCAGATTCTTCGAGCGTTTCGAGCTCCCAGAGGCCTCGATGCCCTGCACTTCCCGTCTCAACATCTCGCCAGGTCAGCCAGCCCCGGTCATCTTTGACCTAGATGGAAGGAAAGCAGTAGAGATGCAGTGGGGCCTCGTGCCGAGCTGGGCCAAGGACGTCAAGATCGGAGCCAAGATGTTCAACGCCAGGTCGGAGACNNTACGAATGGAAGAAGGAGGAGGTTAAGGTCCCCTACATCATCAAAGTCAAGGACCAGGAATATTTCGCCATGGCCGGTCTCTATGACGTGTGGCAGGGCGGGGACGGCAGCGTGCTGTCCACCTTCACCATCGTGACCGCGGCGGCGGCCAAGACGATGGCCGATCTACACGATCGTATGCCGGTGATCGTCGCCCACGACTTGGAATCGGAATGGATAGCTCCTGGCGAGCTCGATCCAACCTTTGTCAGTGAGATCCTGCGGACCTATCCCGGATCTCTTTCCATCGCACCTGCCCCTTCGGAAATGAACCGGCCCACACAGAAGATATCCCCAAATCAACAAAGACTGATATGATATCCCTCGTTCCCAAAGGCCGGTGATGGTCATACCGATACTTTTTAGAACATGAAATCGGTCAGTCCAATCAATGCCCGTCGTCCTCATTATCCTTGGAAGCAAGAGCGACCTAGAGATCGGAAAGAAGGCGCTCACCATGCTGCAAAAGTTTGGTGTCGGATCTGAGATCGTTGTGGCCTCCGCCCATCGCACCCCCGAACGCCTGTGGAACCTGGTGCGGGAGAGCGATGCCAAGGTCTTCATCACCATAGCGGGACTGGCGGCGGCGCTTCCTGGTGCGGTCGCTTCTTACACCACCAAACCGGTCATCGGTGTGCCGGTGAGCGGGGCGGTGAACCTCGATTCCATACTTTCCATCGTGCAGATGCCGCCGGGAATACCGGTGGCCGCGGTCGGCCTGGACCGAGGCGAGAACGCCGCTATACTGGCGGTCGAGATGTTGGCGATATCCGATGTCCGTTTGACCGGGAAACTACAAGAATACCGGAAAGAGATGGGGGACAAGATCGAGAAAGACTCCAAAGAGGTGCAAGCCTGATGTTCGACCCCAAGGAATTCACGGAAGAGAAGATCGAAGAGCTGAAGACGTCGATCAAGGGAAGGGCCATCATCGCCTGCTCCGGCGGAGTGGACAGCACTGCGGCCGCGGTGCTCGTATCTAGGGCCATTGGCGACCGGCTTCTGACCATCTATGTAAACAACGGGTTCATGAGAAAGGGAGAGACAGAGGCGGTGGATAAGATGTTCTCCAAGCTGAACATCAACTACCGCCTCATCGACGCCTCGGACGAGTTCTTTGACGCACTGAAGGGGGTGATCGAACCGGAGAAGAAAAGGAAGATCATCGGGGAGCGTTTCATCAGGGTCTTCGAGCGGGAGGCCAAGGGTTACATGGCCGATTACTTGGTCCAGGGCACCATTGCTCCAGACTGGATCGAATCTGGGGACCATCTCCGGGACACCATCAA
>PMBU01000001.1 GCA_003153895.1 Methanomassiliicoccaceae archaeon | reverse complement strand
GCTCAAATATACTGGCTGAAACGCCATAACGCTTCTTTACCTGTCCCACAAACCCTTTCTTCCTACTCTTTTCACTCTGCAAGATAGTGGTCGATCTTTTCAAGCTGAAGTGTTGCAAGGGAAATTGTCGCATTGTGGAGCCAAGCGTAATTAACCTCCGGGGATAGGATCTGAACCCATGCCATCACAGCCAACTTTACGAAGATAACCGAGGGAACCTTAGGACCCTGTGGCCAGTAAATTGCATCGTCGCCTAAAGTGATATTTTCTCGTTCGCCCAATAGCGGTTGAATGACATCCAAGAATTTCGCTCGACTATCGTTGGTTGAGTTGAAGACATCAATCCAGATAATTAGGTCAATTGTTTCGTTGCTTAATATCGAACGGCAGTTTGAGCTTTCATTCGCATAATGTAAGGGTGATTGAGACTTGCTGGAAGAACGAAATCCAGATATGTTAATGTCGCCCGGTTGGAGAATCATCTTCTCGGCCAAGCTCAGATTCGGTGGCTGATTCAAGAAAATGTACAAGCCGCCAGTTGAGACTATAATGGCTATGACAATGATGGCCGCAATCTGCCTCCTGCTAACCATCCAAACCTCAAGTTTACATTAGATACTAGAATATTAAGAATGCTGACGGAGGATGCGGTGAGGTTCGGGCTCTGAGAGCCCATGACTAGCCATATTCTCCTTTCAGCATACCATAGGACCAGAAGCTGTCCACTTCGGTTATCACGGTAATCGAATACCAATTATCAACGGAGATGGGTTCCGTTGCCTGCACGATGACCTTATCATGCTCGGACATGAGCCCATCTGCATCCGAGTCGATGATGTAGACTATGTAGCTTACATTATTGGCTGTAACCACGCTGGCATTGGAGATGCTTGCGCCCTTGAACATGCGGACCTCTAATCCCAAGCCATATCCATTTGACCCAAGGCGATGGTCGGTCGGGCCTATCGTCGCGTTATCGACCTGGAGCGCGAAGGCGCAATTGGAAAAGGCTACCGATGCGCTTTTGTACCCCCAGATTGGCGGCATGGTGAAAGTCAGCGTGTTCGCGCTCGTGCGTTCGACTTTGAGCTTGTCCGAAGGCGGCCAGTAGTCCTCCAACCCCGTCGTCATGAAGAAGAGGATGACAATGGAAATGACAATGATTGCGACCGCGCAGACCGCGAAGAAGATAATCTTGTTCCTCTTGCTGACCATCCAATTCCCTCGAATGGATTGGGGCTGAGGATATTAAGACTGTTGACGGAGGATGCGGTGAGGTTCGGGCTCTAGGAGATGAGCTAGACCCATTTCACCTTTCACCTTGGGATGGCGGCGAATCTCCCGAGAAGGATTGAAGCGAAAGTCATTGTTGTGTCATTCTGCCACGCGAATGGTTGCGTGTGATAGATGTCTATTGGTACGCGATCGGTCTCAACCTGTCCAATTATGTTGTTCTTGACAAATACGACGAGCACTTGATCATAAGCCACCATACGAAATGCTTTCTCACCTAATTGGACGTCCGTAATCAAAGAATCATTGAAATAAGACTTCAACCAAAGATATGTGGCATTGCAATCCGAAGATGAATTGAATACATCAACCCTGGAGAACAGCACTAATGACATGTTTTCTAGCTCATTGCCATAGAATGAGAGGGTTTTGTTCGAGATTGCATCCGCCGGGAGCGAATCTTTAAAATACCAATCAACCCCCAAGTCGCTTGGTTTTAGGACCAACGTCTCAGCCAGTGTCGGTGGAGTTGTTGGCCTACTGAAATAGATCCAACCGGTTAAGCCAGCAGATGCCATGATGATGACGGCGACAATCGCACCGATTTTCTGCCTCTTGCTTGCCATCCAACTTCCGTAATTGTATTCGGGTCGAGGATATTAAGAATGCTGACGGAGGATGCGGTGAGGTTCGGCCTTACACTTTCAGCCATCTCCTGGGCTCCGCGATTTAAGTCCGAGATGGATTAGCCAATGTATGAGGTCAGAACTAGCCAGAGATAGCTGGAGCAATTACCGCAGGGCGCTGTGCAAAGAAGATTGCGAATTATTCGATGAGATGACAGAGAAAGCGAGGATGCATACCCAAGCAATAGCTATTGCAGCCTTTCTCGATCCGGTTGAGGGCAGGTTGCTCTCGATCTGCTTGGAGAATGAGAAGGAGCTGCGAAGACTCAAGATAGAAAAATAAGAGACCGGGGAGGGGAAGGTAGAAGCCATAGCTCCCAGTCTCAGAAATCTCAGGCAGGGATGCTATAAACCGATTTTGTTTTGGACTTGGCAAAACCGATGCGGTGAGGTTCGGGCTCGGGAAAAGGTGGCTCATGCGAAGCTCTTTCTTCTATTGTACGAATTGCTGCAGGGGTTCGGATTATGCTCATCACTTGGGATGATGTTGGGACGGCATTACTTATTGCAGCTACCTTCGCAATGACAATTGCAATTGGGAAAATACTCAGCTATTTCGTCATTCTTTCCAAGGGTTATGCGAAGAGGCAGGGCAATTCGGATAAGGAACTTAAGGCAGCTAGGGAAGCAATGGCTCCATCATTAATTGAAGCATTGCTTGAGTCATTAGTGGGTTACGTCATTCTTGGAGGATTCGTATTTGTGGGAGTTATTTTCCCAGGAAGTATGACCGGAGACAGCTCCTCGGTTGTTATTGGGCTGCTGCTCATATTCTGGCTATTAATGGGGTTTGCCTTATTGGTTGCAAGGATTGCCGTAGGAAAAGAGTTTCTAAAGGACATGAAAAAGAGAAAATGAAGAGGATCCGGTGAGGTTCGGGGGTGAGCTTGCCTAATTATTCTTAGAGCCTCGCCCCACACGATTTGCATGCGCTCAATCCGTCATCATTCAATGCTCCGCAATAACGACATCTCACTTTTACGATTTGACGTTCGATAATCTTTTCAGTATGGGATTCTCTTGAAACGCTTGGAGATATTGGAGTTCGAGCCATTCCTGAATTTGAGCACAATGCTTCTACCTGGCTAATCATATTGTTCGCCTGCAAGACACTGTTTTGGCTCCAGGCACCCTTTGCTGCAAATGCTTCTACCTTGAAAGTGAAGTTCGCAACAGTCTTCCCATCGCCCATGTCCTTCAAAGCTATCCGAAGCGTATGTGCCCATTCAATGTCATCTTTTGTCCTTTTGGTCCCCTTCTTCCTGAGGTCTAGAACACTGGCATCAGCACTCCCGTAGATTGCATAGCCAAATTGTGGGAAATATCCAGTGCACATATCTCGAACAGAATTGATTGGACACCAAAAGACAACGCTCTTCGAATATTCAGATGCCATCTAAATCACTATCTTCGAGTGTAGCCTTCTAATTATCGGTACTAAAACCGTCCTCTTCGTGAAGAATTTGCGCTCTCGCGCGTGCGCGCGGGAGCGAAACCGAAGCGAAGTTGTAGCGTCATTTTAGCCGACTAAAGGCATCCAATGAGCGCAAATCAAGCGAAGGTTTGGGGTCAACTAGGGATCAATTAGGCCAATTCTAGGGCAACTTAAGGACAAAAATGGTGCCCAACTCATAGATCCGCATTGAATTGAAGCGAAACATGCGATGCGATATCTAACCTAACCTCGCCATCGTCCCTCCAAGCGTCACAACCGTCATTCTGTCACTATTTCTTCTTACCTTTGTCATCCTCATTCTCTTCAACGATCTTTGCTTGATCTTGAGCCCTTGAGATGAGCCGCTTCCCAAGCTCGCTCGTTACTTTCATGAGGTTCTCGGCGCTCGGCACGATTGACACCCGGACCTCGGATTTCAAGGTCCCTGATGTCTCAGCTTGGAGGCGAAGGTTCAGACCGGCATCGAGACCCGTTGCAACTGCGAGTGCGTTTTCATAACCACCTCTCAAAGCGGAGATGTAGGCCATCTTGGATAGGACCATTGAAGGCATTATCTGGTTCCACTCCTCATCCGTGAATACATCCATAAAATAATGTGCCCACGTGAGCGTGGCTGTGGCCCTGATGATTGTCCGCTTCACCCTCATCTTGTGCTGGCGGTCTGAACCATCAAGAGCGCGTCTCTCCTCTGGAGGCATTCTAGACCAATAGACCAACCAATCGAAATCTTTGTTAGAGAAATCTCCACGTTCGATCAATTTCCTCAGTTCTTCGTCACTGGATTGTGTATCGAAAGCTTCAATGAGCATGTCAGCAACCTCATCTGTAAAGGTTTGGCCCTTCTTCGTTAGTTCCTTTTCGTTCATTTGATGCACCTTCGTTATATGGGAATATGTGCGTTCTTTATATAACGTTTTGTGAGATTGTTAGATAATGAAGAACGAAGTCAAAATCACCCACGCGATTGTGCTACGTGGTGAGATGTTAGCGATTCGCACAGTTGTTGAAGGGCTTGAAATACTACTAAGGGCGAATCCCGGAGTAATTTTGGTCCATAGCCAAACGTCGGCTTCCAAACTTTGGATCAAGGAAGGCGGTGAGTTGGATGAGTAAGGCCGATGAGCCCCCGAAGATACCATCTCCCGGCAAAGTCTTCGACGATGGTGGCATATTGGAACAATGCTGGGATGGGAAGACCACATTCTACTTCAAATCCTGGGCATGGCAGAATGATTGGCCCAATATTAGGTTCGAGAAATTAGATGAGTGTAATGAGGGTCTCCAGGGTGCGACGTTCATACCTCTTGAGGACGAGGTGCTCTCAAAGGGGATAGTGGTTCTTCCCTCAGAGCCGATGGAATATGGGAAGGAGACCGAATTACTTGCCATTTTACAGGATTTCATCAATAAATGGTGCGAGATAAGCCCTGAGATGTCAAGACTGCTTGCTGGATATTCAATGCTGACATGGGTCTATCAGAAATGCCCAGCTATGCCGATTGTGAACGCGAGAGGAGGCGCGGGCACTGGAAAAACACGCCTTCTTGAAACGATGAGGCACGTTTCCTATCGCGGCCTTCGAGCTTCGGGTTGCCTAAGCTTCTCTGCGATGTTCAGGACGGCAGAACGTTGGGGCGGGACCCTATGCATAAATGAGGGTGATCTGAAAAATTCGAGCGAGACTGCGGAGATTGTCAAATTCTTAAACGAGAGGTATGAAAAGGGTGGCTCGGTCTGGAGGACTAACCCCGATTCGATGAAGGGGGAATACTTCAACGCCTTCGGTCCGACTGTAATGACGACCAGGCAGCAATTCGGTGACAATGCCCTTGAATCGAGGTGTATAATCGTGCCAATGACTGAGCGGACGAGAACGGATATTCCCCTCAACCTCCCTCCTGAATTCTACGTGGAAGCCCTCTTTCTACGCAATAAGCTCCTGATGTTCCGATTCAGGAATCTAGGGCGATTTGCTAATGACTACAAATTGGAATTCGAAGGTCTGTCTCCGAGGATGAACCAGATACTCCAACCTCTAGCATCCCTAGCACAGAGCATCAGTCCGGAATTCTACGACGAAATCAAGGGCATGGTCTTCGAACTTCAGCAGCGCATAGTTGAAGCCGCATCCGAAAGTGAGGACGGAATGATTGTCCGCGCAGTGTTTGACATGAAATCGTATGGTAAGTCTGAATTCACCCCCAAAGAGATCAGCGATGCGATTGCTGAGAACGGTGGAGAAGTCAAGCCGGTCAAAGTTGGTAAGCGCCTCGTGGGACTTGGGTTCAAGCCGAACCGCCAAGGTAAAAAACGTCTCTATTCTCTGCCAGGAGCCCAAAGAGAGACATTGAAGCGTCGCTTCGTTCCGCAAGAAGCAGTTTCTGGGTCATCTTCGAATGACACTAGTGACAGGTATGACGGTCCAGGTGAGGACGATACCAGGTTCTTGTTTAATCTTATTGGAACTGTCCATCCTCCAAGACAGAAGGTCGAACAATGCTATCCCAATCTAAAGTCTCATCTCGCTGAATTAATTGAGCGTGGCTGGGTGGGTACTCAAACGAACGGTGAGCTTTTCGTTGCCAAGAGGGAGTGAGATGAAGGTAGCTCTCTATGCTCGCGTCTCCCGCGCTGACAAGGACCAGAACCCTGAGAACCAGCTCCTCAAGCTGCGCGAGTACGCTTCAAGGCATCAATGGGATATCTATGCCGAATTCCACGATTGCATAAGTGGAGCTGCAACAGTCAAGCCCGATCTGGAGAGGATGCTCAAGGAAGGCAGGGCGAGGCATTACGACGCGATCTTGATCGTGAGGTTGGACCGCCTCGCTCGATCAACTAAGCAACTTCTCACAATGTTGGAGGACTTGGACCGCTTCGGTGTCGCATTGATCTGCACTGACCAGGAAATCGATACGAAAAGCCCGGCTGGAAAGCTACTTTTCACTGTCCTGGGGGCGGTTGCGGAGCTTGAGCTTGATCTGATACGAGAAAGGACGAAGGATGGCTTGGCGAGGGCGAAAGCACAGGGAAAACGCCTCGGTAGACCGCCTCACCCCGAAAGAATCGAAGAGATCGCAGCATTGCGAGCGCAAGGCATGAGCCTCCGTCAGATCGGGGCGCAGCTCGGTATGAGCCATCAAGCGGTCAAGCAACGTCTGCGTCGGATGAGGGTACAAAATCGGGTAGGAAAAACAGAATGAGTCCAGCGTCCTGCGCCATGAACGCCAACGACGGGGCTTCGGAACCGTCCGATATTATTACAACCGTTTAGACCAATACTCCTATTGGTCGCGAGGAAGGGAACAACTCACGACCAGGACACGAAAATGGAACCCAAGACCTCAACGGTGAGGACATCCCTCTTGGGACAGGCGAGCAACTACAATCTCTTCCAGTCAGTCCTTACATCAATGAAAATACTGAGATGAGGCTGGCAGAGATTGAAGTACGCTTCAACGATTCGGCTAAGATTGTACTCAGGCCCAGATCAAGGAATGCCTATTTCAGATCCTTCAGGCGAATGTGGCAATATTGCTATTTCGAGGGCTGGACAGTGGCTCAGCTGAAGTCAGATAAGGCCAAGCAGCTGATAGTCAACTTCATCCATGAGGAGATACCAGAGCGCTCTAGGAAGTCGGTCCTTTCAGGTCTCGAAGCCGTCTGGATTCGGACAATATACCGAGGTTGGCCGATTGAGAATAAGCTCGACATTGGGAAGCTGCCCAAGGTAGGAAAGGGAGCTTGCCCCAGGGATGCCGCGGTCAAAGAATGGCATGAAGCTATGAAGCTAGAGAAGGACCCCTATGATAAGCTGATATGGCTGTTCGCAGCCCAACTGGGACTTCGGCCTAGTCATGCAACTGGCTTGAAATGGTCAGATCTGAAGGAGGATGAAGAGGGCCATATCTTCGCCATCGTGGCCATAGGCGATGATAAGCGATTCAAGAGTAATGCTCCAGTATATGCGTATCTGCCTCCTGATATGGTGGCAGCCCTTGATGAGCTAAAGAAGGAGCTTAATCCCTCTGAGGATGCCTGGATACTGCCCAATCGAGGCATTAAGTTGAAGAAGATCATCTACAAAGGAGGGGAGGGGGCGAATGGTAGGATGAGCAGCCCTCAATATTCCAACCACTGGCATAAGCTGATGGACCGCTTCAAGCTGCCTAATCTGACCCCCAAAGGCATGAGACATTGGGTCGATACTGCCCTCAAGAATGCAGAGCAAGGAACTCCCCCACTTATGACCAACTCCCGAGCCAAGATGATGGGCCATGACTACGCAGACATCGAGGTAAAGGACCGGATGGGCGCGGTCTATTACTCCAATGATTGGGAGCCTGTGGTGGAGAACCAGAAGCTGGCAATCCCTTATGGTCCCTTGGCGCGATTCGAGAAGATGAT
>PMBU01000043.1:12871-22001 GCA_003153895.1 Methanomassiliicoccaceae archaeon | reverse complement strand
GGGGCCTCGTGCACTTCGAGGCCCACGCCGTGACCCGTGCCGTGAATGAACCCGGTGGGGACGCCCGCGACGGGCTCGGTCTTGAAGCCGCGGCGCTCGAACTCGGCTTTGACGCCGTCGTGAATCCGGGCCAGGACGGCGCCCGCCCGGATGCGCCGCAGGGCGCCGGCCTGGGCCGCGTGCACGGCGCGATACATGCGGGCCAGCGCGGGCGGCGGAGCGCCCCGCACCACCGTGCGGGTGATATCGCCCCAGTAGCCGTGGTCCAGATGCTGGGGGAAGATATCGATGACGAGGCGCTGCAATTGATCTACATGCTCACGAGCGGACAGCCCCTTGCCGTGGCGCTCCTGAAGGCAGGGGATGTGGAAGGGCTCAAGAAGATACGATTGAGCGAGGAGGTCCGCTTCATGATGTACCTGCGAGATAGGAAGAAGGGGAGCAAATCTTCGAAGGACCAGCTCTCGCGATGATGTGCCGTGACATCAGCCCTCCATTAATGGGCCCGATCAATACTCGATCCCCGCACGCGCTATTACGCCGGCATCGTAAGGGTGTTTAATCATTCGCATCTCCGTGACCAGGTCCGCCTCGTCGATGAACTGCTTGGGAGCGTTCCGGCCGGTCATGATCACCTCGACTTCCGGGGCTCTGGAGCGAACCACAGCCATCACTTCTTCTGGAGTTACTATCCCGAAATAAGCGACGACGTTCACCTCGTCCAGTATCACGACGTCATACTTCTTTCCAGTTAGCGACGCTTTCGCCTTTCGGAGCCCTTTCTTCGCAAGACTCACGTCCTCCTGAGAATGCTTTCCCTTGGTGATGAGCTGATCGCGGCCATATTGAAAGAGGTCGATGCCAGACATCTTCCGCAGGGCCGATATCTCACCATACTCGTCCCCCAATTTCATGAATTGGATGACGACCACCCGCAACCCACGCCCCCAGGCGCGCAGCGCCAGTCCAAGAGCGGCGGTGGTTTTTCCTTTGCCATTCCCGGTATACACTTGGATCAGACCGAGTCCTGACGATTTGGGGCACATCGATGTAAGTATGGTATCATCCTCAAAAAGTCTGTTGCGTTCGGTTTATTACCATTAAACCGCATCGATGGGCGATGATGGAGATAGAGGTGAAGGCGCCATTGCCTGATGTGGACCGTGTGAAGAACCGGGTATCAGAGCTCGGAGGCAGGGACTTTGGTTGCTCGGTCCAGGTCGATGAGTATTACGCCCACCCGTCGAGGGATTTCGCCACAACCGATGAGGCGCTGCGCCTTCGAACAGAGAACGATCTTACGGTGATCACTTACAAAGGACCGAAAATAGACCAGGAAACAAAGACCCGAGAGGAGTTCGAGGTCTCGGTCGCCAATCATGCCACGATGGCATCGATCCTGGACCGGCTGGGCTTCAAGCCTGTAATCAAGATATCGAAGAGAAGGCAGGTCTACGGCTTGAAAGGGATCACGGTCTGCTTTGATTCAGTTAAAGGACTGGGGGACTTCATTGAACTCGAAGTCGATAGTGACGATGTCGAAGCGGGTAAAAGGGCAATCTTCGCCTTGATGCAGGAGATCGGTATATCGGGCAATGAGAGGCACTCATACCTCGAGCTGCTCATGGAAAAGGCTGGCTCTGGTACTAAGAAATGAAATAGGTCTCGGGGTGGTCGCCCCGCTATCAGACCCGTTTACAGATTCTTGATCTTCTCGACCACGAACTCCTTGATCTTTGGGTCGTCTGGGATCGTTACCGACTTCTTGAAGCGTTCGCTCCCATCTGGGAGGTAGTAGCCGCGAGAAAGAGAGATGAACTCGTTCTCGCCCTCCGGAGTGATTGCCTTCTTTCGAGCGACTTCGATGAAGTTGTTCCGTCCGAAGGGGATCTTCTCAGAGCTTATCGTTACAAAATCCGGTTTCTTGCCCTTTGCGTCTTCGTCCATTGCAATGCCTCCTTTGCGGCAATCTCCTGAAAAAGCCGGTAGATAGTTAATAGTATCTACTGAGATGAGCTTTCTGGATTCTCTGATTCTAGGAGCTATCCAGCAAGAAGAAATATCCACTCGATAGAGCTCTGTCGAAGGATAGATATAGCAATTTCAGGATGGATGGGCGATGACTCAGGAGGGTGGGGCTCCACCAACCCCATCGATTTCCCGCTTTTGCTCCAATTGCGGAGCGAGCGTCGATGAGCAGTCACGTTTCTGCTCCAATTGCGGGGCTCCGATAGGGCTGCAACCGCAGCCTGCCCCTTTGTGGGCGCCCTATTACCAACCTCAGCCTTATCCTCCTCAGCCGAGGTCCTCAAATGAGACACTCAAGGATTTCGGACGGGGGATCGCATCGATCGCCCTGGTATTGCTGGTATTAGACCTGATCCTGAATACCGCGATCATGATCTGGGGGGGCAGCGTGGTGTTGCCAATCGCGTTGGACCCCACGCAAGGGACCTCGTTGTTCCTCATCATTCCTTGGACGAATCCTCTGCTGACATTTGTGGACCTGACGGGCGTGGCCTTCGGCGTCTACTACGTCCTATTGGTGATCGCGATAACGTCTTCATTCGTCTGGTTGATATGGAAGAGCAAGGTCGCATTCAAGGACGAGATCTCGTTCCGCCCTTTGAAGAGCGGTCATAGCCCGCTATATATCGTCGGTACGATCTTCTTCGCCGTCCTGGCTTTTGATACCCTATATGCGATCGTGCTTGAGCTGGTCGGCGTACAGATAATCACCCCAGATTTCCCCAGTTTGGAGATCTGGCAATTGTTGCAGGGTCTTGCGGCCGCATCAGTGTGGGAAGAGCTCATCGTTCGAGTGCTGTACATCGGCGTGCCGTTGTTGGCAATCGACCTGCTCAGCAAGAAGATGAAGGACCCGAAGCGCTACCTCCTCGGTGGCGGTTTCAAGCTGGGCGCAAAAGAACTCGCCCTCCTTTGGATATCGTCCGGGCTATTCGCCTATGGGCACATCGTATCCTGGGATGCTTGGAAGATCATCCCCGCATGGATCGCCGGTCTGGCGTTCGGATACCTTTTCCTGCGCATCGGCCTGTACGCAAGCATCGTTCTGCATTTCTCCTTTGATTATCTATCAGTGCCATTGGATCTCACATCCAGCATGCTGGTCGTGCTGACCATTGGATTGATTGCCCTGTTCTGGGAGATAATCGGCGGGGTCTATTTTGTGGTTTACATTCGCAAGATGATCCTGTTTCTCATCGGAGCAGATAAGAAGCCAAAGCCGCAGATTGTAGCCAAATATCCTCCGGCTCATCAGCAGGGGTATGGCTCATCGGGATACCAGGTACAGCAGTCCGGCCAACAGATTGGGCCACCTCAAGCGGCACCGCCCGGTGGAACGACGCATAGATCGCCCTATGGCAGAAATCAGCCCGGCCAGGGATTCTTCTCCTGCAAGTATTGCGGCTGGACCGAGGCTCGATACAGAGACGGCCAATTGGAATGCGCCCGCTGCGGCAAGCGGAACTGAGATCAGAGCTGGGAAAGCAGGCCCTCAAGTCTGTCGCGCGAAACCGCGCCATCTGCAAGGTTCCGCGCTTCGATGACGTACCTTCCGTCATAGCCAGATAGTCCAGCGAGCACCTTCTTGAAGTCTATGTTTCCTTCGCCGATAGTCAGGTGAGCGTCACGATCGCCGAGGTTATCGTGGATGTGAACATTGATAAATCGGTCCTTAATGCGGAGGAAGTCGTCGATCGTACCGGCGGTGTTCGCATGGCCGATGTCCAGGCAGATGCCGAGGTCCAACCCCTCTAGCAGCGGCAGGAGCTCGGCGGGGCTGCGGCCCATCATGACCATGCCCATGTTAGGCATGTTCTCCAATGCAACCCTGACCCCACTATCCTGAGCGACTTCCTCGATTACCGCCAAGGATTCCCTGGTCATTCTGCTGACGGCGGGTTTGTCCAGCATCCCCATCGGGCCAAAAAAACCTGGGTGGATCGTGCAGAGATCGATGTTCATTCGGCCGGCCGCCTGCAGCGTCTCGCATATCTCCAGTACCGACAATTCCCTGGCGCGGGGGTTCAATGAGCCGATGTTGATATCGCTGAGAGGCGCATGAACGGAAAAATCGATATCGAATGACGAAGTGGCATCGATGAAGTCCTTCTCGATGTCCGGCAGATAATGCTTTCCTTCGGCCACAATCTCCCAAGCGTTGAACTGCTGGCTTACCGAAGCCAATGCGGTCTCGAAATCGACCAATGAAAGTGCCGGTACGGAAATTGCGATCATGAAAGGACCTCCTCACCGTTGACCGTGATCGGAGCCACCTCGTCGATGAGGCGGTCTAGATCATCGTCTTCGATGCTCACCTCGATTCTTCCTAAAGGTAGCTTCTCCTCCACATAGCTTACCTTGCCGATGAAGGCGACCTGCTTGTTGATCATGAAGGTGGTAGAGTTGCCCTGTTTCCCATGCAATAGCATGCGACGCGTGGCATCGATGATGCGGTAGGAGCGGATCAGCTCCTTGAACCGCGCCAGCGAGCCGGTCTTGGCTTCTATCATACCGCCCGATGCCTCGATCATGCTGTCTGGAAAGAGATTTAGAATTGCCTTCTTGACCTTCTCGACATCCTCGGTCGGCAAACACGGCGCTTTGACTGTGACCAAAGGCATTGGGTCGCGATTATAAACGAAGTATTTAAAAGAACACGCCCTGATGACTCGCGAAGGATGAGAAACAAGGTTCTGGAAGCATTGTGCGAGGATGGCATTTTCCTAGCCCCAGAGGCAGCTGACTTCGTCCTGAACCAGGATAATCCGCTGAGCTATGTCAGGACTGCCATCGACGGCATGCCCCAGCTTCCCCTGGTGATCACGCTCCAGGACCTTCGGGACGTCTTCTGCGAAAAGGGGGATCCCCGAATCTGCCCTTCAACCGCCGCTCCCGAGCCTCGGAAGCTTATGCGAGGCGAGGTCAAGGTCCTCAAGGACATTACTGGGAACTCTACTTGCGAAGGGAACATCATCGATTTTGCCCGATATTTCAACGACCGCTTCCAGACCATCAAGCGAATCCTGGCCCGGCGCAGGGAGCTGGTCGGATGCGTCTCCATACCTAAAGCGCTCACACTGGACAGGGAGGTCAAGTTCATCGGCCTGGTGAACGAGGTCAGGATAACCAAGAACGGCCACAAGATGATCGAGATCGAGGATGAGGAGGGGAAGTGCCCTGCCCTCATCCTGAAGAGCTCATCCTTGATCGATGAATCGGTCATCCAGGACGAGGTGATCGGCATCATCGGGAAGACCAGCAAGAAGGGCGAGATGATAATCGTGGAGGAGATCGTCAGGCCGGACGTCCCTATCACTGGGGGTATGGCGCCGAGCGATTCCACCTCCACCGTGGCGTTCATCTCCGACATCCATGTGGGCAGCAATACCTTCCTCCGCGACCGCTGGCTGAAAATGATCAGATGGGTGCGTACCGAGGGCCCGGCGATGGGGCTGAACTACATTGTCATCCCAGGTGATTGCGTTGATGGCATCGGCATCTATCCAGACCAGGAGGAGGAACTGGAGATCGAGGACGTATTCGAGCAGTATCATGCTTTGGCAGAGCTCATGAAAGATGTCCCGGACGGCATCCAAGTGGTGATGCAGCCAGGGAACCACGACGCCGTCAGACTGGCAGAGCCCCAACCAGCCCTGCCCGACGAGATCATAAAAATGTTCGATTCCTCGGTCCTGATGGTCGGTAATCCTTGCTACCTACAGATAGAGGGGCGGACCATCCTGTCCTATCACGGCAGGAGCATGGACGACCTTGTGAATAGCGTGCAGGGGCTGAGCTACAACTTGCCCTTGGAGGCGATGAAGGAGATGCTAAAGCGCCGACATATGGCTTCGCTGTATGGCGGAAAGACACCTCTAGCGCCGGAGAAGAAAGACTACCTAGTGATCGATACTGTCCCGGACATCTTCGTCACTGGCCACGTACACAGCGCCGGCATCGCCGAATACCGCGGGATAAGATTGATCAATGCTTCGACCTGGCAGGACCAGACCTCATTCCAGAGGATGCATAACTTCAACCCCGACCCGGCCAAGGTACCGCTGGTGCATTTGGGAACGGGCAAGTGCATGATCAAGGACTTCAATTAGCCAAGATGCAGCCGACCCTGCGCCCCGTCGTAGGCTGAGAGCACATCTATGCAATCCAATATAGCAAAATCAGGGCATAGCCCAATATCAGCATGAAAAAGGAGATGACCCAGAAGATGCGGAGCAGCTTGGCCCGTGCCTTCGGGTCCTCGAATTGGTCCTCGAGCCAGCTGATCATGATCCCTTCGCCGCGGCTTTCTGCTTGATGCGCTTCAGGCGGAAGATGTTCTCTCTCTCCATCTCCTCCAGGCGGAGCGAGATGAAGGCCTGCGCCTCCTTCAGCTCTGGGATCACCTTGTACTCGAGCGCGTTCACCCGGCGTTTGGTCCTCTCGATCTCATCCAGCAGGCGCTTCATCGTGGTCTCGATCTCCGCAGCCTCGATGATTGTTTCTGTCAGATTCTGAAAGGCGGCCGCCGCCTCCTCGATATGTATCGAGGTGCCGATGACGCCGTACCCTCTATCCTCGGCCGAGATATGGATGGATATGCACTCGATCTCTGGGACCACCAGGCCCATGACGTTCTTGGAGCGGAGAGCGCATTGTGGATTAGCCTTCAGGGCGAAGGCGGCCGACTTGACGGCGATTACACCGTCCACGGCCTTGGCCACCGCGATCCTCTGCGCCGCGGTGCCAAAATCGCCGTTCACCTTCTCCCTGATCTGCTTAGCCTCCTCAAGTATCTTGAAGAATTCCAGTATCAGGCCGTCGCGCTTCATCTTTAGGATCTTATAACCTGCCTGGCTGAGCTTTATCCTCCGCTTGACCTCAAGGAGCTCGGACCGGGTCGGCTTGATGTCCTGCTTCGGCATGCTTAGGCCGCCTTCGTCTTGGACTGATGTGCTGGATGGTATTTCTCAATCCACTTCCGATCGATACGGGTCAGCTGGTTCTCGGGTAGCGAAGCGAGCAGGTCCCACATCAGATTGAGGGTGGTCTCGATGTCTCGATCCTCCTCCCTTCCCTGCCTTACCAGGCGACGCTCGAACATATCGGCGAAGTCCAGGAACTTTCGGTCTCGTTCGGATAGGGCGTCCTTGCCGACGATTGCCACCAAGCCCCTGAGGTCTCTTCCCTCGGCATAGGCGGCGTAACACTGGTCGGACACGGACTTGTGATCCTCGCGGGTCCTGCCCTTGCCGATACCGGCGTCCATCAGCCGAGACAGAGATGAGCCGACATCGATCGGCGGGTAGATGCCCGCGCGATGCAACTCGCGCTTGGCCACAATCTGCCCCTCGGTGATGTAACCGGTAAGGTCCGCTATTGGGTGAGTGATATCGTCGCCCGGCATTGAAAGGATCGGAATCTGGGTGATCGAGCCTTTCTTTCCCTTGATCCTTCCGGCGCGTTCGTACAAGGTGGCGAGATCGGTATACATATATCCAGGATATCCACGGCGACCGGGTACTTCCTCTCTGGCAGCCCCAATCTGGCGCAAGGCCTCACAATAGTTGGTGATGTCGGTCAGGATGACCAGAACGCTCATCCCTAGCTGATAGGCCAGGTATTCTGCGGTAGTGAGAGCCAAACGAGGAGTGATGATGCGTTCGATCGCAGGATCGTCGGCCAGATTCATGAAAACGACCGCGCGCTTTAGGGCGCCGGTCCTCTCGAAATCCTTCATGAAGTACTGCCCTTCCTCGTTGGTGATGCCCATTGCACCGAATACCACTGCAAACTCTTCGCCCGCACCCAGTACCTTAGCCTGTCTGGCAATCTGGAGAGCTATGTCGTTATGTGGCAGCCCCGAGCCGGAGAATATCGGCAGTTTCTGTCCGCGCACCAACGTGTTCATGCCGTCGATGGTGGATATTCCGGTCTGGATGAACTCCCTGGGGTTGTCGCGGGCCCAGGGATTGATGGCTGCGCCGATGATATCGAGGCGGTCGTCCGGGGTGATCTTTGGCCCTCCATCCAACGGCTCCCCGGAACCGGATAGTATGCGGCCCAACATGTCCTGGGAGACTGGCATCTTGAGCGTCTCCCCGGTGAACTTCGCCCCGGCGGCACGCTCGATGCCCGCGGTTCCCTCGAACATCTGGATGATCACCATATCATGAGATGAATCGAGAACCTGTCCTCGGCGCTCCTCGCCATTGGGAAGTGTAACGATCGCGATCTCGTTGAAGCCGACCGGTTCTGTCTTCTCGACGAACACCAGCGGTCCTGCGATCTGAGAGATGGTCCTATACTCCTTATTCGTCATCTACTTACCTCCCAGTGCCTCAAAGGCCTTCTCCATTTGATCATTGATCTCCTCGATCTCCTGGTCCACGTTATCCTCGAACTTGGACTTGCCAAACCTGGTGCGCAAAGGCATGTCCGCGATCGTTTCCACCGGGACCTCGTTCTCGACCGCCCGCTTTGACAGGTCAGCGAAGCGCTTTATGGTCTTGAGCACTGCATATTGGCGCTTCATGGGACAATAGGTGTCGACCGGGTGGAAGGCGTTCTGCTGCAACACTATCTCTCGGATCATCCTAGCCACCTCGAGGGTCATCTTCTGCTCCTCTGGCAAGGCGTCCGACCCGACCAGCTGAACCACCTCCTGTAACTCCGCCTCCTTCTGCAATACCTCCATTGCCCAGGCGCGGAGCTCCGGGAAGTCCTGTGCGACGTTGCTGCGATACCAGGCGTCGAGCGTCCCGGTGTACAGAGAATAAGATGTCAGCCAGTTGATGGCCGGGAAGTGCCGACGCTCACGGAGCTTCGAGTCCAACGCCCAGAAGACGCGAACGATGCGCAGGGTTGCCTGCGTCACCGGCTCAGAAAGGTCCCCGCCTGGAGGTGAGACCGCACCGACGACCGATACCGAACCTTGATTGCCAGAGAACGTGTTCGCCCTGCCGGCGCGCTCGTAGAACTCAGACAATCTCGCTGACAAATAAGCCGGGAAACCCTCCTCACCAGGCATCTCTTCAAGGCGGGAAGATATTTCCCTCATGGCCTCGGCCCAGCGAGAGGTCGAATCGGCCATCAGCGAGACATC
>PMBU01000043.1:3471-12795 GCA_003153895.1 Methanomassiliicoccaceae archaeon | reverse complement strand
TGCTGGGTGACCGTCTTTCCGGTCCCGAAACCTCCTGGGATCGCGGCTGTGCCACCCTTGGAGATGGGAAAGAGGGTGTCGAGGACGCGCTGGCCCGTTATAAGAGGGATATCGGGCATCAGCTTGTTGACGACCGGACGCCCGAAACGCACTGGCCACCTCTGCATCATGGTGATTTCCTTGCCATCCACCGTGGCAATCGGTTCGGTGACGGTGAAGTCTCCCGCTTTGATGTCCTGGACAGTTCCGCTCATGCCCACAGGCATGATGATCTTGTGTATGATGGACCTCTCTGGGGCGGTCCCTATGATCTGCCCTTGGGTGACCTTGTCGCCCTTCTTCACCGTCGGGGTGAAGGCATATCTGATTTTGCGGTCCAACCCCGGGGCGGAGACACCTCGCTTGATGAAGTCGCCCATCGTCGTCATCAGTTCCGGCAGGGGCCTCAGGATGCCATCGTATACGCTTCCCAGCAGGCCCGGCCCAAGTTCGGCCACTAGCGGAAGACCAGTCGAAACGACCGGTTCCCCGGGCTTGATGCCGGATGTGTCCTCATATACCTGGATGATAGTCTTGTTCCCCACGATCTTGATGACCTCGCCCATGAGCTTCTCGTGGCCCACCTGGATGACATCATACATTTTTGGGGAGATGCCCGTCGCCGTCACGACTGGCCCCGCAACCCTATAAATCTCTCCTGCGTTCGCCATTTCGACCCCTCTCACTTCTTGTATAGATCAACGCCAATAGCCCTCTTTACCTTCTCACGAAGGTCACTGCCTTCGCCAGCCCCTACTGGCACCACGACAGGGGCAATGCTGTCAAGGGCCTTCTTTCTGGCCGTGGGACTCAATCGCTCAAGATCCTCGGAATTTATCGCAAGCACTCCGATCGAGGAGTCTGTCAATATTTCCATTAACTTCGGCTCATACTCCTCTGGCTTGGCGGCGAATATCTTCTTGATACCCGCCAACCTGAACCCGAGCACAAACTCCTCGCTACCATAGACGGCAATGTCCATTACATCACCAACAATCGCTTGGTCGTTTCAGGGTCGAGGCCGCTCTCCTTGCAACGGGCCACTATCCTGATGTTGTCGACCTCGGTCTTCTTTCTGATCATGAAATCGATTATAGGCAGCACCGAGAGCGGGTATAGGTGCGAGAACCTCTCCGCACGGCTCATCAGGTGCTTCTTTGCAGCCAGGCTAACGTCGTTAAGCGAGCCGGCTTCCTTTGCTCCCTCCAGCGCATCCTTTATGTCCTCATAGAACGAGAACGGGCTGAGTTCTGCCACGAGTGCCTCGAAGGACTCGGTGGCCGCCAACCTCTCGAGCTCTTTCCGATTGAGCTCGTCGCCGCCCTCGATTAGATACACTCCGATTCGGTCTGGCGATACCTTCTCCTTCTTCAGTTTGAGGAGGGTGATCAGGTTCGTCATGTCGATCTCCTTCCGGATAAAGGCCAACAACAGCTTGCCAGGCCTTGACCTGGAGTCGATGGCTTTCAGGAGCCGTATGAAATATATCTTATCCAGATAATCCTCAACCGCTGAGAGCCTTCCAGTGGTCTGGTAGTCGGCCATAACGTCCTCCGGGATCTCGATGCCTTCGATCTTCTTGATAGCCTCGAGCACCTCGGCGACGCTCTCCAGAGCGATCAAAGCGTCAAGGTTTTCCTCGCGGAGCGTCCCGGCCGGAACAAGGTCCTCTCGAATGTCCTCGATCCTGGCACCATAGAATTTGCCTCGGAGGATCGTCTTAATGTTCCAGATGTCCCACCTAGCTAGGTAGCTCGCCACCATTTCGTGGAGTTCGCCTTTTGTGAAACCGAGGATGTCATTGTACACCCGGGCCAGGTTCTTGATCGTCCCTAGCTCGATCAGGTCGACGCCTTCATAGCGGGATGCCAGTTCGGTCATCTCGACATTATACTGGGTCTCGCCCAGGAAACGCCCGATTTCGTTCAGGTCCATCATAAGAAGCTTGGGATAGTTGTCCTTCGTGAGGAGCGCTGCCTTCTTGGCCCTGACCCTGGCGCACGCGTATGGATAGTTGCCCCTCGTTCCCAAGCCTAACTTCACATTCTCACCCGAACAGGATATTGGATACGCTCTTCAGTTCCTTTTCCCAGATATCCACAAGAGTCGTCTTGAAAGTGTAGTCCAGGCGTACCTGGCCATCCATGCTCTCAAGGATCAGACCTGTGGGCATGTCTGCTTCGATTATCGCCACGTTCGTTCCCTTCGGAAGAAGTCTAGCCTCGCCTCGAGGACAATAGATGCGCGCATTCGGAAGCGCCTTCGCGCCCTTCTCGACGATGATCCGATAGAGACGGGATTTCTCCTCATCCTTTAGACTGGTTAGATCTTTCATAACTTCCGCGAATGTCTTGTCCAGCATTTCCTTCCGGGCGTTCAGGAGAATCCTCTTCGCCTCCAGCTCAGCGCTCGAGAGCTCTTGCTGCCTGAGGCGTTTTATGGCCTCCTCGGTCTGCCTCTCCTGCGCCTGCCTCTTGCCAGCGACGTCCTCCTCTGCACGCTGCAGTATCGACCTTCTCTCATTCTCTGCAGTCTGGACGAGTCCGTCAGCTTCTTTTCTGGCGCTCTCCAGGATTTCCTCAACCACTTTGTCTAGCGCCATGAGAATGGCTCCCGTGTCCTGCTCGCCTTAGATCTTCCCCATTAAGAGGAACGCTATGACCAGACCAAAGATAACGATGGTTTCTGGAATGACGGTCAATATCAAGGACCTGCCGAAGTTCTTGGGGTTCTCGGCAACCGCACCGACTGCCGCAGAACCGATGTCCTTTTCAGCCCAGCCAGAAGCCAATCCGGCCAATCCGACTGCTAGTCCAGCCCCAATCGCTACCATACCCGATCCAACATCTACCATTTGCTTTCACCTCTCACTCGTGTACTTCCTAACGATCTTCAACGGACTGAACTTCAGCCCGCCGCCCTTATAGAACTTACCGAACAGTTCGACATAGTGAAGCCTGATTCCATGCATGCCAGCGGATATCACCGCCAAGATGAACACGGCCAGATGCCCTACCATGAAGATTACTATTCCAAATATCAACATCGCCCCGCCCGCCGGGGCCAGCATCTCCAATGCGATCATGTTGAACGCAAGGGCAAGCCCCGCCTTGGAGGTCCCGATGGCGGTGAGACGAGTATATGACAGTATATTGCTCGCCAGTCCTGGCAATTCCAGGATGGCGGTCCCGCCCTCGCCGATGATTGCTAAAACGATCCCGATGATAACGAATGCCAACGGCACCAGAACGGCAGTGCTCGTGAAGTCCATGGCCATGATGTTGTCCAAATGGGCCAGCATGTAAGGCAGGATGAGCGCCACTCCGAATAGGATGAGAACCCAGCTGAACTTCTCCTTGATGGCATGGACGAATCCACTCCGCATTGCCACGTTCGCGAAGCCGAGCCCCAAGCCGATGAACAGATGCGCAATGCCGATCCAAACGGAGATCAATAGTAGCTTGTTCACGTCATGTAGCTTGCTGAACACTCCGAGCGGAATGCTGATCCCGGCCAGATCGATGCTATGCGGCAGATCCATGTTCAGCAAGAATGACCAGGATAGCTCTTCCGTGCCCCCTGTGATTTGTCTGGCGAAGTGCAATCCAAAGGCTTCCCCAAAGAGGAAGACCCCGAAGATGGTGGCCCAGACCCCACCGAAGAAGAGCATGGTGGAGATCATGCGCCAGTCGTCGGTGCGCACCTTCTTGAGGCCCAGCCAGCCCAGCGCCATGAAGAGGATACCGTAGGCAACGTCACCGACCATCAGCCCGAAGAATAACGGGAAGGTGATGGCGATTATCATCGCTGGGTCTATCTCATTATACTTAGGGGTGGAAATCAACTCGACGAAGGAGCTGAAGAGAGACAATGGCCTCTTCTCGGAGGTCCTGACCGGCACCTCTTCCTCATCGGCTTCGTGCTCTCCGTGAGGCTCTTTGCGATTCTTGACCTCAACGACCTCGAGGAACACGTTATCCCCCATCTTCTCTGCCAGCGCTGCCTTCACCTTATCCGTCTGAGCTGCAGGGATCCATCCCTCGGCAAAGAAAGCTCTGCTCGTGGTGGCGATGCGCAGCGGGAATTCCGCCTTCTCGACGTCGATGCTGAACTGCTCCTCTGAGGCCAAGACAAATGCTTGGTTCTTCTTACGTAGCTCGGACAGTTTGTCCTCGGCCTCGGAGAAGACTTTCTTAAGGGCAGCTTCCTCCTCGTCGATGCCTTTGATCACCTGGTCTGGGCTTCCCTTCCCTTTGGAGAGTGGCACATCGGTGAATCCATTCTGGATCAGGATTCGCTGAGCCTCAGATGCCTCCTTCTTGGCGACGAAGACCGCGACGAAAGATCCCCCGGCGGCCTTGAACACCTCGACCCGGTCGACGCTTTTCTTCAGCGCACTCTCCGGGTCGGTTCGAACGGTACCTGTGAATACCGTTATGTTAGTATAATCGGAATAGAACTCGAGGTCGAGGGGAATTGAAAGCAACGGTTCTAGCCCTCGCTTCTCCACTTCTAGCTCTTGAATGCGCTCATTGATCCGGTTCTTGGACTCTACTGCCCCTGAGATCTCGGCTTCAAGGAAGATTATCGTCTCGTCAATGTCCTTCCTGATCTGCTCGACCGAGAGTCTGGATTCGACCTTTGCATCGACGATGTCCAATTCCTTCTCGATAGACCTGAGTTTCAGGAGCTTCTGGGATGCGTCCGAGGCGTCCGGAAAAGGCGCACCGATGGTGAAGCCTTCCTCTTCACCAAGGAAATCGATGGGGTGAACAAGCGAAACNNTTAGTGACTGCCTTGGCCTTAAGTCGTTCTGAATCTTCCTCGCCGTTCTTGAGGAGCTCGCTCCTCTGCGAGGCGATCTTTGCTCTCTCATCAGACAATGCTGAATCATAATCCGCCTTCATCGTCTCCTCCGCCGCTCTAGCCATGCGGACAGACTCCTTCCTGGCGGTAGCAACGATGGCTTTTGATTTCTCTTCGGCCTCGGTTATGTAATCCTTCGCTTGGGATTCAGCATCTTTGATCTTAACGAGAATTTCTGCCCGGCTCACTGGGCTTCCTCCGAAGTCTGACAGCCAATATTCTAGCTTTATTTTAATCTTTGGGAATAGACTATAAGACTTCTACGATAAAAAGGAAATAAAATGGCAATTTGTCTGCAATTCATCCAACCAATCGCGGCATTAGCGCATTCAAATACAGATTTCACGACTCGTATCGCCGCACTACCACCTTGCTCTCGTTCATTATTTCCTTCGAGAGCGGGTCCTCGTAGTTGTCCTTGTATATCACTTCTATGATGCCAGCATTTACCAGTATCTTGGCGCACATCACGCATGGGAAATTTGTGGTATAGATCGAAGCATCCTTGATGCTCGCACCGAAATAGGCTGCTTGGATCACCGCGTTCTGCTCTGCGTGCACTCCCCTGCAAAGCTCATGCCTCGTCCCAGATTCGATGTTGTTCTGCGCCCGGACGCAGCCGACCTCGGCACAGTGCCTCAGTCCCTTGGGGGCGCCATTGTATCCGGTGGTCAGTACNNGCCATGAGCATGAAATAGGTGTCGTTGTCAGGACGAGACATCATCCCTGGCAGTCGCGAGCGTCCCTAAAATACTTCTGGTCATGGGCGCTGGCCGAACCGATGCGGTTGGATACGAGAATAATGAAATAGATTAACGATGTTTGAAGTGAGCGTGTCTGAGGCGGTCAATAAGCTCATCAAGATCGTGAAGAGCTTGCGTGGCTTCATCATCGCCGTCGCCATCGTTCTCCTGATCATTGTCTCGCTGGTGCTCTATAGCGGTGCCTGGCCGCCATTGGTGGTTATCGAATCGAAGAGCATGCAGCACTCGAATACCGAATCCTTCGTAGGTACCATCGACACCGGGGACATGGTGATCTTGAAGAAGATCGCCAATAATACTGAGATCAGGACCTATCTGGAAAGCCTCGCTGATGGATACCAGACCTACGGCGAGTACGGTGACGTGGTCATCTATCGGCCATACGGCTCGGAAACGCAGACGCCGATCATCCACCGGGCGCTTCTCCGCATGGAGTACAACACCAGCGGCGGGGGATTCGATATCCCGGTCCTGGGTGAGATTCCGTCTTCAATGTGGAGCGTCGTCGGCGGATCGAAGGACTGGCATAACCTGAAGGCTGAGATCGTCCTCACTGGTATCGGCTATAATCAGGTCACTGTCAGATTGAACGTCTCGACCATGCTCAGCCATTTCGCCCAGACCCCCATGGTCCCCTTCAGCGGGCTGGTCACCATGGGCGACAATAATCGCGGCATAGCTGACCAGATGTCCAGTATATGCTGGACGCCAGTGAAAGCTGATTGGGTCAATGGCGTGGCACGAGGGGAGCTGCCTTGGTTCGGGCTCCTCAAACTGTGGATAACGGGGCCGGCTCCCGATGGCCCGGTGCCGGAGAACTCCAAGACCGGCCTGTTCGTGTCCTTGGGATTGTTGATAGGGGTGCCCATCGTCCTCGACGTCTCCTCGATGGTCCTTGAGCGCAAGGGCAAGCACCCCGGAGTCTGGCTAAGGAGCAAGCTAGGCCTAAAGCAGAAGATCGAGGCGCCTTTGGAGGAAACGCCATCGGGCGCCAAGGAACCCCAAGCAAAGAAGTCGAAGGACGAAAATGCCAAGAACGCCCCCACGCTAGGGTCGGGCAGTAAAAAGAAGGGGAAGAAAGGCAAGCGGTGACGACCTCAAATCAAAGTCGTCTGGTTCTTAGGCTTGTAATTCTTCAGCCCCTGAAGCACCTCATCCTCTTCCAAGGTCCGCCGGGTCTCGATCATCGGGACCGCCAACTCGATCTCCTTCGTCCTCCCGCCTCGGCCGAACGATTTGACGCGCGCATGGATTATCCCCAGCATATCGAGCTCGGAGATCAGGTCCGTGACGCGCCTCTGCGTCAGTTGCGTGACCACGGCAGCTTTACATAAGTCATGATAGGTCTCGTAAACGTCCCCGGTCGTCAGGCGGCCGTTGTTCTTCTCCTCGTTGATGATGATGGCCAACAGGACGAGCTTCGATTGTGTGGGGAGGGTCTTCACCGCCTCTGTCACACAATCCAGTTCTATCTTGTTCTTGGCCTTATAAACATGGACCTCTCCAATCTTCTCGTCACCCCCGCGCTCGGCTATCTCCGCGGCGATGCGGAGCAGGTCCAGGGCACGACGGGCATCCCCGTGCTCTTGGGCGGCCAATGCCGCGCACAGCGGGACCACGGCCGCCTCCATGATCCCTTCGTCAAAGGCGATCTTCGCCCTCTGGTTCAGGATGTCCTGCAACTGTTCGGCGTTGTACGGAGGGAAGACCATCTTTTCCTCGCCAAGCCGGCTCTTGACCCGAGGGTCAAGAAACTCCGTGAACTTGAGGTCGTTCGATATTCCGATCAGCGAGACCCGCGCCTTGGTCAGGTCGTCGTTGATCTTAGAAAGGTGATAGAGCACGTCGTCCCCGGACTTGTAGACCAGCTTGTCGATCTCGTCCAGGACGATGATAATGACTCTGTTCTGCTCATCGATCTTCTCCCTAAGGATGTTGTAGACCCGTTCCGTTGACCAGCCAGTGAACGGAATGCGCTGGTCGAAGTCCTTGATGAATTGGTTGCCNNTATGTTGGATGGCCTCTCCCCCTTCAGGGCGGTGGCCATGATCTGCGCCAATTGATCGATCTGCTGCTGTCGGTGCGGCAGCGCATCAGGAACGTAAGAGGGCCTCAAGATCTCTCGATTGCCCCTGAACAATTGTTTCCCCTTCAGATACTGAGTGAAGACGTTGTCTTCCATGAAATCCCTCCACAACGGGTAATGCGATTCCGAAAAGGACCCACCCCTTTATTTCCGATGGAAATGAACGAATGTGGCTCTACACGGATGCAATCCATGAGAAGCGGAGGATTACTAGTACCTTTTTATTATCTCGATGGTGTGAATTCATTATAAGTCCGTTAATACGATACTTCTCAGAATCCACCCCGACCCCTTCGTTTCCGGTGGAAATATCATCGCGCTGTTTCGTCCCAGGAGATCCGATCGATGAAAGAGCTAATGAAGGGGGCACCTTCTATTCAGGTCTAGAAATGAATGCGGGCGTGAGCGGAGGGGTATCATTCTAGCCAAAACGGTCGGAATCGTCACTTTGAACGAGGATGTCAGAGAGCTTGAAGAGCTGGCCTCTTCTGCTGGATACACCGTAATTTACGAGGTGATCCAGCGTCGTGAGAGGCCGGAAGCGACGACGTTCGTTGGAAGAGGGAAGATCGAGGAGATCAAGACACTGCTATCAATCAAATCGGTGGACTTGTTGTTGATAGATGGCGTGCTGAAACCGTCCCAACATTTCAACCTCGAGAACACTCTGAAGGTCGAGTGCATTGATCGTGTTCGATTAGTGCTCAACATATTCACAACTAGAGCGAACGACCGAGAGTCAAAGCTCCAGGTGGAGAGGGCCAGACTTCAGTATGAGGTCCCCCTTCTGAAAGAATGGATTCACAGTGCCAAGAAAGGAGAGCATCCTGGTTTCTTGGGAGGCGGCGAGTATGCCGTCGATGTTTACTATGATTTAATTAAGAAGAGAATAAAGAAGATAGAAGAAGAACTGAAATCGATCAATCAAACTCATGTAATCAGAAGAGGGCAGAGGCAGAAGCGCGGTCAAGCGCTGGTCAGCCTTGCTGGATATACCAATGCTGGGAAATCCGCATTGCTGAATGCTCTCACTGGAGGAACGGTGCTGGTAGAGAATAGAATGTTCTCTACTCTATCCACTACCACAAGAAAGATAAGAGATATCGATAGAACGATACTGATAACTGACACGATCGGATTCCTGGACGATCTGCCACCATTTGTAATCGAAGCTTTCAAGAATACTATAGAGGAAATCTTCACTGCTGACCTGGTGTTGCTGACCGTAGACTCTTCCGAACCAAGAGAAGAGATAAAGAGAAAGATACTCACATCAAAGAAGATACTGTACCCAGATCTATCGCCAGAGAGAGTGATTTTAGTTCTCAACAAGATTGATATCGGCCCAGGAAGGCATCTCGATGAGAAGGTGCTATCTGAATGGATTGAATGCGCTGCCATCGTCAAGGTCTCCGCCAAAACGGGAGATGGTATCGATACTTTGATGGATCTGATATCGAAGTATTTCACCCCTCCACATCGTTTCGAGATGATCCTTCCCTATTCCGAAAGGAGCGAGAGCTTCATTTCCTCGCTTCGAGGACTTGAGTGCCTCGAGAGCGTTCGCTA
>PMBU01000043.1:2497-3464 GCA_003153895.1 Methanomassiliicoccaceae archaeon | reverse complement strand
GCGCGGGGAACGATCTCCAGTGGAAACAAAGGGGTCCCCCTCTGCGTTCGGTCACCGCACGCCGAGCCGCTTCTTCTTCTCCATCAGCTCGTTCTCAAAGCGCATCGGAAGCTTCCAAGCAAGGTATTCGATCTCGTCCATGTTCTTGATGAAGGCCGCCTTGCTCTGTTCGTCCATGAGCTCCTTAAAATCCCTTACGTTGCGCAGGTAACCCGCCAACCAGTAGATCCCGAACAGGAAGACGATGACGCCAGCGAGCAGCGCCCAGATCGACCAGCCACCGAGGCCAGCGGTCCCGGCGCTGATGTCCGCGAGGCCTACGACCGCCAGAATGATGCCCACCAAGGTCATCAAGGCTGAGAGCTCCAGGGTGCGTTCGACTGAGAACGGTTTGGCCATGGGGGCGCAATCTGCACCGAAGTATAATTCATTTTTCTTCCTGGACTGGTAAGCTGATTTCAACCGTCGAGCAAATAAGGGCGGAGAATGAACCCCCGGCGTGCGCCGCCCGAAGAGCGAACTGAAGGTTCTGGTCGCGGTCGCTGCGACGCTCATCGTCCTTCTATCAGTGCTCTCGGACTTCCGGCCGCGATCCACGGACCGATTCGCCGATCTCCCTGACGGCCAGACAGTTCGTCTGCAATGTGAGGTGGCCGCAGTCAAGCAATCACTGAAGGGTTGGGTCCTCGTGCTGTATGATTTCGCAGGAAGCTCTGCCAAGGGCTTTCTGGCTAACGAGGATGGGCCACCGCCAGCCGAGCAAACGATGGTGGAGGCAAGGGGGACCTGGTCCTCAGGAAGCGAAATGTTCTTCGTACGGAGCTGGACCGCCATCTGAGGCGCATTGGAGGGCCATTCTGCGCAAATGGATTATACCGGCGCAGACGATGTGGCAACCTCAGATGTTCCTCGCCTTTGACGACACCGATTCAACCAAGGGGATGTGCACCACGTTCCTTGCGACCGA
>PMBU01000043.1:0-2437 GCA_003153895.1 Methanomassiliicoccaceae archaeon | reverse complement strand
CAGGCCGGATCGGAAGGAAACCGATATATTCCTTCGATCGGGGCGAGGAGCCAGAGGACGGTAGTGAGCTGTTCTCGATCGGTGCGGAGCTTCTCCGCCAATGGTCCCGGGTCGAAGAAGAGGCCAGTCCTGGTATGGTGATGTCCACGGTGCGACCCTCCCCAGCCATTTATTGGCAGGCGGTGCGCCGGATCATCGAACGAGAGATGGTCGAAAAGGAACTGGCGCGAATAGGTGCCAGATCGATCGGTCTGTGCGGCGGAAGGGGAGTGATCGGTGCGACGTCGGCGATGTCCTGGGTGCCGCACGACCGCACCTACGAGGTCCTGGCCTACCGCAAGAGGAGCCACTGGGGCAGTCAAAGAAAGATAACCAAGGATGACGTTGAGAGGCTGGACGAACGCTTCCCCTCGACCTTCAACAATTACGATCATGATTCCGGCGCCGTGGCGATCGCACCGCACTCGCCCTGTCCGATCCTGTTCGGGATCAGGGGCGACACCCTGGAGGACCTGCCGCTGGCGATGGCGAGCATCAGGTCGGAGGCGAAGGACCGCTGGTTGCTCTACCTGACCAATCAGGGGACGGACGACCATGTGATTCCTGCCGCCGGCAAGCTCGTCCCTGGCAGCACCTACCGGATGCGCGGCCAGGTCGCTGAAGCGCCAAAGACAATTGCTGGTGGGCACGTGCTCTTCCAGCTAATGGTGAACGGGTCGGTCCTGGATTGCGCCGCCTATGAACCTTCGAAAGGCTTCCGTGGCAAGGTCCGTGAGCTGAAAGAAGGAGATAGGGTCCAGGTCATCGGCGAGCTGCGGGAGCAGCCTCGCACCCTGAACCTCGAGAAGTTCGAACTATTGGAGCTGGTGAAGGTCGCTCAGAAGGTCGCCAATCCTAGATGTCCGGTATGTGACAAGAGCATGCAATCTTTGGGGAGCAAGGCAGGCTTCCGATGCCGCAAATGTGGCAGTAAGGCGGATCGATCGAAAGCGGAGTTCGTCCCTATGATGCGAAGCATCGAGCCAGGATGGTACGAACCGCCGGTCTGCACCCGCCGGCATTTGAGCAAGCCGCTGAAGCGCATGGAAGCTCAACATCGTTGTTAGTCGAATACGAACATCGGCATTTTTTTATACGGGAAGGGTCTTGCTGCGCCTGGCAAATCACACCGCTCATCAGCAATTGGAGAGATCACATGGAAGAAATAGTCATCCTCAGCGCCGCGCGAACGGCGATTGGCAAGTTCAATGGCACGTTGAAGGACGTGCCTGCACCCGAGCTCGGTGCGA
Organism: Methanomassiliicoccaceae archaeon; assembly: GCA_003153895.1. GTDB lineage: Archaea > Thermoplasmatota > Thermoplasmata > Methanomassiliicoccales > UBA472 > FEN-33. The sequence goes on along the minus strand of PMBU01000043.1, from coordinate 1,148 downwards.
CAGCGATCAAGGCCGCCGTGGAGCGCGCGGGCGTCAGGCCTGAGGAGATACAGGAATGCATAATGGGGAACGTGCTATCGGCTGGCATAGGCCAGAATCCGGCACGCCAGGCCGCCATGAAGGCGGGCCTCAGGTCGGAAATGGGCTCGATGGTCGTGAACGACGTCTGCGGCTCGGGCCTGATGGCCGTCATCGTGGGCGCGAACGCGATCAAGGCCGGAGAGCACGAGGTCGTGGTGACCGGTGGAATGGAGAGCATGAACAACGCCCCCTATCTCCTCAAGAGGGCGCGCTTCGGCTACAATATCGGCGATGGCCTGTTGGTCGACCATATGGTCCACGATGGTCTTTGGGATTATTTCAACCAGATCCACATGGGCATGACCGCGGAGTACACCGCCGAAAAGTTCCATGTGAATCGGGCCGACTCGGACCTGATGGCGTACGAGAGCCACATGAAGGCTCAGAAGGCCAGCACCTCGGGGAAGTTCAAGAACGAGATCGTGCCGTTCAAGCTGCACACCAAGAAGGGCGACATCGATTTCATGGTGGATGAAGGGATCAGACCGGATACATCGGTGGAGGCTCTCTCCAAGCTCAAATCGGTCTTCAAGGAGGACGGAGTCGCGACCGCAGGCAACGCATCGCAGCTCAGCGATGGGGCGGCGGCGCTGGTGATCAGCTCCGCTCGTTACGCGGAGAAGAATGGGCTGGAGCCGTTAGCGCGCATCGTTGGCTATCACACCGGCGGGGTCGAGCCGAAGCACATCATGGAAGCGCCGATCCCGACCACGCGAGCACTGCTGAAGAAGCTTAAGCTGAAGATCGACGACATCGACCTGTTCGAGCATAACGAAGCGTTCGCCACCGCGTCGGTCGTTGTGAGAAACGAGCTCGGTGTCCCAAAGGACCGGTTCAACGTGAACGGTGGCGCAGTGGCATTGGGCCATCCCATCGGCTGCAGCGGCGCGCGCATCCTGACCACTCTGGTCCACTCGATGATCGACCGGAACGTCCATACCGGCCTCGCCACGCTCTGCCTTGGCGGAGGGAACGCCATCTCGATGGTCGTCTCCCGCTAGATAAATGTGTGAACTTGGCGTCAAGAGCGTTCGGTGCGCCCGACCTTTTTCGCTTGTCCAGGCCGA
>PMBU01000069.1:23067-31741 GCA_003153895.1 Methanomassiliicoccaceae archaeon | reverse complement strand
AAGTTGGTTCCGATGAAGCCCGCGCCGCCCGTTACTAGCAACCTCATCTTTCAGACCTCCTTCGTCTCCTTCAAATATCGTTCCAGGGCATCCTGCCAAGAAGGCAAGCGCTGGAAACCAGCCTCATCGAGCGAGCTCTTGCTCAATCGAGAGTTCTTAGGCCTTAGGGCTTTGCTCGGATAGTCCTCTGTGGCTACCGATTCAATCTTGGCCTTCAAACCCTTCTTTCGAAATATCTCGGTCGCGAATTGATGCCAGGAGCAATAACCTTCGTTGGTCGCATGGAAGGTGCCATATCGGTCCGATCTGACCATTTCTGCAATGAGGTTGGCCAGATCGACGGTGTATGATGGTGAGCCCACCTGATCTGAGACGACCCGCACAACCTCGCGTTCCTTTCCGAGCCTCACCATCGTTTTGACAAAATTGCTGCCGTTAACACCGAAGACCCACGAAGTCCGGATTATCTGGTATTTCTTCATTAACTCCTTCACGGCCAATTCCCCCTCGAGCTTGGTCTGGCCATAAAAATTGATGGGATGCGTTTGGTCGTCTATTTCATATGGCTCTAGCTTCGTGCCATCGAAGACATAGTCTGTGCTAATGTAGATCATTCTGGTATCGCTCTCGACCGCATGAGCTGCTATCGCTCTTGTTGCCTCGGCGTTGATCCGGTGGCAGAGGTCCTTTTCTTCCTCAGCTTTATCGACAGCGGTGAAAGCGCCGCAATGGACGATGAGATCTGGCTCTACTTTTGATAGTATCCCTCCAATCAAGGAGGGCGTGGCGAGATCCATCTGCTCCACGTCAAACCTCACCACATCATGATCGGGAGCAAGTCGTTTAGCAACGTCCCAGCCCAATTGTCCCTTGGCCCCGGTCACCAATATTCGCACCGCGCTCACCTCTTTCCAAGAAGCAGGTTGCAGTCGGAGTCTTTGAGATATGGAGCTTTCGCATCCTTACCAGAGAGGACCGGTCGAGGTACGACCCAATCGATTTTCAGGTCAGGATCATCATATCTGATGCTCCTGTCGTTCGCCTTGCTGTAGTAATTGTCTACCTTGTATTGGACCTCGGTGTCGTCCTCCAACGTCACGAAGCCGTGAGCGAACCCCTTCGGTATGAATACCTGTCTCATGTTCGTCGATGTCAGCTCCAATGATATCCACTTGCGAAATGTCGGCGAGTCCTTCCTGATGTCCACGATCACATCCAATATCGATCCTCTGGTGCAGCGCACGAGTTTTGATTGGGCCATCGGCTCGTTCTGAAAGTGGAGCCCGCGCAAAGTGCCCTTGTGCAGGCTGAAGGAGTGATTATCCTGAATGAAATCAACGTCGACCCCCAATGGTTCCATCAATCCCTTGACGTATGATTCCATGAACCATCCCCTGTCATCCCGATGGACGATTGGCTCGAGCAGCAAGACCTCGGGGAGCACGGCTTGGAGAGCGTTCATCTGAGCACCTCAATAGTTGATCCTTCCTTCCAGGACCTTCAAAATATACTTGCCATAATCGTTCTTGGAGTATTTCTTCCCCAACTCCTCGAGCGCCTTCCGATCCACCCAACCATTGGTATAGGCGATCTCTTCCAAGCACGCGATCTTCAATCCTTGATGGTTCTCGATCATGCGTATGAAGTTTGAGGCGTCAGCCATCGATTCTGGGGTGCCCGCATCGATCCAAGTGAAGCCCCTGCCCAGCGCTACAGCCTCCAAGTCATGAGCCTCCAGATACATGTTATTCACATCGGTGATCTCGAGCTCATTTCTCCAGGAAGGCTTCACCTTCTTGGCAAAGTCGACTACCCTATTGTCGTAGAAGTAAAGGCCTATGGCCGCATAGTTCGATTTCGGCTGTTTCGGTTTCTCCTCCACGGATCGCACTTTCCCATCCTTAGAGAATTCGATGACGCCAAATCGTTCTGGGTCCTTGACGTGGAAGCCGAAGATCGTCGCCTTCCCTTTCTTGACGTTGCTGACCGCTTTGCTGAGCTTCTCTTTCAAGCCGCCACCGAAGAAGACGTTGTCGCCGAGGATCATAGCGACGTTCTCTTTCCCGATGAACTCTTCGCCAAGGATGAAAGCCTGTGCCAGGCCATCTGGAGAAGGCTGGACCTTATAGGTCAATTTGATACCGAACCTTTCGCCATCACCCAGAAGCGTCCGGAAATTTGGCGTGTCTTCCGGGGTGGAAATGATCAGGATGTCCCGAATGCCTGCCATCATCAGGACTGAGAGCGGGTAATAGACCATCGGTTTATCGTAGATCGGCAATAGGTGCTTGTTGAGCACTGATGTCATGGGATAGAGCCGAGTGCCACTTCCCCCAGCGAGAACTATGCCCTTCATATTGAACGGTAGAAGGTATTCTTTCCTAGCTAATCAAAGATTTGCGCTGAATAGAATGATTAGAAACTCATGCCACAGTCATTTTCCACAAGCGAGGCGATTTGGAATCAGGGCGACAGTAAGGTTTATATTATATTTCTCTTGATACGGTGCCAACATGCTACAATACGTCATGCCGGAAACGTTCATTTCAGTAGGGCAGTCAGCTGCTCAAGGCATGACCGGCGTGTATAACTCTGTTGTGGGCTTGGATAATATCCAGAATTCTTCCAGTGGCTGTGGATCCGGAAGCGGATGGGGAGGAGCATCACAGATGCGCTTCCTCGGTTCCGGGCGGTCTTGGTGAAAGCCCTTCGGAGCTTTGGGGGTGTGTCTGTGAGCAATAGATTATTCACTGTAGGTCCGGTCGAAGTCTTCGATGATACGCTAAGGGCAATGAGCAAACCGATGATGATCCACCGCGGGGAGGATTATAAACGATTACAAAGGGGCATAGTGGAAAAGCTGCACAAGGTCCTGGATACGGACATGCAGATATTCCTGGTGCCGGCATCGGCGAGTGGTTTCCTGGAGAGCTGCGTGCGTTGCGGTGTGAACGAGAACATGACCAGCCTTTCCAATGGCTCGTTCGGCGACCGCTGGGGCTCCATCGGGCTGGCAAATGGCAAGCACGTGACGAAGATCGACGTGCCCTGGGGGAAGGCGATCCGAGGCTCGGACGTCGCCATCAAGATCCAGCCGACCGCAGAGGCAGTGACGATAATATCGAACGAGTCATCCACCGGTGTGCTCAACCCCACTCAGGAAATCGTCAAGGCGATCAGGGCGGACGAGGACCCCTTGATATTCGTCGATGGCGTGACATCGGTCGGCGCAGTGGACCTGAAGATCAAGGAGATGAACATCGATGCCCTGGTCTTCGGCACGCAGAAGGCTTTCGCGCTTCCACCCGGCTTGGCGATACTTTGCGCCTCCGAACGGTTGATAAAGAAGGCTGAGAAGGTCCAGAACCGTGGCTACTATTTCGATATCCTTGAGATCAAGAAGGCGGCGGACAAGGACCTGCCGCTGACCACGCCTCCGGTTTCGCTCATGTATGGCATGGAATACCAGCTGGACAAGATGCTGAAGGAGGGCATGGCGAACCGCTACGCGCGCCATCATGCCATGGCCGAGACCGCCAGGGATTGGGCCAGGAAGCGATTCAGGCTGTACGCCGAGGAAGGGTATCTCTCAGAGACTATCACCGTCGTGGAGACCGGCAAGCTCGACGTCGGGCGGTTGGACAAGGACCTGAAGGCACGTGGCTTCGAAGTATCCCCCGGTTACGGGAAGCTGAAGGACAACACCTTCCGCATCGGGCATATGGGCGACCTGACGGTCAAGGACGTAAAGGACTTGCTCAAGGCATTGGATGATGTACTGGAGGTCATGAAATGAAGGTAATAGTCACCGACGAACTCTCCAAAGAGGGCCTGGCAATCCTGGAGGAAGGCTCGAAAGTGGTCGTGGACGTAAAGCCAGGGATTTCCCCCGATGACCTATTGAAGGTCATTGGCGATTATGATGCCATCATCATCCGGTCCGGAACGAAGGTGAACAAGCAGGTCATCGAGGCCGGGAAGAAGCTGAGGGTCATCGGCCGTGCCGGCGTTGGCGTGGATAACGTGGACGTCGAGACGGCGACCCGTCATGGGATTTTGGTGATGAACACCCCCACCGGCAATACCGTTTCGGCGGCTGAGCATGCAATGGCGATGATGCTGGCATTGGCCAGAAAGATCGTCTGGGCCGATGCCTCCTTGAAATCGGGAAAATGGGAGAGGGGCAAATTCTCTGGCACTGAGCTCAACGGCAAGACGCTGGGCATAGTCGGAATCGGCCGAGTGGGCGGGGAGGTCGCCAAGAGGGCGAAGTCCTTCCAGATGAAGATGGTCGGTTACGACCCGTTCATGCCGCCAGAGGTGGCGGTGAAGCTTGGGGTGCGCCTGCTGCCGCTGGAGAAGGTAATCGAGGAAGCGGACATCATCACGGTGCACGCTCCGCTAACGCCCAGCACTCATCATATCATCGGAAAGGAGCAGATAGAGAAGATGAAGCCCGGCATGATGATCATCAACTGCGCTCGTGGTGGTATCATCGACGAGGATGCACTTTATGAGGCATTGAAGGCCAACCGGATCGCCGGAGCTGCCCTCGATGTCTTCGAGAACGAGCCGCCCAAGGGATCTAAGTTGCTTGAGTTGAACAACATCGTGGTGACGCCGCACCTGGGGGCTTCCACCAAGGAAGCGCAGGAGAAGGTCTCCCTGGAGATGGCCGAGACGGTGAAGGACTTCCTGGTCGAAGGCAAGATCGCCAACGCTGTCAACGCTCCGATGGGCCGGGTCGACCCCAAGCTACTGCCCTACATGCCTCTGGCGGAGATGCTCGCGTCATTTGCATTCCAGCTGGTCGACGGGCCGGTGAAGCGTGTCGAGCTGGTCGTGAACGGAGAGCTGGCCACCTTGGACACGAAGACCCTCGCCATCTCTGCGCTGGTCGGCGTCCTGGAGAACATCGTTGGCGATGTGAACATCATCAACGCTGGTTCCATCGCCAAAGAGAAAGGCATCCATGTGGCCGAGACCAAGATCGAGGAGTCCAGCCGCTACGTCAACATGCTGACGGTGAGCGTGCATTCGGACCTGGTCGAACGCCAGGTCCGCGGAACGGTCTTCCCGGTGGGGCAGATGCGCCTCCTCGGCGTGGACGAATACGATCTGGACATGCCGGTGGAGGGAGACATCCTGATGACCATGCACAACGACGTTCCAGGGGTCATCGGGATCGTGGGCACGGTCCTCGGCGAGAAGCGCATCAATATCGCTCGCATGGGAGTTGGCAGGGAGAGTCGTGGCGGGAGGGCGCTGATGCTCGTCTCGGTGGACCAGGTGATTAACCGGGACGTGCTGGACGCGCTATTGTCCCACAAGGACTTCAAGGAAGCCCGCTTCATCAGCCTGGGTGCAATGAAACTGAAGGAATACATCGTGCCTTGAAAGGCACCCTCCTCATCTTTTCCTTTTCTTTGCCAACTTCTCCTGGACGTTCCTCACTTTCTCGGCCATTGCGTCTTGCCGGCCTTTCCTATCGTCGATCTCTATGCTGATTGCCACCCGGTCGGAGAGCTCGAGCATTCGGTCGCGGCATGACTTGATGATGCTCATCACCTCGTCATAATCGCCTTCCAGAATGGTGGACATGGGCGTGAGCTGATAGCTGAGCCCGCTCCTGTCCACGATGGACACGCATTCGGCAACGAACGAGCTCAGGCTCTCCCCCTTGCCGATCGGGACTACCTTGAACTGAGCGATCATAGCCTTCCTCCGCTCNNGGGCTTGCGTCGGACTTCATCACATTACAAAAGTTTAAATAGTCTTTCCCGAATCGTTACCGTCTAATTAGTTCCCAGTTTCGAATTTCGTCGTTAAGGGGGAGGCTAGTATAATGATTTCAAAAGCCGTGAGCGAGAAGGGCACCGATTTGATAAAGACCAACAAGGAGAACGGCACACCGACTTCCGAGCTTGGTTATGAGAATGGGCGAGCGAATACGGTATACCTGTCTGAGAATGGCAAGGTCATGACCCTGACGGTCGAGGATCTCACACAGGCGATAAAGACCAGCATCGACAGCAGCGGGATGCCGGAGGAACAGGCGCGCATGATGGCGCAGCACGTCATGAACTTCTTTGGTTATTCCGAGCGGATCATCGACAATATCCTGGAACCCGAGGACCGGGATGCTTTCTATATGCTGGAGGACACTGGGATCCTGACCACCGAGCGCGAGGAGACCACCTTGTACGACGGACGAGAGTGGAGAATTCATTATTGGCTTTTCAGGAAGGAAAGGATTTTCGAACTGATCTCTGGCAACGGACGTGGCAGCGGGCTCGCCAATGGCGACGACTCGGTCTACGACGAAGTGCCAGAGGACGTCTGGCAGCGCACCGCTTAAGACGCGACTGGACAAGAGAGTAGGCCAGTTTCGGCGCTCTCTCCACAAACCTATTCATCAATCTGACGTTAGCAAAGCGGATGGAATTCTTTCCCTACAGCCCGCGCGAGCACCAGACGGATTTCGTTGAGACGGTTGACCGGGTCATGAAGAATGGCGGTCATATCGTCCTGGAGAGCGGCACTGGCACAGGGAAGACCGTATGCGCGTTGACTGCAGCGGTCCATACTGCGCTATCTCAGGGGAAGAGGGTCGTCTATCTTACGCGGACGAACTCGCAGCAGCGCCAGGTCATGCTCGAGCTTCGCCGGCTCAACGAGAAGAGGGAGGTATTCGGGATGGGGGTGCAAGGACGGCAGAGCACCTGCCCACTTTTCAGGCGAGATCCTGACCTCAAGGAGGGGAGCTCGGAGGAACTCTCCAAGCTCTGCGCCGAGAAGAAGAAGCGCACCTTGGCCGGAAAGGACGGAGGATGCCGGTACTACGAGAAGGTGCTGAGCACCAACTTCCAGGAGATCGAGGAGCATTGCCATAAGACCCTGCCGACGGTGGAGGAGTTCGTGAGCTACTGCGATTCCCGCGACCTCTGCGCCTATGAGCTGTCGAAGGAGCTGATGGAGAATGCCACCGTCGTTACTGCACCATACCCTTACATGTTCGTCCCCTTCGTCCGCCGGGCGTTCCTGGAGAACATGAACGTGGTCGAGTCCGATCTGATCGTAATAATCGACGAGGCGCACAACCTTCCGGACTATGCGCGCGACATCCTCAGCGCCGAGATGTCCAGGCGTTTCTTTTCCTTGGTGCGGAAGGAGGCGGACGATTACGGGGACCCGGAAGTGCTGGCGGGGGTTAGCATCCTGGACGTGGTCGACGAGCTCGAGAAGCTCCTGGCAGAGGCGTTGGAGGAATATCTGATTGACGACGATGGCCTGATACCTCCTGGGTTCCTGCAAGAGGGGCTGCTGCAGGCGTTCACCACCACCTCCCGCTCGCTGAAGATCGCAGCCAATGCGCTCATGACCCATGGAGAGATAATCAGGGAATCGAAGAAGGAGCAGGGGCGACTGCCGCGATCCTATATCTTCTCATTGGGGTCATTGATAAACTTCTGGCTGAACCTGGACGAAGAGTTCTATATCCGACTGGTCGTCGGCGGAGAGAACCCCCGATTCGAGGCCTATTGCCTGGACCCCTCCCTCGCCTGCACATTCTTCGGAGAGTGTCAAGCCAGCCTGCACATGTCCGGCACTCTCGTCCCTCTTTACGAGTATCGTGACTCGATCGGCTTACCCAAGGACTCCATCATGCGCACTTTCCCCTCTCCATTCCCCAAAAGCAACAGGGTCGTGCTCTACGTCGAGGACGTCACAACCAAGTTCGAGGACATGGCCCAGGACGAGGAGATGATGGAGAGGATGGTCGAGCATGCCATCGCACTCTGCAACGTTATCGACCGGAACACCGTAGTGTTCTTTCCCTCCTATTCGCTCATGGACCGCTTCCTGGCGGACGGGGCCGCCCGCCGCATCCACAAACCAGTGCTGCTGGAGGAGAGGGGAATGCCCCAGGCCGAACTGATGGACACCGTCTCTAGGTTCAAGCAGACCAGCGAGAAGGGATCGGTGCTTTTCGCCGTGATGGGCGGAAGGATATCGGAAGGGATCGACTTCCCGGACAAGGAGCTGGAGATGGCCATCGTAGTGGGGATACCGTTCCCCAAGCCGACGGCTAAGCAGCGCGCCCTGCTGCATTATTACGAGGTCAAGTTCGGAAAGGGGTGGGAGTACACCGTCAAGGTGCCCGCAGCCAGGAAGATGATGCAGGCCATCGGGCGCTTGATTCGAACAGAGAACGACGTCGGGGCGGCAGTGATACTGGATAAGAGGGCAAAACAGTTCGCCGATCGGATCGACATCAAGGAGTCGCATTCGGTGCAGAACGACGTGCTCAATTTCTTCCGGGGGCATGGGCGCTGAGCCGATAGGAAAGGTTATTATGTCCTGGCCGAAATCAGCGACCGATGGACGTACTCCTTCTGATCGGCTCTGGCCTTTGGGTGATGGTCCCCGCCCTGGTGGCCAATCCCGGCGCGGTGCTCTTTGGTGGTGGCATCTGTGTCGATTTCGGCAGGGAGTGGAGAGGATGTCGGATCCTCGGGGAAGGGAAGACTTGGAACGGTCTCATCGGCGGGGTCGCCTTTGGGATAATCATTGGCTGCTTGCAGATAGTGGGCGAGGCCAATTATAGCAGTTACCTCCCTGGATTCATCGGCCTTGGCCCGATGCCTACCGCCTTGGGCGCGGTCGCGACCCT
>PMBU01000069.1:8074-22996 GCA_003153895.1 Methanomassiliicoccaceae archaeon | reverse complement strand
CGTTCCGTCAATATTATCGGCTACAAAGCCGGTCTGAAGAAGGAGCCGTGGTGATATGAACAAGAAGCTGAAGGAATCCCTGAAGGCATGCCATGCATTACAATATGGCGATTTCACGCTCGCTTCGGGAAAGCACAGCAAGTACTACATCGACATCAAGAGGGCATCGACCGTCCCGGGGGTCCTTTCCATCATCGCCGAGGAAATGGAGACGGAGATGAAGCGGCGGGGGCTGAAGGTCGATATGATAGCCGGAGTGGTCCTCGGCTCCGTTCCCCTGGCAGTCGCGTTGTCGCTCAGGACCGGCATCCCTTACGTCATGGTCCGCAAGGAGAAGAAGGACCATGGAACCGGGAAGCTCATCGAAGGCGCCTTGGAGGAGGGGATGAGAGTGCTGGTCGTCGAGGATGTCGTCACCTCGGCAGGTTCGTCCGCGGAGGCGGTGGCCGTCCTACGCAACGCCGGAGGAAAGGTCGATTTCGTCCTCGCGGTCATCGATCGCCAGGAGGGTGGAATGGCCAGATTGGCCGAAATCGGCGTCGAACTTATGCCGTTGCTGACGGCAGAGGAAGTCCTGAGGGGCTAAGATGGAGCTCGACCTCCATTGCACGCGCTGCCGTTTGAGCGAGAGGCGCATCCAGGTCGTGCCTCCGTCCGGGGATATGCGGTCCCAGGTGGTCTTCGTCGGAGAAGGCCCCGGAGAGAAGGAGGACCAGATGGGCGCGCCTTTCATCGGTCGGGCGGGGAAGATGCTCGATCGCTTGTTGAGGGAGGAAGGGTTGGAGCGGGATAGGATCATGATAACCAACACCGTGAAATGCCGCCCCCCCGAGAACCGTCGGCCATTGCCCGAGGAGATGTGCGCCTGCTTCCCTTACTTGGAACAGGAATTGGCAAGTAGGCGGTTGATCGTGGCGATGGGGCGGACGGCCAGCGAGAACCTGCTCGGCCGTGGCGTCAAGGTTGGCATGGAAGCGAACACGTTCGCATCGATCGAGATTCTGGGGCAGCAGAAGGAAGTGCTGCTGACCTACCATCCATCCGCCTGCCTCTATAACCTGAAAGCGCGAGAGGGATTGCGCGCTAGTATTAGGCTGGTCCGGGAACGGTTCTTCTGATCAGAAGCGCTTCTTCCATAGGAATTTGAAATTCTTCCAGCCGTCTTTCCAGGACGAGAGCTTGACCTCTCCCACCCTGCGCTTGTACGTTATCGGTACCTCGACCGTCCGGAGCTTGCGGAACGCCTCGATCTTGATCTCCTCGGAGAACGGCATCCCGTCGTCCTGAACGTCCAGCTTGCCAAAAGCCTCCCGCCGGAACACCCACATCCCGCTCTGCGAGTCCTTGAAGCTCACGCTGAACAGCACTTTTGCGGTCACATTGAGCACCCAATTCCCGAAGCGGTGCATCCTGCTCATCGCCCCCTCCTCCATCCTGGCCAAGCGATTGGTGGTGATGAAGTCAAGGTTCTCCGCGAACAGCTTGGCGCTTAGCTCCGGTATGTCCTCGGCCGGATAGGTGCAGTCCGCATCCAACGTCGCCACCACGTCCCCACTGGCCTTCTCGAAACCGGTCTTATAGGCCCGTCCGTATCCGCGCCTCGGTTCCTCGATGACAATGATGCCCTTCTCTCGAGCGATGTCTCTTGTCTTATCTTTCGAGTTGGTATCGACCACCAGGATCTCGTATTCATATTGGGTCTTCTGCATCGTCCCCTTGACCAGGTCCAGAACCTTGCCTATGGACGACTCCTCATTCATGGTCGGGATGACGATGCTGACCTTCAGATGCACACCGGGTCAGGGAAAACAACCTAGATTTATAGAATTACCTAGTGTCGCGCTCAACCGCCTTCTTCATCAGCCTCTTGCTGTAAGGGGGCTTGGCGTCGAAGAACTTGTATGCCACGTAGCCCCCCATCGCGACCGCGAGTCTAGTAAACGCCCAGAAGTTCATCTCCTGCTTGAACATTCTCATGGGGTCGTAATTACCCCATAGCCTTCCGTGCTTCAGGGTGAGCTGCTTTCTGCCGACCCCATTCCAGTAGGCTTGCCTGTAGAAACGGTAGATAGTTGCCTTGGTCCGATGATAAACGATTGAATCCGGGTTGTACGCGATCTTGTAACCGGCTGCCACCGAACGGAAATTGAGGTCGATGTCCTCTGCGGTCACGAACCAGGTATCGAACCCACCAACCATTTCCAGGACCTCTCTCTTGAATGCCATGTTTGCGCTCGGGAAGGAAAGGTCAACGCCTTTGTAGTAGAGCTCGACCCGATCCAGCTCCTCCCAGGATTCCAAACCGATGTTGATGCAGCGGCCAGCGACTATGTCCGTCCCTTCGCCGACGGTCTTGCGTAGCTCCCTTATCCAAAATGGATTGGCGATGCAATCACCACCGGTGAAGGCGATCAGGTCCCCTGTCGCCTTCTTTATCCCATAATTGGTGCTGTGCCCCCTGGAGCCCGGTTCCACATAAAGCTTGACGAACGGGTACTTATCGACATATCTCTGGACGATTTCCCTTGTCTTGTCACGGCTCTTAGCGTCCACGACAATGACCTCAAGGGGCTGCTCCTGGACGACAAGGGAATCGAGGAGGTCGGCGATGTTCTTCTCCTCGTTCATTATGTTCAGCACGACGCTAACGAGCATCCCTGGTCAATCAGTCCGCAGCATTAATATATTGTGCCAGGAAGGAAACTAAGAATTCAAAAGGCTTCAGAAAAGAAAGTATTAATCTCTAAATTCCCATGGCCGATTCCAGATGAAACTACTGGCTAAGTATTCTCGAATCGAAGATTGCACAGTTGGAGAAGGCACCGTCATTCGTGATTACGTAAATCTCTATGGCTGCAAGATCGGACAGGATTGCAAGATAGCCGCTTACGTCGAAATCCAACGCGGGGTGGTGATCGGAGATCGATGCAAGGTTGAAGCGTTCGCGTTCATACCATCGGGCGTAACGATCAAGGATGAGGTTTTCATAGGTCCGCACGTTGTCTTCACCAACGATCTCCATCCAAGGGCGGTCGGTGAATGGGAAGTCGTTCCGACCCTTGTGGAAAAGGGCGCTTCCATCGGAGCAGGTGCAGTGATAGTCTGTGGAATAACTATCGGTGAGAATGCCATGGTCGGAGCAGGGTCTGTAGTGACCAAGGATGTTCCGGCCGGCGTTCTGGTCGTTGGAAATCCAGCCAAGGTCGTCAAGCGAATCGGGTGAATTCAATGAAGGTACCGTTTGCCAAGCCAATCATGGATGAGGAAATGATCCAGGCCGCTGCCAATGCGCTTCGTAATGAGCGATTGGTCATGGGCGAGAGCGTTCATAAGTTCGAGGAGGAGTTCGCTCGCTATATCGGTACGAAACATGCCATCGCGGTCTCTTCTGGCACAGCCGCATTGCATATCACTATGATCGCCAGCAAGGTTTGCGGAAAAGAGGTCGTCACCACTCCGATGTCGTTCATCGCCACCGCAAATGCGGTCATCCAGGCCGGTGCCACTCCGAAGTTCGCAGATGCCAGGGAATCCGACTATGACATCGACCCCAACCAAGTGAAGTTGGTCGTAAGCGAGAAGACCGCCGCCGTCCTCCCAGTGCATCTTTATGGCCAACCCTGCGAAATGGCCCCCCTGGTCGAGCTTTGCAATAAGAAAGGTCTAAAGCTCATCGAGGACGCCGCTCAGGCTCATGGCTCCGTCTACAGAGGGAAGAAGATCGGGGCGATCGGGGATGCTGGTTGTTTCTCGTTCTACACAACGAAGAATATGACCGTCGGAGGGGATGGTGGCATGGTCACCACTGACAACGACGAGCTTGCAAAAGAAGTGGCCAAAATGAGGGATTGTGGAAGGGCGTCACGTTACATCCACGACATGGTCGGGTTCACGGCCCGCCTCAACACTTGCAACGCAGCCATTGGTCGGGTCCAATTGAGGCATCTTGAATCGTGGAACGAGCGTCGAAGGGCAATAGCTGGCTTGTATTCACAAGAGCTGAAGGGGCTGAATGAGATCGGTAAGCCGCCTCTCGCGAACAAGGACTCAACACCGGTATTCCATCTTTATGTGATAAGGACGAAACGCCGTGATGAGCTGGCCAGCTATCTCTCTCAGAAAGGGGTGGAGACAGCGATCCACTATCCGGTGCCTATCCATCTGCAACCGGTCTATATTCAAATGTACGGTTACAAGGAAGGTAGCTTCCCGGTGGCGGAGAGGCTCGGATCCACCGTGCTCTCTTTGCCGATGTTCCCAGAGATGAAGGACGAAGAGGTCAGATATGTCACCGAACAGATCAAGGGGTTCTTCGGAGGACTGAAATGAAGCCCTTCGAGGTCGGCGTCCTGGGCGTCGGCTATTGGGGCCGGAAGATCGTGGAAGAATGGAGCAACATCCCCAACGTGAAGGTCAAGGCGGTATCCGATCTATCGAAGAAGAACCTGGAACTTGCCAGGGACCGCTATGGCGTAGAGACGCTCGTCAACGATTATCATGAGGTGCTAGCAATCCCTAGCATAAAAGCTGTGAATGTCTGCCTCCCGAACATTTTGCATTATCCAGCTTGCAAGGAGGCGCTGGAGGCCGGAAAGCATGTACTGGTTGAGAAACCGTTGACACTATCCAGCGATGAGGGAAGGACATTGGTGGCATTGGCCGAGCAAAAAGGGCTGACGCTCTCCGTCGGGCACATCTATCGTTTCAATAACGCATTGTTGGAGATAAGGCGGCTGATAAAGGAGAAATTCTTCGGAAAGGTCTTCCTGATCGAACTGGAATGGACCAACCTCGAGCAGCCATTCGCCGACCGCGATGTCATCGTTGATCTCGCTCCACACTACTTCGATATAATCAATTTCCTGTTGGATGAATGGCCGAATCGTGTAACATGCGTCGCCAAGCCCTTCAGGCGAAAGGAGCTGGAAGAGACAGCGTATATCATCTCTGAGCTGAAGTCGGGCGTCGTCTCTCATGCAACCTTGAGTTGGTTGTCCCCTAGAAAGGTCCGCCAGATCAGCGTGATCGGAGAGGGAAGATCGGCATACATCGATGCTGTCGGCCAAGAGATCACGATCTACGAGTCAGGCTACACTTATAAACTGGGGGTCGAGAGGAACAACACCATTCGAACGGAGCTGTTGCATTTCGTGCAGTCGATCTCCGACCCGCAGAGCGAGACCAGGAATTCCGGAACGATAGGGGTCAGGACGGTTGAGCTCATCGAAAAGGCCAAGGAATCACTGGCCAAAGGATGCACCATTTCGTTGGATTGAGCTGCAAATTATATCGATATGCGATCGATGCGTTCACCGCGCGAGTCGCCGGTGCGCCTCTATCAGCCTTTGTTCCATGATCGACCAGCCATATCTTTGCTCGTAAGCGGCCCTGCCGTTCTTCCCCAATGTCTCGCGCAATTGGACATCCTCCTTCAGTCTCAAGACAGCCTCACGGAAGGCTGCCGGGGTCAATCTCTCCATCACAATTCCGCATTTCTCGCCCTGGACAATCCGATCCATCGACGTTCCCGGGTTGACGATGATCGGCTTTCGACACATCATCGCCTCGAACAGCTTGTTCGGGCTGGAATATCTATTGTTGGGGATTGATGGGTCATAAATGGCGAACAGTGCATCCGATTCCCTCACGCATTTCATAATATAATCGGGCTGATGCCAGGAAAGTTGGAGGTCGATGTTCCGCGCCTTGGATGCCAACTCTTTCAATCGCTGGGCATACTCCGCGCTGGCCGGCCCTACTATCCTCAAATTCACACCTGGAAGATCCTTGACCGCCTCGATCGCCAAATGAAGGCAGCGATCCGGGGTCACCTCCCCACCGAAGAAAAGGGCAAAGCCCCCATCTTCATAGCTCGCTAGATTGAGGCTGCGTTCCTCAGCCTTCTCCTCGGGCGAGTTGTATACATATACCGTCTTCTCCGAGAAGCGCTCGCCGATCTGGGCCAAACGCGACTCGTCTGGCAATACTATCGTCCTCGCCTGGTCGATCAATTGAATATCGATCTTGCTGATGATCTTGCGGAACCAATTCTTGAGGAACGGGAAGGCCATGGTCTCCGCGTAAAGGTCGTAGATATCATAGACCACTGGAACGTTCTTGACCTTGGCCGCCAGGAGGGCGGGGAGGCAGGCATCGAAGTCTGCGGCATGCACCGTGTCGACATCGCTCCTGATCAATCTCATGAACGCGTAGCACATCCAGACCGGAAGCGCCAGAATTACGAGGATGCTGCTCGGAGGTGCAGCCAATTCAAATGTCGTGACCTTGATGCCTTCATCCGGCTTGATCGAGGGAGACCCCCTCTTCCTGTCCCAGGCGATTATCTCGCACTGGAACCCCCCTTTCGTCAGCGCCCTGGCTTCCTTCTCCAGCCTGACATCTGGAAAGCGGGAGCGCAGCAACGCGACGCGTAGCATCGTCCCAACAATGTTATTGGTGATAATAATCTGTTCTTCGCCTTGGGGATTCGATATTCAGCTTCGGATTCGGTATTCGAGATACCAGTCGAATCGCCACCCGCAACAACATAAATATCTCCATGACACTTAGGAACGAGCATGCGTTGGGATGATAAGGTAGTGCTCATCACTGGCGGTACTGGTTCTTTCGGAAAGAAATTCACAAAGATCATGTTGAACGAGTACAAACCAAAAAAGCTCATCATTTTCAGCAGAGACGAGCTTAAGCAACACGAGATGAGGTTATCTGGTTTTGATCACCCAAGTATGCGATATTTCATCGGTGATGTCAGGGACCAGGGTCGATTAAAGCGAGCGATGGGGGACGTCGATATCGTGGTTCATGCAGCGGCTATGAAGCAGGTCCCCGCTTGCGAATACAATCCCATCGAAGCGATCAACACCAACGTCAATGGCGCCAAAAACGTCATCGAAGCTGCGCTTGACTGCGGAGTCTCGAAGATAATCGCCCTATCCACGGACAAAGCTGTCAATCCAGTCAACCTATATGGTGCCACTAAACTTGTGGCCGAGAAATTATTCATCCAGGCAAATTCCTACAGCGGAGCGATGGAAACCAGGTTCAGCTGCGTTAGATATGGCAATGTGATCGGCAGCAGGGGCAGCGTAGTACCGCTATTCCTGCACCAACGAAAGGCAGGTAAGATCACAATCACCGATCCTAGAATGACTCGGTTCTGGATTACGCTCAAACAAGGCGTAGATTTTGTGATCAAGAACATTGAGCGAATGCACGGAGGGGAGATATTCGTCCCAAAAATACCGAGCATGTCGATGACTGATTTGGGCAAGGCTATAGCTCCTGGTTGCTCTGTGGAATATACAGGAATTCGACCGGGAGAGAAGATACACGAGGTGCTGATTTCCGAGGATGAGATGCGTAGCACCATCGATCACGACGACATGTTCATCATCGAGCCTTCGGAACCATCTTGGGGCTATGTCAAATGGGAAATCAAGACGCCGATACCGGAAGGATTCCGCTATTCAAGCGATTCGAACAAGGAATGGCTCTCGGTTGAACAATTGTCTGACTTGGTGAAGGAATCCGGATGCGCAGAGTGATACCTTATGGCCGGCAGACCATAGACGATGAGGACATCAAGGCAGTCGTTGAAGTACTAAAATCGGATTGGCTGACCACTGGGCCGAAGGTAGAAGAGTTCGAGAGGGCGATATGCTCCTTCACCTCTGCCAAGAGGGGGGTGGCGGTTTCAAACGGAACGGCAGCCTTGCATACCGCGATCGCAGCGGCGGGAATTGGACCGGGAGATGAGGTCCTCGTAACGCCGATGACATTCGCGGCGAGTGCAAATTGCATATTATATCAGGGTGGCAAGCCGATATTCGTGGATATCGATCCCGATACACTCTTGATCGATCCAGATCAAGTTCGGGCGAAGATCACGAAGGATACCAAAGCGATCGTTAGCGTGGACTATGCTGGAAATCCATGCCCGTATGACGAGCTGCTCGAAATCGCACATGAAAGGGACCTGATACTCATTTCTGATGCCTGCCATGCTCTCGGGGCCGAGTACAATGGTAAGAATGTGGGTGCATTGGCTGACTTGACCGC
Source organism: Methanomassiliicoccaceae archaeon (assembly GCA_003153895.1). Classification (GTDB taxonomy): domain Archaea; phylum Thermoplasmatota; class Thermoplasmata; order Methanomassiliicoccales; family UBA472; genus FEN-33. The sequence goes on along the minus strand of PMBU01000069.1, from coordinate 14,917 downwards.
TTTAAGCTTCCATCCAGTAAAACACATCACCACCGGGGAAGGAGGGATGGTGCTCACCCAGAATGACGAGCTTGAAGCCAAGATGCGAAGGTTCCGCAATCATGGAATCGATAGGACGGCACGTCAACGAGAGGCCGACCAGACCTGGTTCTATGAGATGATTGAGCTAGGTTACAACTATCGATTGACGGACATTCAATGTGCGCTCGGGATCAGCCAGCTTAAGAAATTACCTTTGTGGCTGGAAAGACGAAGGGAGATCGCAGCTAAGTATCACGATGCTTTCCGAGATCTGGATGGCATCCATGCACTGAAAGAGACCCCTGGCGGAAAGCATGCATATCATCTCTTCGTCATCGAGGTAGATGGAAAACCAGGGCGTCGAAATAAGCTGTTCGCAGAGTTGAGAAATAAAGGGATCGGTGCCAATGTGCATTACATCCCTGTGCACCTCCACCCATACTACGTCAAGACGCTCGGCACTGGAATGGGTCTATGTCCAATCGCAGAGGAGGCATATCAGCGGATCCTCAGCCTCCCAATGTTTGGCACGATGACCGATGAGGAAGTGCAAGAGGTAATTGATGCCGTTAAGGGGTCGGTATTTTAATCGGGGTTGGCAACCAGAGGGATTAGATCACTTTCTGTTTCACTGAACGGTTGAGCTCTAGAAGCTCGGGCTTTGCGAGCAACAAATCCACTACCTCCATCCAGCCGAAGTCCGACTCGCCAAAGTGAGAGTAGACCCTTCGCACCAATTCCAAATCCTCAGGGACATCGACGGTCCACCTCATGTATGAGAAATCGGTTGGATTGGTGACCCCTGTCAACTTGAACTTGGACGGATTCGAGACTATGAACTGAGTGACGTGCTCCCGGGTGCGCGGGTTATCGTCTTCGTTCCACGCTCGTTCCAGTGCTTTAAAGCTCATTATTTCGGTGTCCAATCCTCTCGGGTAGGTGCGCAACGGCAGTAAATTGGAGGCATAATCGGCCTCATCCTTTTTCGACAAAAAGCATTGGACGACTTGGTCAATCACAGTATGATCGATCAGTGGACAGTCCGATGTGATTCTCACCACTGCCTCTGCATGGTGTTTCTTCGCCGTAAGGTAGTACCGATCGAGAACATCATCCTGGCTTCCCCTAAAGCAATTCCATCGATTTGCTCTGCAATAGGATTCTAGGACATCGTCATTTTCTTGATCCGTCGTTGCCACCACGACTTCGTTGATCGTTTTGGCCATCTTCACTCGGTCGTGGGCTCGAGCGAGCATGGTCTTCCCACAAATGTCCATCAGAACCTTGCCGGGCAACCTCGTACTTCCCATTCTTGCCTGGATTATTGCCACGACCTTCATGCGATCCCCTCTCGAATGTCCGTTCTCTGGATGAATTCCTTGTTATTAGAATTATTAGGATTATTCGATCAGTGACCAATTCAGCGGGGTTCCAGCCGGGATGTCCTTCGCTGCCTTTTTTCCAATGATCTGTTTGAGATAGCGCGGATGAAGCCCAAGAGAAGGCCTTATCGATCTGACGTTCTCTTCGCTGAACACCTCGCCTGAAGCAATCGCCTTGACGACATAAAGCGAGCGTCTGAAGAGAAGACTTCTTTCCTCGCGTTTCCCTGGACCATAATGGACCTTGCCAATGCAGCTTTCAGCTGTTCTGACCGCCTCAACCATTCTCGCAAATTCTTCTGGTTCTTGTGAGAATTCGCTATCAGGTCCCTTCACTGACCTGGACAAGGTGAGATGCTTCTCTACGATGCAAGCTCCAAGGCCGATGGCCGTGATCGGGACCTCAAGGCTCATCGAATGATCTGAGAGCCCAACTGGGACACAGAACCTGTTCATCATTTCATGAATTGTGATCAGATTCATCTCAGTTGATAAAGCTGGATAAGCGCTCGTGCACTTCAGGAGCGCTACCTCGGAAGCGCCTGCACCGTATGCCGTCTCAAGGGCCTCCTCAATCTCCTCGACGGTTGCCATGCCTGTGGAGATGATCAACGGCTTTCCTGTTGACGCCATCTTCTCGATCAATGGCAAATCCACTATCTCGAACGAAGCGACCTTGTGGACCTGGACATCGAGGTCCTCGAGCAAATCGACATCCTTGGGCGAGAATGCGGTCGAGACGAAATCGATTCCCTGATCCTTCGCTGCCTTCTGGATTTTCGCTTGCCATTCAGGCGGGGTGAACGCTTTTGAGTAGAGATCGTAAAGGCTGGTTTTATCCCAAATTGTTCCAGCGCAGGCATCAGAGCCGCCTTGAGCCATCGGGATCGTCAGGCTCTCCGCGGTGTAGGTCTGGGTCTTGATCGCGTCTGCGCCCGCCTCCTTAGCTGCTTTGACGAGTTCGATGGCGGTTTCGAGATCCTGATTGTGATTGGCAGACATCTCAGCGACGATATACACAGGATATCCTGGTCCGATTCTTCTGCTGCCAATGTGAAAGTCTCGGACCATATCTGTCACTTCTCGCTGACATAGTGAAGGCATTCCTGCCCAAATCTATTTTCTCTAGCGACGAAAACGAACCCTGCTTTCTCGAAAGCCCTGACGGAAGCATCGTTGCCGATCTTGACCAATGCATTGACCTTGTCGACCTTTCGTGTTCCCGTTGCCATCTTGCATGAATATCTTATCATCTCGCTGCCCAAGCCTCTGCCTCGGAATCGTTTGTCCAAAGAGATCGATATACTTGCCTCGTCCTCAGCAAAATCGAATCTGACCTGGCCGATGGGATTGTCTTCTGCATCGTTCGCAACTAACAGCATTGTCTCTTTGGAAGAGAGCCACTTTCGGAAATTGATTGCATGGACCTCTGGTCTGATCTTTTCAGGATGAAATGAGTTTGCCCTGGCAACTTGATCATTGGACCAATCCAATGTTCTCCTCTCATCGTCGAGAACCGCCCTTCTCAGCCATATTCTTGCTTCTCGAAGGTGCATCAAGACCCTATCGGCACCATAGCCATCAACCATTTCCAACTCTTTCTGCTTCATCTTTGCTCTATCGGCCTGGGATAGCATACTCACTAAAGCTTCCAACAATTGTCCACATATGAGGCCCTTGCGGCCGTCAATCGAGAGCGTGATGCCCCTTTCCTGGAGCGAAGCGACATTATCGATCTGATTGTCAGCGATAATAACGGCTATGAATGGGATCCCAAGGTAGCAGAGCTCATACGTTGATGTGCCCCCTGCCGCAATAGCTAGGTCAGTCGATGCCATGATTTCGGCGACGTTCTGAGGGTTTTGGACGATGTGAACATCCATCCTCGACCGGCTTATCTCCACCATCTTATTGTAATTCCGGTTCGCCGCCCCCAATAATACAACGATTTTGGCGTATCTCTCATCGACATCTTTCAGGCATGTCAGCACTTTGGCGGTCATATTGTTCGGGTCCGAGCCACCTAGCGTTACCAGAATATTATCCACTTTATGGTTGACCGCCTTCGCCCTGTGATCCATCAACTCCATGAACTCGCGGCGTATCACGGCGTACCTTGGGCCGAGCAGCAACTGAGATCCTTCTAGTTTGGATACATAGAGGGCAGAATTCGCAGATGCGTTTTGGTTAAGCACCAAGTCTGCGGAGTACCTTTCTGCATGAGAGAAATCGTCGAGCATCAGAATTTTAAGTCCTTCAGTCTGCAACGATGCCTGATATCGACTGCCAAAGTTGTAACCATCCAACACAACCCATTTGGCTCCAATCTCCTTGGCCAAGGTCGCTGTGGAAACCGCATCATCCTCTGTGCCGATTGCAGCGCCGATTGTGCGATGGGCAAAGTGTCTGACATCCAATCTTGCTAGGAGCTCTGGAATAGATTTCGAAAGGCAGAATACAGCCCTCTCCCCATTATCGATGAAGGCATCTGCCAACGCATAGCAACGCATGAAATGACCTGTTCCAATCTCCAGACTGGCATCAGTCCTGATCAATATGGGGTCGTTCATCGTCTTCTTCCTTGATATCGGTAATGCGGACCATTGGCGTAGATACTTCTCGTTTTTTCGGATCGATTCCGAGGTTGCGAATCGTCGTCAAACCCGAGCATTTCCCTTTTTCTTGCGCATAATGCCAATGCTCTAATTCCACAATAAATGTGCCGCAGGAAAATACCAATCTGACAATCTATTTATACCAACACCCCAATACTAATCGACGTCCGACAGACGTCGGACTAGAGGGATGGGATTGCAAACAGTTGGTCTGCTCTACGTTGAGCGACCGCTTCACTTTGCCCTCCATACGGGAGGAAATCTATGTATCTAAAACAGCTGGAGCTCGAGAATTTTAAATCGTTCGGAAAGAAGATGACCATACCGTTCCTGGAAGGGTTCACGTCCGTCACTGGGCCCAACGGATCTGGCAAGAGCAACATCTCCGACGCAATCCTTTTCGTCCTAGGGCCGAAGAGCTCCAAGGCCTTGAGGGCGGCAAAGCTGACCGACCTGATATTCAACGGCGGCGAGTCCAAACAGGCCTCCGATTATTGCAAGGTGTCATTGGTCTTCGACAACTCGGATCGGACCATCCCCATCGATTCCGAGATCGTCAAGCTCACCAGGCACGTGAAGCTCTCCGAGACCACGGACGGCTATAACTCCTATTTCTACGTCAATGATCGCAAGTCGTCTCTCACCGAATTCGACTCATTGCTGGCCAACTCGCGCATCTCCGCGGAAGGCTACAATCTGGTGCAGCAGGGGGACGTCACCCGCATCGTTGGCATGTCGACCATCGACCGTCGCAAGATCCTCGACGACATCTCTGGCATCAGCAAGTACGACGAGGAGATCTTCAAGGCGATGGACGAGCGCAAGAAGGCTGAGGAGAACATCGACCGCATCGCTATCATCCTGGCCGAGATCGAGAAGCAGATCAAGCAACTGGAGGAAGAGCGCACCGCGGCCCTGAAATTCATTGATGCGAGAGACAGACTGCAGATGGCCAAGCTGCAGATGGCCCACAAGCGCCGAGAGTCCACCGGCGTGGAGATCGAATCGATCCGAAAGCAGTCAGCCGATTACCTCAAGGAGATCGAGGGACTGAAGCTGAAGAAGATCGAGCTGCTGCGCAAGATCGAGGAGGCAGGTGTTCGCGTCGCCTCCCTCGAGAAGGACCTGGAGACCCGCGGCGGCTCCGAGGCAAAGGACCTCAAGGAGAAGATGGACTCGGTGAAGATCGAACTTGCCAGGACGCAGGAGCAGGGGAAGCGCGCCCAGACCGACATTGAGGAGCTGGAGGCGCTGCTGCAGGAGAAGCTGTCCGAGCGTGAGGCAGTAACCAATGAACTGGCCGAGCTGGAGGAGAAGGTCAAGTCCTCCGGGCAAGGCTACCTGGAGCAACTGCGCATCCTTGACCAGAGGAAGGCTGAGCTGGAGCGGGTGCAGGGCAAGGTGGCCTCATCCGATCAGGAGCTCGGGACTCTGGACAAGAAGGTGACCTCGCTCGACGAGAGGGTGCAGAAGATCGAGGACGAGAAGAGGGAGCTGCTGCTGGAGAAGGACCGCCTGGAGGAGAAGCGGGACCGACTGAAGGTCGAGCTTGCCAATCTGGAAGAAGGGAAGAAGACCCTGGAGTTCGAGATGTCCGACTCCGAGTTCAACATCCGCAATCTCCGTTCATCTGACAAGAGCTCGTCAAGCGAAATGAAATCGCTGCAGGACGAGGTCTTCCAGAAGAAGAACCTGGAGGTGAAGCTGACCCGCCAAGCGGACGAATTGGAGCAGGCGATCCGGAGCCTCACCAGGGATTACAATCAACTGAAGGCGGAGCAGGAGGCGGCCGAGAACGTGGCCAAGGGCTATAACCGCGCCGTCCGGGCTTTGCTCGAGGCCAGGGACAGGCGCGAGATCAAAGGGATCCACGGCACCATCGCCGAGCTGGCCGAGGTGGAGAAGCAGTACGAGATCGCTTTGAACGTTGCCGCCGGAAATAGAATGCAGTCCATCGTCGTGGACGACGATGAGGTCGCCGCCAGCGCCATCCAGTTCCTCAAACGCAACAATCTCGGCCGAGCGACGTTCCTGCCGCTCAACAAGATGCTTGACGGGAAGCCCCGCGGCAAGGCGATACTGGCGGAGAAGGAAGCGGCCGGCTTCGCCATCGACCTGATACGGTTCAACGAGAAGTACCGCGCCGCCTTTTGGTACGTATTCGGCGACACGGTGGTCGTCGAATCCCTGGACAAGGCGCGCAGGCTGATGGGCGGCGTTCGCCTGGTCACCGTCAGTGGAGAGCTCATCGAGTCCTCCGGCGCCATGGTCGGCGGGACGGTGGAGCAAAGCAACCTCAAGTTCGGCTCGGGCAAGGGCCGCCTGGACGAGGTGGCCGAGGAGCTGCGCAAGAGCACCGAGCACGCCGAGAAGGTGAACGAGGAGCTGAGGAAGGTCCGCGCCGACCTGCTGCAGGTCGAGGCGGCCATTCGGGCGGCGAGCTCGGCGGGTGGGGTCAACAACGTCAAGTTGGACGCATTGGAGTCGAGGAAGAAGGAGCTGAAGGGGCGCCTTCTTCAGGCGGATGAGGAGATCCGCAAGTACTCATCGGAGCTGAGCGAGGCCGAGCGGGGTGCGTCGGAGGCGGCCGGCAAGCTGCATGCCACCGAGGAATCGATGCAGAAGCTGAAGGGCGAAAGGGATGCTGGAAGGAAGCGCATCACCGATATCGCTCCGAAGGAACTATCACAGAAGCTGAGGACGCTGCAGGGCCAGATTGCCGATCTGACCGGCAAGGTCGCCGAGCTCAAATCGGCCAAGGAGACGGCGGAGACGCAGATCAGCCTGGTGAAGCAACGCCACCAGGAATTCCTGGACCTCGACGG
>PMBU01000069.1:3654-8032 GCA_003153895.1 Methanomassiliicoccaceae archaeon | reverse complement strand
GTTCAAGGCCGCATCGAGACCTCCGACGACATCAACATCGGGATGCAGACCAAGCAGAAGGCGGCCGAGGACCACCTCAAGGAGCTTGAGAGCGAGATCGTCACTTACAAGATGCAGGTCGTCCTGCCATTGCCGACGTTGGAGGAGCTGAAGGATGCCATCTCCCGGTGCGAGGCGCAGCTGGGGAACATGGGCAACATCAACCTGCGCGCCATCGAAGATTACGACGAAAAGAAGGGACGCCATACCGAGCTCAGGGAGGAGACCAAGCGTCTGGACGAGCAGCGCCGCGACCTCATCAAGCTCATGGACGAGCTGAACGAGAAGAAGAAGATCGCCCTGGGGAAGGTCTTCGTCGGGATCAACGAGAATTTCCAGCGCACTTACGCGGAGCTCTCCGGCGGCGGAGAGGCGGAGCTCGTACTGGAGAATCCAGATTCGCCGTTCGAGGCCGGCCTGATCATGAAGGTCAAGCCCCGTCTGGGCAAGGTCCTGAGGCTTGAGGCGCTGAGCGGTGGGGAGAAGTCCCTTGCCGCACTGGCTTTCATATTCGCGATCCAGCAGTACCAGCCCTCGCCGTTCTACCTCTTGGACGAGGTGGACATGTTCCTGGACGCGGTCAACGCGGACATGGTCGCGCAGCGCGTGCAAAGGGCATCGAAGACCGCACAGTTCGTTATGATCTCCCTGAGGAAGGTGACGCTCAGCAAGGCGGACCACGTGGTCGGCGTCACCAAGGGCGAGGGCGGCATCTCTCGCGTCATCATGAAGGCGAACATCGGCGACATCAAGGACCTGCAGGAAGAGCTGCACATCCCCGACGAGAAGGCGGAGGGGGCGGCATGAGCTCGTCCAGCCTGGAAGGCGTGCTGGGGCACCTGATGTTCCACAAGGCGCTCATCGATGAGAGCGATCGCCATCAGAAACTAGATCGCTATCTTGCGCTCGCCCAGACCTACGAGCAAGGGGAGCTGGTGGCACCGCGGGACCCGGTCGACAAGGCGCTGCAGATGGTCTTCGATCTGGTGCTGAGCAACAACTACGATCCATGGGACATCGACCTGATTTCGTTCACGGACCTCTACCTGCGCAAGATGCAGCAGTCCGAGGTCAACTTCATCGTCGCCGGCAAGCTGGTCTTCATGGCGTGGAGCATCTTGAAGATGCAGAGCGAGGAGGTGCTCGCCGCTAACGATGAGAAGCAGCAACTGTTCTGCTCCGATTGGGACTTCGACGCCATCGAGGATATGTTCGCCGCGGACGACGTTCCCTGCTTTGCAGCGGACGTTCCGGAGCAGATCGACCTGTGCGAGGCGGTGCGCCATCAGTCCCAGAGGCCAGTGTCATTGGTCGAGCTGCTGGACGCTTTCGAGGAAGCCAGGGCGGACGCGGAGGTCGCCGAGGCGAGGGCCAAGATCCGCGAGCAGATGACGAGGTCCGATCAGAAGTATGATCCTCGTAACCACTCCGAGGACCTGGAGAAGGATGTGGAGATGGTCTGGACGCGCATCATGAAATGCGGCAACGGCCCGATCGTCATCGATGATATCTTCTGCGGCGGAAAGGAGGACCGGGTCACGGTGTTCATCTCATTGCTCTTCCTCGCCAGGAACGGCAAGATCGCTCTCTGGCAGGACGACCTGCCCTATGGCCAGATATTCATGGAGATCAAGATCCCCTGGGACATCGGCACCCTGGAGGACGCCAGGGCGGCGGCGGAAGCGAAGCAGGCCCCGGTGATGTGAGTTGGACGAGCCGCTGCGCGCCATCGAGTCGGTGCTGTTCGCCTCCTCACGGCCGCTTAGGATGGCCGAGATCGAGAGCGCCACGCAACTCTCCCCGGACATCATCCGCAGGGCGATCGTCCGGTTGAAGAAGCAGTACGATGACGTCGGTTCATCGGTCGAGGTGGTGAAGATCGGGGTGCGGTACAGCATGCAGCTGCGCAAGCAGTACTCGAACTATGGCATGCCATTCGCGGAGGTCGAGCTTCCGAAGGATGCGCTCAAGACCGCGGCCTTCATCGCATACAATCAGCCAGTGCTGCAGTCTGAGCTGGCGAAATCGCTCGGCTCTGAGGTCTACGAGCACATCAAGATACTGCGCTCGGCCAACCTGATCACCGCCAAGCGCTCCGCGCATACCTTCCTTCTCACCACCAGCAAGCATTTCGCCGAGTACTTCGGCATCGCCTCTTCGAAGAAGGAGGACATCAAGAAGTGGATGGACGAGCAGACGAAGAAGCAGTGATGCCGACTCGTTCCCATCCTCGGATATTGCCGCGAGCCTAGGACCACTATTGACTGGTTACCAGATTAACGGGGTATTGAGAAAGGTTTAAACACCTCAGCCAATATTTGGAGACGAGTGATATTGGATGGTCATGCCTCTTGCGCTGCTCGAGAAATCGATGAATAAGAAGATCTCGTTATTGCTCAAGGACAACCGCGTTCTTGAGGGAAAGCTTACTGGATATGATGAGTATATGAACATGGTGCTCGAGGAGACCGAAGAGAGGACCGCTGAGCAGACCAGGCGCCTGGGGGTCGTGATCCTTCGGGGCAACAACGTGGTGAGCATTTCACCGCTCTGAGGTGTTGCGCTGACGGCGCTGGTTAGGAAGCAGGTAAGAAAAGAAGTTTGACCATGAAGGCCGTCATTCTCGCTGGTGGTCTGGGGACCCGCCTCAGACCTCTGACATATTCTATCCCAAAGTCATTGGTGCCCATAGCTGGAAAGCCGCTCATCCGCCGGGTCATAGATACGTTGCCGTCGAGCGTCGATACCGTGATCCTCGCCGTCAGCTATATGAAGGAGGCGCTGGAGGACTACTTCCGGGTGGAGCCATGCGGGCGCAAGGTCATCCTGGTCAACGAGACCAGCCCGATGGGGACCGGAGGGGCGCTGAAGAACGTGGCCCAGCATATCGATGGAACGTTCATCGTCCAGAACGGGGACTGCGTCTCCTCATTGGACATCAAGGCGATGGTCCGGAGGCACCGCGAGACCAGCGGCATCGGGACGCTTGCGCTCTGGGAGGTCGAGGACCCATCCGCTTTCGGTGTGGTCGAAATGGAGCGGAGCATGCGCATTATCGATTTCCAGGAGAAGCCATCGCGGGCGGAGGCGAAGTCCAACCTCATCAATGCTGGCGTCTATGTCTTCGAGCCGGAGATACTGGATTATATCGGCAAGGGGCAGGTGTCTATCGAACGGGAGGTCTTCCCCCGCATCCTGGAGTATGGCCTTTTCGGCCACCGATTCGAGGGATTCTGGGTGGACTGCGGGACCTTGAAGAATACCTTGTTGGCGCAGAGGGAGATGCTGGATAAGGATAGCCCGCCTGAGCCATCGAACCTTGATTGCCAATTGATCCCGCCGAATCTTATACTGTCCAGGGAGATGAAGGGCTGTCATGTCGGCCCGAACGTTTGCATCGAGCCTGACGTGAGGATCGGTGGAGGGGCGCACATCGACAATGCCCTGGTCATGAAAGGGGCCAATATCGGAGCGAACTGCAGGGTCTCTGGCTCGATCATCGGGCCGGGGATCAAGGTCGACGAAAACGAATCCGTGGTCGACGGCATTCTTGCGAACCGCTAGATCGGGTCCATTTCCGCCATTTTGCGTTCGTCCAGACGGAATAGTATTTACATTAATATCCGATTCTCCACCTGGAAGCTTCAGGCGTTTGGATGGCTCGGCTAGAAAGGGTGATGGAATTCATCAGCCGTAGGAGCATCCGTAAAGGATGGCTAGCCCTGGTCATCTTGTTCTTCCTGAGCTTCGTCATCATCCCGACAATTTTCGTGCTAACATATGCGTTCACCAACTGGGATGCCATCAATTCGGTCGTTCTGAGCGACCCGGTCAAAATGACGATGATAACCAACGCCATCGTCAACTCGTTCGAGATCGCCGGTCTGGTCACGCTCATCGACTTCATGGCCGGGCTACCGATGGCGTGGATAATGGTGAGGAAGAAGTTCCGGGGGAAGGCGCTGGTCGATACCCTCATCGACATGCCCCTGGTGGTACCGACCGCCGCCCTGGGCTTCTCAGCGGCATTGTTCTGGGGCATCACGCCTGGGGACATCGTCAACCCGCTTGGCTTGGGCGTTGTGAGCTCGCCGATGTTGTTGTTGATCCTGCTCCACATCGTTTTCTCGTACCCATACATGGTACGTTCGCTCTCGGCCATCCTAGAGCAGATCGATCAGAACTACGAGACCGCTGGTCGCACGTTGGGCGCTTCTCCCCTGACCGCTGCGCGGACCATCACCCTCCCGCTGTTCCGGGCTGGATTGGTCACGGGCATAATTCTCTGCTTGGCGCGAAGCCTGAGCGAGACCGGCGGGACGGTGATCGCCCTCGCCAC
>PMBU01000069.1:1754-3641 GCA_003153895.1 Methanomassiliicoccaceae archaeon | reverse complement strand
CGAGTGGTCGTGAAGAGGGTCCGCCTGCCGATGGGTAAGGTCTGGCCGAGGCCGGAGAAGCTGCTCTCGCGTGGCTTATTCCCCAAGCTCAAGGACTCCTCCACCATGATCTTCCTGGCCGTGATGGTGCTCTTGCCATCGTTCTTCATCTTCACCTGCGTCTTTGTCTTCAACCCAACCAGTAGTGGTAACTGGAGCGGTTTCGGCAGCAGCATCATCTATTCCTTCATCGTGGCCGGAGTGGTCACCCTCGTCGACCTGGCACTGGGCGTTCCTCTTGCGCTATACATCGCTCGAGGCCGCTCGAAACGCCTTCCAGAGGTAATCGATACTTTGGTCAACATCCCGCTGATCGTCCCAACGGCCGCTTTGGGCTACTCATTGAGCCTGTTCTGGGTCGGAGGCAATGCGGTCAATTCGGACATCGGCATGTTGCTGGTGATACTGGCGCACATCGCCTTCACCTACCCTCTGGTGGTGAGGAACGTCACTGGCGCGGTGGAGGAGGTCGACCCGGCCTTCGAGGAGACGGCACGCACCCTCGGTGCCAAGCCGATCCAGGCGTTCCGCAGGGTGCTCCTCCCCATGATCAAATCATCCATCCTCGCTGGGGCGATCATGGCCTTCACCCGCAGCCTGGGAGAGACCGGCGCCACAAGGGCGGTCGTCTCCAACGCAAACACCGCCCCCAATTTCATCGTCAACTTGATCACCAAGGCGCCCAAGGACTTCTATTCCGCGGCTCTGGCTTGCATAATCCTGATCGCGATCTCGTACGTATTGATGCTCAGCCTGCGTTACATCACTCGGCGCAAGAAGGGGGCGAGCTGAATGCCCTCGGTCCGCTTGGAGAAGGTGGAGAAGAGCTATGATGGCATTCCTGCTGCCCATGACCTCAACCTCGAGGTGAGAGACGGAGAATACCTCTGCCTGCTCGGTCCGACCGGAGCTGGCAAGACGACAGCGCTGAGGATCATCTGCGGCCTGACCGATCCGGATTCCGGTAAGGTATTCATTGACGAGAAGGATGTCAGCGGCCTCGAGCCGGAGCTCAGGGGGACGGCGCTGCTCTCTCAAACCTATTCGCTATTCCCCCAGCTGACCGTGGCGGAGAACATCCTCTTCGGCCCAGAGATCCGAGACCTGCCGGAAGAGGAGTGCAGGCGAACGCTGGCGGACATGCTTGACCTGGTCCGCCTGACCAAGCGTCCAGACGCTTTACCGAGTGAGCTGAGCGGCGGGATGATGCAGCGAACCGCTCTGGCAAGGGCCTTAGCTTCCGGAGCAGAGGTGCTGCTGTTCGACGAGCCCTTGAGGGCGTTGGACGCCAGGCTGCGCATCAGCCTCCGGCACGAGCTCCGCTCCCTGGCCAAGTCGTTGAAGATAACCGTGATCCATGTCACCCACGATCAGGACGAAGCGATGGTGATGGCCGACCGGATCGCCCTGATCCGCGATGGCCATATCCTGCAGGTTGGCGAGCCCTCCCAGGTCTACGACAATCCGGTGTCCCCGTTCGTGGCAAACTTCGTGGGCCAATCGAATTTCGTGACTGGGAGGATCATCGAAAAGGGAGAGAGGACGGTGGTTNNGTGGTAGGGGTGAAGATCGGCAACACCGAGATCGCCAAGGAGGGAGATTCGTTCTTCGATGGCATCGTCGAGCGAGTGCTGTTCGAGGGCAGGAACCTGCACGTCGACCTGTTGGTCGAGGGAACCGCTCACTTCTCGGCAAAGATCCCGAGCTGGCGCATGGGGAAGCTGGCGACGGGTGACAAGGTCATGATAAAATGGAACGCCGAGAAGGCCTCGGTGTTCCTCATGCCCGAGAACGGGCTCAGAGAGGAACTGAAGGTGGAATGATGCCGATCGTGGAGCTTTCAAGGGT
>PMBU01000069.1:0-1699 GCA_003153895.1 Methanomassiliicoccaceae archaeon | reverse complement strand
CATCGGCTACGTGTTCCAGAACATCGCGCTCTTCCCGAACATGACGGTGACGAACAACGTCGGCTATGGACCGAGGGTGCATGAGAAGGGGAAGGATGAGCAGGTCATGATAGCTCACAAGTACCTTGAGCTGGTGAAGCTCCTGGACAAGATGGAGATGTTCCCTTCGGAGCTGTGCGGAGGTGAGCAGCAGAAGGTGTCCCTGGCCCGCGCCCTGGCCACAGGCGCCAAGCTACTGCTGCTCGACGAACCGCTCTCGGCCTTGGATGCCAGGGTGAGGGTCGACCTTCGCTACGAGCTCCGTCGCCTTGTGAAGAGGCTTGGTATCACGGCGATCCACGTGACGCATGACCAGGAGGAGGCGATGTCCGTTTCCGACCGGATCGTGGTGATGCGGTCCGGGGGGATAGTGGAGACCGGCACGCCATCGCAGCTGTACACCCGACCACTGGACATCTTCACCGCGAACTTCGTGGGAGAGACCAATCTTTTCGAGGGATGGGTGTCGCATCAAGAGGAAGGGAAATCGGCCATCGAGCTCCGTGACGGCTCGATAATCGACGTGGCGACGTGCAACTGCTCCGAAGGCGACGCGGTCGTGGTCTCCGTCCGGCCGGAGTTCGTGTTCCCCTTTACCGAAGGGATGAGAACGCGCATCACGCAAACCATTTATATGGGCAACTACTGGCGCATCGTCGGCATCGCCGCGAGCGAGGATCCGGTGGAATTCGACATACCAATCGCCGATGGCAAGCTTTATACTGAAGGTCAGGAGGTCTATCTGATGGTGAACCGGAANNGCAGCTGTGGTCTATCCAAGACCGAGAGAAGGCATCGCGGAGGCGGTCAAACTTGAGTGAGAAGGAGAGCTTATTGGATTGGTTCGGCAAGAGGCGCGAATCGGTCGTGATGAAAGGGATCCGCGAACACGCCCAGAAGGTGGCCGACACGACATCTGAGCTCAATCGGGCGGCGGTGGCTCTGTGCAAAGAGGATAAAGAACGAGCTTTGGATGCCATCAAGCGCATGATCCTCTCCGAGAAGGAAGCGGACAATCTGGAGATATTCATCACCGAGGAGCTTTCCAAAGGCGACCTGGAGGCGAAGGAGAGGGAGGACCTCATGCACCTGATCCGACGCATGGACTACGTCGCCGACTGGGCCAAGGAGGCGGGGATGAACATGCAGCTGGTCATCGAAGCGAAAGTGGTCATCCCGGTCTTGCTCTGGAACAAGTATTGCGCCATGAGCCATGAGCTCGAGAAGGCTGCCAAGCAGCTCAAGAACAGCATCGATAGCCTAGGCATAGATGCCGATGCCGTGATCAAATACGAGAGGGAGGTGGAGCTGCAGGAGCACATCATGGATGACATGTATTTCTCCACCAAGAAGGACATCCTGTTCGCGGACATCGACCCAAAGGCGATATTCATCATGCGCGACATCCTGCACGGGATTGAGAACTCGGGCGACAAGTGCAAGGACGCGGCGGACATCATCCATATCATATTGATATCACAGCGGCACAAGGCAAGGTAAGCGAAATGGCACGGCTGTTCGGCACCAACGGGGTTCGAGGCGTCGTCAACGAGTTCATGGACGGACAGCTAGCCCTCGACGTCGGCAAGGCGATCGGTTCTTTTATGAAAGGCCGGGTGGCGATCGGCTGCGATTCGCGGACCAGCGCTGACATGGTCAG
>PMBU01000139.1 GCA_003153895.1 Methanomassiliicoccaceae archaeon | reverse complement strand
TGAATCCGACGAAGTAGGCCAGGACCTCATTGGCGATGACGCCTTTCTTCAGAGCCTCTTCCAAAGTGACCGTGATCTCCGTGTCCCCAGGCTCGTTCGGCACCAGCTTGATCGAGTCCTGCTTGATGGCATCGAATCGCGGCCAGGTCTTGTCCTTGGGGTCGATGAAGAGCTCCGCCTCCATCATATTGAACTCCCGGAGCCGGATGACGCCCTGCCTGGGGGAGATCTCGTTCCGGTACCCCCGGCCGATCTGGATGACGCCGAACGGGAGCTTCTCTCGCATATGGCGATGCAGCGAATTGAAGTTGTAGAACATGCCCTGGGCGGTCTCGGGGCGAAGGAAGCCGACCCGGCCAGCAGTGCCAGGCCCGATCGTGGTCTTGAACATCAGGTTGAAGTCCTCTACCCTGGAGATCTCGCCGCCGCATTCCATGCAGACGACCCCGACCTTCTGGATGAGGTCGTCCATATCCGCATGGCTCAAGGTGGCTGGATTGGGATGATGCTCTTTGAGCAGATGATCGGCCCGGTAGGGGGTCTTGCACTTGGTGCAGGTGACCAGCGCATCGGAGAACTGGTCCAGGTGACCGGAGGCCTTGAATACGATCTCCGGCCCGATGGTGTCCGCGTCTATCTCCACGAACCCCTCGCCCAGAGTATAAGCTTTCCTCCAGGTCTGGATGATGTTGTTCTTCATGGCGGCGCCCATCGGCCCATAGTCGTACAGGCCAGCGATGCCGCCATATATCTCATAGGCAGGCCAGATGAAACCTCTCCGCTTGCAGAGGGAGAGCACGTCCGCAGAGTTCATTCCTTGTCACCGGATAACGCCGATATGACGTCCAGGTCGTAGATCATCGCAAGGAGGTTGTCCTTGGAGTCTCGGACCGGTAACTGCCCGAAGTCGTTCTTTCGCATAATCCTTGCGGCCTCGGAAACCGTCGTCTTGCGGAACACCGTCACTGGGGACTTGATCATGATCTCGCGGACCGGGACGCCGGGAAGCTCGATCTTTGAAACCTCGTACCAGAGCTTGACGACATTGCGCAGGCCCTCCCAGGTCCATTCGTCCTCCTCGCCCATCTTCAGGTCCCTGACCACCGCTTTTCCATTGACATAGGAGCTATTGAAGAGATCGCGATCGGTGATGATGCCGGATAAGTGGCCCGCTTCGTCCAGGACTGCTAGGGCGGCGGTCTTGCTCACCTTCAGGCTGACCAAGGCGACGGCAAGCGGTGCCTCTTGATAGATCGGCACGCAGGTGGATTTGATGTAATTCTCCACTGGGTCCTTCAGGTTCTTCTTCTCCAGGACCGACAACAGGTCGGTCGGGGTGATAATGCCCACCAATCTGTTCTTGTCGACCACGGCCAGATGGTGCAGGCCGTTCTTGACGAAGATATGCGCTGCCTCCTCGACCGTATCCTTGGTGCCTATTGTGGGCGGGTCTCGTTGCATCAGCAGCGCGAGCTGGTCCTCGTCCGGCTTGTTGAAGATGTCCTGCCTCGTGATTATTCCGGCCAGCGAACCATCGGCACGCTTTACCACCGGCAGTCCGGTGAGGTTGTGCTTCACCATGGTGCGGAGGACCTCCGCACGGCTACCAGGTACTTGGGCAACGATCGGGTTCGGGGTCATTACGTCGCCGACGAAGGTCATTATTTCTCCCCCTTCGCCCTTACCACGAGAACTGGACATTCAGCAAATCGGACGACCTTCTCAGCGACGCTCCCCAAAAGCAGCTTGGAAACGCCGGTCCTTCCCAGCGTGCCCATTACGATTAGGTCAAATGTCTTCGACGCCTCGATCACCTTCCGGGAAGGGCTGCCCTCCTCGATTCGCATATTCACCTTCAGACCGAGCTTGGTACCTTCTGCCAGGACATAATCCACTGCATCCTTGCCCTCCTTCTCCAGCAGGGAATAAACGCTCACGATGGTGGAATCCATCGGGAAATTGATGAACGACGTCTGGTCGACGACATAGAGTGCGGTGACCTCTGCATCCAGGACCTTCGCCAATTCCAGTCCTTTCTTGATCGCTTCTTTGGTATAGTCGCTTCCATCGGTCGGGATGAGTATCTTGTTGAACGGCTTCATAGCGGTCCTCTCCATGCTTCTCGGCCCATGCATACCATCAGGGGGTCAATCGAACTGCTGCGCAGAACCAGGTCAGTGAACGGGTCCCCGCCATGGGGCCGGATCACCATGAAGTCACATGGCTGTCCTGGCTCGATTCCGTCTATACCTATTGGACTTTTTTCATTTAATAACTTGCGACCGTTTTTCGTCGCCATGTCGAAAACGGGCTGGAGATCGGTGAAGCCCTGCTTCCTCAGCAACCGTCCGGCGAACTCCATCTCCAACAGGACATCTGGCAGGCAGATCATGGCATTGTCCGTGCCCAACGCCACGGTCGCGCCAGAGCGCACCATCTCCGCTAATGGCGGTTCCCTGCCAAAGAACAGGTTGGAGCGAGCGCATGCCACGATGGCCACGTCCATCTGGGCGCAGGCCTCGATATCCGACTTGGTCGCCATGGTCATATGCACCAGGAAGCTAGGTTTCAGGTCGAGCACCTGGTCGATATCCTCGCGCACGCGCTCGCTGGCATGCAGCGCGAAGATCTTGCCTTTCGACCTGACGTAGGCGGAAAGGTCCGATACCACGCCATAGTCCCAATCGGCTATGCTGGAGATGCCGATCCCTTCGCAGGTGCTGAGGATCTGGTCGACCTCCTCCCAGTCGAACTGCAACCGCTTCGGTCTGCCAAGGATGTACGGTCTCGGATAGCCGCCGCGCAAGCTGGAGAGCAGCTTCGAACCCTCGAATCCGCCCTCGCGGAAGTCAACGAATTGTGTCACCCCACGGCTCCGCATGAAGAGGGACATGGAGACCATGGCCCGCTTCAGGTTCTTGTCGCTGGTCCGCTCCAGCACCCGATGCTTCAGCCCGTCCGGCGGAGCTACCAGGTTCTCCAGTGGCTGGTGGAGGTCGAGCGGCACAAGGTAATCTGCGATGTGAGTATGGGAATTAATCAGAGTGGGAACGATGATGCCATGAGCCACTGGCGCTTTGACCCCTCCCTTGCCCATCTCGCGGATCACGCCGTCCTCGAACCCGATATGGCCGTTGATGAAGCCATGAGGCGTTAGGACCTGACCGGAAGCGTAGCGCATCGGCTAACGGCATTCGCGGACGGCATAATCAAACCCTCCATCCATTAATAAAGGGGTCGCTTTGGTCGAAATCGGCAGAGTAATTTTTACTGGATGAATCGATAAAAATCATGGTCGACGGTCTGCAAACCCCTTTCAATTCTTCTCAAATTTGCTTGACCCATCTCTTTCTTCAAATAATCTAACCTAGGTAACCAAACTGTTTTGCTGGCCTGAGTTAGAGTTCTTGGTTAGATAAGAAAATGAATCTAACCAAAATAACCAACCAACTCTTTTCCACTTATAACAATCTAAGGCAGAGCCTATGGCGCAACCCCGAAGTCACTCTTCCTCAACTCATTTTCAATGAACGGCTTATAGTTGCGAGAGCAGCAACGACCCGCAGGATTGGTGATCTTGCATTGACCTCCGCCACCTATGCCAGTGGCCTGCTTCACCTCATCGAAGGTTTTTGCGCCTTTATCTATCGCCCTGATCACATCTTCCTCGGTTACCTGCTTGCAATAACACAATGGCCGGGGTGAGTTCTTCTCTTTGAATGTAACTCTCGTCTTGACTTCGTCCTTAGTCAACGTTCTGCCGGAGGCGTTAAAATAAACGACGTCGCAATCATTGGCATCGCAAAAGGAATATTTCTCATCTCCCAGGGGCCAGCATTTCTCTTTCGTATGATTGGCTACGGTGATCTTCTCGACTTCCAATCCTTCCCTCTTACAACTCGGACAGGTAGCCATGAGGAGGAGAAGCCGTACGTTACAATATGAATATTCTCATATCATTCACTTTCAGGTATCTCCCCTATTCCGCGATTTAATCCTTAGAAGAATTAGCGATCATGAAGCCAGAATTAGCAAGGGACAGCTGGAGCAATTACCGCAGAGGATTCATCAAGGATGACTGTGAGATATTCGATGAGGCGGCTAACAGGGAACGATTAAATATTTGGGCCATTGCCTTTACAACGTCCCCTGATCCTGTTGAAGGCGCGCTTCTCTCAATCCTATTAGAAAGCGAGAAGGATCTGCGGGAATGTGAACTCGATAGCCTTTGATCTCGCGTATTTAATGCGATAGAGCTGCTCCAAAATTCGGGATTTTCTATAAACTAAATGACGGCTCTACTTACTGTTAAGAAGGTGTTTCAGTGGCGGAAAAGTGTTCAATCTGCGGAAAGAGCGGATTGCTAATGGGTGGCTATGCATGTGAGCTATGTGGAAAAAGAATATGCAAAGCGCATCCTGAGCTCCGTTCATCTCAAATCATGATCGACAAGGAAATCGCGCCCTATCTTATCTCAAGCGACCAGTCTTCGAACAGGGGTAAGAACGTGGCACGGATTACGAACAATGGTGAATACACCCAGGGTGTACTCGTCTGTCCAGACTGTCTCTCATGGGTGGGTTCTGCCCAGAAGGGTCTTTTGGCTCGCACGCCAGTGGAGAAGAGTGCACTAGCCTAAATCTTTTCCCCTCTTTTATTCGAGGGAATAGTTTTACACCCCTCTCTTTCCATACTCCGGTCAGGAAGGTGAAAAACGTGAAATGGGTCACAAGGGTGGGTGCCAAGGTAGATAGGATTGCATGCCCTTGGTTGATCAAGAGATTCGTAGACCCAGATGCTGAATTTCTTTATATTCCTAAGGCTGACGTTCTAAGCATTGCGAGAGAAAGAGGGGCCATCCCATTTGATTCTCCTGGAGCGGAATTGAACCATTATGAAGCTGACGGGGAGGAGCGATGCAGCTTCGATGCGATAATCAGATCATATGGACTAAATGACCCGGCCTTATTGGATATGGCAGAAATAGTGCGCACCGCCGATACTGCTTCAAGAAATCCCAGACCTGAGGGTGCTGGGCTTGAATCGCTCGCCCTCGGCTTCCACATGATTGCCAAGGATGATTTCGAAAACGTGAGGCTGCAGTTTCCAGCCTATGATGCGCTCTATGCTTATTGCAAGCTCAAGGTGAAGAATAAGTCGAAGTTGGAGCATGCGATCAAGAATGACCATGATGAGATTCCATACTCATCCCTAGTGGCTGCTGAAATCAGGGAGCGCATGAGAGCGGATGAGAAACTTAAGGAGAGCGAAGCTATGTTCCGCCTCATCTTGGATTCCACAGCGGAGGCGATTTATGGTCTGGACATGCAAGGCAATTGCACTTTCTGCAACAATTCCTGCCTCAGTTTACTCGGGTACGATCATCCTGAGGAATTGCTCGGCAAGAACATGCATTGGAAAATCCATGCAAAACACCTGGATGGGACAACGTACCCCATTGAGGATTGTAGAATTGATCAGGTATTATCCAGAGGGGTTGGAATGCATGTTGAGGAGGATGTTCTTTGGCGTTCTGATGGGACTTCCTTCCCAGTCGAATGCAGAGCGTATCCGCAATTCCGGGATGGGATGTTAGTCGGTGCGGTAGTTACATTCCTTGAAACAACAGAACGCAAGAAAGTGGAACACCAAGTCCAAGAAAGGAAGAAGGAGTTGCAGGCGTTCTACAGATTGTCAGAGATCACCCAAAAGAAAGGCATAACCATCGAGGCCCTTTATCAGGAAGTCGCGAATTTCCTGCCAGCAAGTTGGCAGTATCCTGAGGTCACTTGCGCAAGGATTGTGGTCGGTAGCAAGGAGTTCCGCTCAAAGAATTTCGAAGATTCGGCCTGGAAGCAATCCGCCCCAATAAAAGTGTTTGATACCATAGTCGGCAGCATCGATGTCGCATACCTGGAAAAGCAAGTCGAACTCGACGAGGGGCCATTCATGAAGGAGGAGAGGCTGCTAATAGATGCCATCGCCGAGCTGATTGGGCACATCACTGAACGCAAGTTGGTTGAGGAAAACATTAAGAAATGAGGGGAACGACTGGCCAAAATCGACAAGTTATCCAAGTGGCCTACCCATTGCACCAACCTTCTTGGAGGTGGAGCTGATTGCTGAATTCCCTCTGATGGCGTAGCTTTCCGAATGCCTGCTTATTTGGAAAACCAGGCATAATGAGCTTGATAACATCCCTTTGAGAGCCTGAAGATAGTCTGGATGCAAGACAAAAAGGGCTGACATTTTGGAGGGAATCTCCTAAGTCGATCTTGAATTATGTAAAATGTTTGGTCTATTTTCAGAGCCCGAACTTCACCGCATCTCGATAATAGGAAATGGGAAATGGCTTGCTTATCTCTGTAGTGAATCTCATTTTATGGCAAGCGGGGTGGCTGCTCAGAATCTTCGATTGCTTTCTCTCTTCCATATTTGTAGGCATTATAGCTAAATGGCAATATCGTGAGTGCGATAACTGATACCAATAGAACCCCAAATGGTCCATAGAGAATGACTCCTAGAAGGAATGACAGAGAAGTTGAGATAACCACAATCTTAATCCTTGCATTCCATTGTTCACGCCGATTGTTACCCTGGCAAGCAATGGCCACATGTACCAAGGTGCGTCTTCATGCTCGAAAATCAGATACGGTTCGTTTTCCCTCCTTAAATCAATTGTTAAAGGGTCAATATCAGACATCAGAACGATTTAACAATTATCATGAAAGTATTTCAAGAAGATACGAAGGCGTCCCATTCTAATCGAATCAGGTAAAAACAACGGGCTCCATCTCGTCTCTTAGAGCCCGAACCTCACCCAATCTCCAATATCAGCATTCTTA
>PMBU01000051.1:1735-6443 GCA_003153895.1 Methanomassiliicoccaceae archaeon | reverse complement strand
TGGTCCGAAAGGGCATGCTCCGCTTCCTTGAGCGAAAGATAGCAGCCGTTGCATAACGTCAGGATCTTGGAGCCGCGTTTCTCGGCGATGCTCAGCATGCGAGCGGCTACCGCCAACCAGGTGTCATAACCTAGGGAGCGGAGTCCGATCGGCTCGACGCAACAGGTTGCGTCCGGGAACGGCTCATAATCGATCCCGATCCTATCCAGGACGAATCGCGAGGAGCGCTCGAGGAACGGCAGGCGCGCCGGGATCAGGCAGCCTGAGAACAACAGGTAATGCTCACTCAACATCCACCCTCCCCATGCTCGTCCTTCGAACGATCGACCGGATCTCATCGACAGTTTTCTGGCTCATGCACAATTCCGGTAGTCCCAGCTCTTTCCGGAGCTTCCTAGTCATTCCGGTGCTGGGAAACGACATTCCCGTCGTCTGGAAAAGCTTGGCCTCGTCTGCGAAATGTCGAGGGCAATTGCCCATGCTAGCCGCCGCCTGTCGGAGCAAGGTGATCACGAATGCCGGGTCCACGCCCAGCTGACATCGCTCGCTGCAAGAGTTGCACATCGCGCATAGCCAGATGCTCTCCTCTTCCTGGAGCAGCAATGCTTCCTCTGCCGCGCGCTCCATGATCTCTCTAGTCATTATCCCGCCATGTTTGCCTGACGGGCAAACGGCAGTGCATTGCCCGCATTGATGGCAGCGCCAAAGCTCCATCTTGGCCAAGTCCGATTGGAGCGAGTTCAGCAGATCAGGCGTATGCGGGGACTTCTTCACGAGCTTCTGATTGGCCCCTATGCTTATGTGGCTTTTGTTGTAAGGTTCGTTCAATAATAGCGCTTCAATCCATGCGCCGTATTGAACCGCAATGCCGCTTGATAGGCATCGTAGATCTGGTAAAGCCAGAATATCGCAGTTACGATGAGGGTGATTATGATCACCAGCACGAATTCGGATGGACCCCCGCTCCCGCCCATGCTCCAGAACGCTCCGAAAAATGCCAGAGCGGATACGAAGCCGATAATGAAGAAGAATGCCAGTATGATCATTCCTTTCTTCACCTCCCCGGCATACATGTGACCCGCGCCAGGAAGTATGAGCGCCAGGAGGAGAGCCACAACGGTATCCTTATGCTCGACGAAATGAGTTGGACTACCAAATTGATAGCCTGGATAAGGTGCTTGGTAAGGGGGATAGTAGNNTGGCAGAAGTTCGCCCCTTCTCGGTTCTCTTTCCCGCACTTGATGCAATACATCATGCTCACTTGGTTGGGCTATCTGTCTCAGGTGTATCTCTCATACTCTCTTAATGCCTTTTCAATTTTGGATGTACAAGCGAAATCTTTTTTCCTACCCTCGCGGTAAGGTATGGCGATGGAGATCGAAGAGGAGAAATGCCAATTCTGCGGCAAGCAGGCGAAGCATTTCGCCTTCGCGGCGTTCGTTTGCGACAGCAGAGAATGCATGGACAAGGCGATCGAGGAGCGTGGCGGCCCAGGAGGGCACATGAAGGAAAAAAGGCACCAGCAGGCTCTGATCGCATTCGAGGAAGAGCAGAAGAAAGTCAAGAAGAGCTAGTCGCGTTGCCTTCATAATCTATTTTATTAGGAAATTATCCACCAAGATGGTTCTTGGGCTGACCCAATGGAATGAACTGATGTCGGAGGAGGAAGGATTACATCCAGTAGGATAGATATGTTAGACGTGAATATGGCGCCGAACCGTGTCTGGGCTTTCGTAGCTGTCAACCTGGTTCTTGGTCTGGCGGCGATCGCACTGTTCATGTTATTTGACCAAGACCCCACTATCGTTTATTATGGGTCCGCAGTCATTGGAATGCTCGCGGTGGTTATCTCCTTCTCAGCTCCTTTCCCTTCGGGTTTAGGAAATGCGAACGGCGGCCCATCTCTGACCGAGATGGTGCATAAGCTAAGATCAAAGGGTTATAGGACCGGCGAGACACCGAAATCGATCACCGTCCAATTCGATAGATGGAGCGCTATCGACTTAAGATACCAGAAGCGAGGCAATGGCTCGAGATTGATTTATCGACTCGACGCACCGCCTTCCAAAATGGCATTAATATTATTCATGTTTCTGACGATTTACTTCTGCGCTTTGGCCATTCCACTTTGCATTTTCCTGCTCCTTCAAGGGGAGCGAAATGCCAAGCGCTTCGCCATTCCAACAATAGGCAGAGAAACAAACTCGGGCCAGAGCTCAATGAACGAAATCAAGAACCTATTGATCGAGAGCTTATCAGAATGCCGGAAGCTTGCCGAGGTGGCATACCGTGGTGCGCATTCCGTTTATGAAGACTATATCCTAACCGCCGTGGCCGTTATCGGAGTAATTGGGTGGATGGTTCTACTGGTCATTTTCAATCAAATGCCGTTATTCGACTCGACTGATCGCTTGCTTGCCTCGGCACTTCTGGCTTTAATTATATCCGCTGTGGGCTGTTCAACAGCGATATTTCTTATCATAAGAATGGTGAAACCAAAGGTGACTTCCTTACATCATTGGACGGTTCGATTGGACCAAGCGATCAATAGCGAACTATATGGCCAGATGCCCGAGAGAGGCGAGAGTTCTATCGAGGTTCTCTTCTCCGCTTACGATGAGATGCCTATGTGGTTGGGCGAGCGCCGCAAGAGCATGCTATACCGCCACCCCGTCCCATATGTCCTGACAATCCTGTTGACCCTTTTCGGGACCATATCCATTTTTTCCTCCTTAATCCTCATAACTCTTGGCATAGATCTGGCCTCTTCTCTTCTGACTTTGGCTGTCGGAGCTGGGTCGCTTGGGATTGGGCTATGGCTATGGCGCTGGATAATGAAAGAGGAGATGGCTGAGGAGAATAGACTGGCTCAAGAATCGGCGGACAGAAGAGAGCATCTTCGAACGATGCTCGATCTACATTTAGAGGAGAGCGGCGATGAATGAGCCTGCCCATATGGACCGGCCAGATTTCTACGTTCTAGCTCGCATCCTGGAGCGGTTATGGAGGGAGAGCAGACCCATGCTCAAGACCCGCCTGCAGGTCGCTACCAATCTCAACTACGATATCCTAATGAAATACCTTATTTGGATGAGCGCTCAAGGTTTCGTTGCATTCGAATTGAACTCCGGCCACGAGATGGTCGTGCTCACAACCAAGGGTCTTGAGGCTTATGAAAAACTCGTACGCACGATGAGCGAAGTATTACACTCCCCAAAATAATCATTTCCTAATTCTCGATGCTGCCAGGACATGAATGTCGACAACCGGAAGTTTCTTTCTCTCGATCATCTGGACGTTCTCCGTCCCAGCGCAGCTGAGATGGATAAGGCACTTCGGGCATGCGGTAACCAGTCTGGATGCACCGCTATCACACGCCTCTTTCAACCGGTCCAATTGCCAGAGTCGAGTGCTCCCATTACAGTTGACGAAGGCAGCGTTGCCGCAGCAGGCGGCCATCTCGCGGTTGCGAGGCATCTCTACCAGTTCCCCGCATGAAGCAAGGATGTCTCGGGGTGCCTGGAAGACCCGGGCATGTCTTCCTAAGCGGCACGGGTCGTGATACGTCACCTTCTCTTCCTCTCGTTTCAGTTCCAATTCTCCTTCCTTGAGCTTCTCGCTGATCACCTCGGCCACCGACCGGACCTCGAATCCTAACNNGGCCGAAACGGCGTGGGTAGACCTGTTTGAGAGTGGAGTAGCATTCCGGACAGAACGCCACCACTTCCTTGATCCCTGCCTTCTCGATGGCATCGAGGTTCAGCCATGCAAGGCGCTCGAACAGGTCCTCGTCACCGAGCCAGTATGCATCGTGGCCGCAGCATCTCTCTGCTTGCAATAGCCTCGGACGGACCCCGGAGGCGTTGAGCAGCTTGACCGCGGCGCGAGGGATATCCAGCAGGTCGTCCCTCAGATAGCGGAACATGACGTCGAAGTAGGGGGTGCAGCCGACGAATAGTAGCGTCTCGGAATCGGGATCCAATTTCAGATCTGGCGTCACCCAGCTATCCTTCTTTGTGTGAACGCTCTCGTTGGCGGTGAGGCGCATCATCGAGCCAGGGGCTCCACCGTGATTGTCCTCCGCTTTGAACGTCTCTCGTAGCTCACTGCGCTTGGCCTGCAGGTACTCGTGGAATCGTACTTCGCTCTGGCAAACCTCGGTGCATGCGCCACAGCTCATGCATTGCCATAGACCTCGGTCGTTGCGTAGCTTGCCCTCGAGCACGAACTGCTCGGCCACCTTCCGCGGAGAGAACTTGTCGGTCATATGCGAAACAGGACAGATATAGCTGCAGCGGCCGCACTCCAGACAGCGCCGCACGTCTGGAACGGTCAATTCGTCACCGCTCAATCAGACCCCTCCAAGTGGGCCCAATTCCCGTACGGTTCTGGTGAACTCGTCTATGATCCGTCCGAACTTCTCACCTTCAGCGGCTGATATCCATTCCAATCTCAATCTCGAATCGTCGATCCCAGCCAGGTCCAGAAGCTCGCGAACCTGATCGACACTCTTCTCCGTGTAGCGGTTCCCGATCTGGTAATGACAGTCCCCTGGGTGGCAGCCGAGCACGATTATCCCGTCGGCTCCGGAAGCGAAGCTCCTCAGAACCATACCCGGGGAGACCCGGCCGGAGCACATTACCCTGAGTATCTTGACCTCTGGCGAGTACTGGCGCCGGCTCACACCGGCGAGGTCCGCTCCTGCATA
>PMBU01000051.1:0-1730 GCA_003153895.1 Methanomassiliicoccaceae archaeon | reverse complement strand
TTTGACTTACCTCAGTGGTGGCAAAAATAGGTTTGCATAGGTGTTTCGGTCCGACCAGGGGATCCTGGAATCTGCGGACTGCATTCATGGATAATAGGCGATGTTCGCCGAATCAAGAAGCCCTGAAAAATTGACCGAGTGGCTCGAGACCAACATGATACACATAAATCAGAGGGGTACTATCCGGTAATGTAAATGGTCAAGATCGTCGGTTTCTCCAAGACCTCGCTCTTGGACTGGGATGGTATGGTCGCTTCGGTGATCTACCTACCGGGCTGCAACATGCGCTGCCCTTTCTGCCATAATAGAGAATTGGTCCTGGAGGGCGCTGGAATGGAGGAGGTCCCGAGGGAGGCGATCGAGGACTACCTCCGGGAGAACGTCGAGTTCCTNNTGGTTGAGATCGCTAGGTACGAAGATCAAGCTGGACACGAATGGCAGCAATTCGGAAATGCTGAAGGACGTCATCCGCGCAGGCATGGTGGATTACGTGGCCATGGACCTCAAAGCGCCGCTCGACGAGAAGTATTCCCAGCTGGTCGGATGCGACGCGCCGCTCGACGAGATCAAGCGCTCCATCGAGATCCTGATGACATCCGGCATCGACTACGAGTTCCGCACCACCATGGTCCCGACCTATCTGAGCCCTGATGACTATGAGCGGATGGCCGCCTACGTCGGAACGGCAAAGAAACTGGCCTTGCAGCACTTCAGCCCCCGAAACACCCTAGACCCGAACCTGTCGGTGATCAATCCATTGCCGGAGGCCAAGGTGAGATCGATAGCGGAGAAGTGCAAGCCCTACGTCAGGAAACTGATAATCCGCGGTGGCGTCTGAGAAAGAACCAATCTTGCTTCTCAGGCCAATACATTTTAGTATTGACCTCCGCATTTTAACCATTACAGGACGAACCAGCGTCTATCAGAAATATCATTGGAGGTCATTGATTTGGCCGCTGACCACAGACTGAAGACATACATCGACAACTTCGACCGCATCCTGGAAGGGGGCATCCCGATGAACCATATCGTGCTGGTGGCGGGATCGCCTGGCACGATGAAATCCTCCCTGACCTATTACATGCTCTACAACAATGTGGTAGAGAACAACCTGACCGCGGTCTACGTGACCTTGGAGCAGTCCCGCGACAGCCTCCTGCGCCAAATGGACAAGATGGGGATGAAGTCGGAGAGGGTGTCGGACCGCTTGCACGTGCTCGATCTGAGCATCATCCGCAAGAAGTTGCGCGAGGTATCTACCGGAGGATCGTGGATGCAGGTCTTCAAATCCTACGTTTCCAACCTGAAGGAGAACCTGAAGTTCGACCTGTTGGTCATCGACTCGTTGGATGTCCTAGAGACCATGGCCGGCATCGCCGACCGCAGGACCGACCTCTTCTACCTGTTCGAATGGATGCGCGACCTTGGCTGCACCGCTTTCCTGATCTCGGAGGCATCGCCCGAGAGGCTGATGGAGGGCAACTTCGACGAAGGCTACCTGTCCGATGGCATAATCACATTGAAGATGCAGGTGGTCAGGGATGTCGAGACCCAACGCCGGATAAGGTGCGTGAAGATGCGCGAGACGAACCACGACCCCTCGTACTATTCATTGCTGTTCAACTCTGGAAAGTTCCAGGTCACGAAGGTCATAAGCGAGTAGTCCTGGTGACGGCATGGCAAAGCGCTTCGAATGTCCAAGGTGCGGAGCTGGGGTGAAGCCCGGTGAC
>PMBU01000106.1 GCA_003153895.1 Methanomassiliicoccaceae archaeon | reverse complement strand
CGGAAATCGCTTAGTAAAACTATTTTAGCGCCCTCTTTTATCACTTCCTTTGATGCCCTATGAAGGATGACGCTTACTGGATTCGAGATCAGGTTAAGGCTCACAACAAATGGTTCGAGGAATCGATCCCGACCATCGCCTCGGAGAACGTTATGTCACCGTTAGCCAAGGAAATGATGATCTCCGATTTCCACGATCGCTATGCCGAAGGCATGCCAGGCAAACGCTATTATCAGGGCAACATCTATGTCGATAAGGTCGAGACCAGATGTATGGAGCTAGGCCAAAAATTGTTCGGTTGCTCTTTCGTTGATGTCCGTCCCACCTCAGGCACAGTGGCCAATATGGCCGTCCTGTTTGCGCTCTGCGAGCCTGGGGACACCATTACTACAACTGCCTTGGCAAATGGGGCGCACATTTCCACCGCTCAGTTCGGGGCAGTCGGCCTACGTGGTGTGAAGACCATCAACTACCCCTGGGATCCAGAGAAGATGACCATCGACGTTGATGGCGCCCGCAAGCTCCTGTTGGAGTCGCGACCCAAGGTGGCGCAATTCGGGCTTTCCCTATTCCTTTTCCCGGTGCCATTGAAGGAGCTTAGACCGACCTTCGAGGAGATCGGATGCACTGTGTGGTATGATGCAGCACACGTCCTCGGCCTAATCGCCGGGGGCCAGTTCCAAGACCCGTTGCACGAAGGCGTTCATGTCGTCTCTGCTTCCACCCACAAAACGTTCCCAGGGCCAAACCATGGTATCCTACTGGGCAACAGTTTGACGGACGATCTGGAGAAGAGGCTGCGACGAGCTGTGTTCCCTGGGGTCACCAGTTCGCACCATCTTCATTCCATGGCCGGTCTGGCCATCACCATGGCCGAGATGGACGAGTTCGGAAAGAAGTACGCCGCGCAGATCGTCAAGAATTCGCAAGCCCTCGGTCAGGCGCTCTATGAGCTGGGGATGGACGTGCTATGTCCGAACCTGGGCTTCACAAAGTCCCATACGATTGCGGTCAATGTCTCCAAGGTAGGCGGCGGTGACCAGGTGGCGAAGGATCTCGAGGCGGCCAATATCATCACCAACAAGAACATGCTGCCCGGCGATGAGTCCTCGATACGACCGTCAGGCATCCGCATCGGAACGCAAGAGATGACCAGGATCGGTATGAAGGAGAGCGAGATGAAGGAAGTCGCCCGATTAATCCAAAAGGTTGCGGTCAAGAAGGAGAAGCCAGAGGACGTGAAGCAAGAAGTGAAGGAGCTGAAGAAGCACTTCATAACCGTTCAATACTGTTACGGCGCCGGAGCCCCGGCCTACAAGTACCACGACCTGATCTGAACCACTAAACCATTTTTCTTATCTCTTCTATCAAAGTGCAGCTCATGCACTTCTCATTGCTGGTCGGCTCGCCGCAGGAGCACTTCCCTAGCTCGGCTGGGGGGTAGGCCTCCATCAGCGAAGGCCTGATGCTATCGTAGCTAGCCACGATGGAATGCTTCGTTCCGGGGTGCTTGTCCTCAAGTTTGTTGACTATTTCACGGTATTCATTCCTGAGAGCCGAATCGGCATACGGGCATTCGTCATCGCTGAACGGAAGGCCTTTCAGAATCGCATATAGATACGTTTCATTCTCTGGGATGAGGCGGAGCGGCTGGATGCGAGGTATCAACCCTGGCTGCACCCTGAGGTGCGGTCCCAATCGGGCGAGGCGCTCCACATCTCCCCGGGTGAAGTTCATGAGTATAGATTGGGCGGTGTCGTCCAAATTAAGGCCGGTGGCCAAGACCTCCGCGCCCAATTCCCTGGCCAACGAGTTCATGCAACGCCGTCTAAGCACCCCGCAATAGGTGCAGGCCCCCTTCTCGCTCGTTGCTCGGACGATCTTGTCCATGTCTTTGCCCAAAGCTTCTTTGAACGAGATTACGTGATGCTCCACGCCGAGACGATCAGTTAGCTCGATCGCTTTCTCGACGGTCTTCGGGCGATATCCTTGGATGCCTTCGTCAACGGTGATGGCGATAATCTTCAGTTCCGGCCTATGGCTCAATGCCTCGACCAAGATGGACAATGCCACCGAGCTGTCCTTTCCACCAGAAAGGGCCAAAGCCAGAATCCTCAATCCATCGAGGTCGATCTGCTGGCGGAATTCTTTCTTTGCTCTCCTTTCTACATATTGGAGGAAATGCTCATCGCAGAGATGCGACCCGTTATATCGGATGAAGGTCACCGCTTCACGACGGCATCTAATGCAGTTGCTCACGTCCCTCTTTAAGGGGAGTTACAAAAATAAACTATTGCTATGCCTCGATTTCGAACGACATTCCTTCATCGTCCTACCTGATTGCCGTCCTATGATTCGCATCGGGCTCTGAGAGAATTAAAAACCCTTACCTTATTTTTCTTCAACTATTTTCTCTTCGAACGATACGCTTCTCTTCGAACCAAGAATGGACCATTCTTGGCCAAATTTTCGGCCTCTAAGACTTCCTTATCCGAGAAATTCCAAGGGTCGTTAGCTAAATCCATCATTCTATCCAGATATGCACATCGTTTTTTGTCTAGTACTTCAGTTTTACCAATTACTTTTGCAGGATTCCCCGCTACGACTGTTCCAGCATCTACGTTTCTCGTAACGACAGATCCTGCTCCTATTATTGCATCCTCTCCGATTGATACGCCTGGAAGAATGATAGAATTCATCCCGATATATGCCCTCTTCCCGATTCGTACTGGAGCAACATATCCAAAGCCGGTTCTGCGTACGCTTGAAGCATCGTGAACCAGAATAAACGATCCCCTGGTTATCATTGCCTCGTCGTCGATGGTGATTAGCGAACCACCCAAATAAGGGTCAATATATACATCTCTGCCTATGAAAATATTTGCTCCGACTTTAGTTCTTTTCGGAATACTGGTATTTGTACTTTTTTTGGATGAAGAAATGACGGTGATGATATTTTCAATGAGGGTCTTCAATTTCATAATAAAAAAATATGCAATTCGATATTTATTAATTATGTCGGCATGCGGTCTTCACTTACATGACGATCAGACTATCCACTCGCAAATCGCAAAGAGCGCTCAATGAAGCAGGAATCTAAGCTTGCGAAGCTGGGCGTTTGAGCCGTATTCCCTATCGATTACCCCATCGCAAACTATTATTCCCCCTGACGGCTTTTGAGCGGCGATGAATGAGATGAAGGAGATTTGGATTGAGAAGTACCGTCCGAAGACACTAAAAGAGGTGGTCGGACAGGAGGAGATAACCGCACGCCTCCAATCCTACGTCAAGTCAAAGAACCTCCCCCATCTGATGTTCGCCGGTCCGGCCGGAACCGGTAAGACCACCTGTGCGTTGGCACTGGCCAAGGAAATATTTGGTGATAATTGGCGCAACAACCTCGTCGAGCTCAATGCATCTGACGAGCGTGGCATTGACGTCGTTCGTGGAAAGATCAAAGAGTTCGCCCGCACCGCGCCAATCGGCGGCGCTTCCTTCAAAATAATCTTCCTGGATGAGGCGGACGCGTTGACTGGCGACGCCCAATCGGCCTTGAGGCGCACCATGGAGAAGTATAGCGCCATTTGCCGCTTCATCCTGTCATGCAATTACTCGTCGAAGATCATTGAGCCGATTCAATCCCGTTGCGCCGTTTTCCGTTTCAGGCAGCTGAAGGAGAAGGACATCAAGCTGTACCTGACCCGGATTGCGAAGAGCGAAAAGATAGATCTCTCGGATGATGCCGCGGACGCGCTGGTACATGTCGCTGCCGGGGATATGCGCAAAGCGGTCAATTCATTACAGGTGGCCGCGTCCCTTGGGGACAAGGTGACAATTGACGTCATCTACCAGACGACAGGGACGGCGAGACCGGAGGAGGTCAAGAAGCTGCTCGAGACCGCGCTGGCCGGAGATTTCTTGGCTGCACGGAATCTGTTGGACGAGCTGATGATCAACTATGGCCTCTCCGGCGAGGACATCATCAAGCAGGTCCATAGCGGAATGTTTAGCCTCAGTATTCCAGATATAGAGAAGGTCAAGCTCATCGATAGGACGGGGGAGATTGAGTTCCGCATCGTAGAAGGCAGCAATGAGAGGATCCAATTGGAGGCGCTGCTCGCATATCTGGTTTTGGTCGGCTCGACGAGTGGCCGCAAGTAGGGCGATCGTCCGTTCAGGAGCCAATTCCCTGCCAACATTTTTATATTGCATGCCTATTTCCACGGCAGAGGTTTACAATGGCACGATTCAAGGAGGCCGACGAGAGGCTTCTGAACAAGATGATCTGCATGAACTGCTATGCGAGGAATGCCAAGAAGGCAACCCGATGCAGGAAATGCGGATACACCAACCTTCGCCCCAAGGCGAAAGAGAGCCGGAAGACCTAGGTCTTCCCAAGCAATCCCTTCAACGCCTTCGGGCTCGGGTTTTGGGATGCTAGCTTTCGCCAAACCCTGCGGTCGCTTGCCTTCTTCTTATTAAGCTTCCTTCGACGGACGAAATGTCGATGCTGTATTATCGATACATCTAGGTAAGGGACGGAGACCGGCACCGCACCCTCGGACGCGAGCGAGACGCCGTCGAGCGAGCGCTCGTTGGTGTCGAGAGCGAGGAGCGATTTCGGCGCATATGGCTCCGGTATTTTCATCTCAACAATGAGCAACGCCTTCTTTCCGGTCAGGACCAGCTGTTTGATCCTTCCCTTCTCCATGGACTCGAGGTGGTAATGGGAGAGCTTGACGTCGAGGCTCGCCCATTCGCCGTTTCGCAGCGAGAGACGAACAAGCCCCGTTTCCGGAGTAACGTGGAACGTAACGTCGTCGGCGCGGAGGAAGGGCTTGAACACATAGGGCACTTTGCTTTTCATGCCCTTTCGCAGCCGCCTGCGGTGGCCCTTGGCGAGAGAGAGGGCCACGCTCATGGCGGTTTGAGCATGCGCTCCATTGACGTGATATTCCCTCGCCAGCGATTGACTGAACTTGACAAGGAAGCCCTGAGCGGTGAGTTCGTTCTCGAGCGCGTGGCGAATGCCCCGATTGACCATCTGGTGGAAATCCTGCATTAGGTCTAGAATTTGGATTGGGGGTGGAGACACCAATTCGCACACGAGGCTGCGGCAGACATATGGCACGTAGGAAACGAGCCAATGGGATGGGAGCATGTGAAAGGCATTATTACAGTAAGTGTCTGGACTCTAGGTGCAAAGCCTTTTAGATTGATGGTTTAATATTGATAGCGACATATCTCTGGTAGCGAGGAGGGCATCGCCATCAAGACTGTATTGATCGTAGATGATAATTCTGACGTTCTCGCCATCGTCACCGAATTGGTTTCAGCTGCCGGGTATCGGGCGATAACCGCTTCCGGCGGGCGCGAAGCCATCGAGAAGGCCAAGTCCGAGATGCCGGACCTCATGCTCCTTGACATCAACATGCCAGACATCGACGGTTGGAGCGTGCTCCGCAGCCTTAAGGAAGAGGGCCTCACAAGCAAGATCAAGGTGATGATGCTCACGGCCTATACGGACATCGGCACGGACATCTTCGGCCTGCAGGATGTCGTATCTGGCTATATCAGAAAACCATTCACCAACACCGAGCTCTCCGAGAAGATAAAGGAGATCGTCGAAGGCCAGGAGACGATCACCTTGGAGCCGAAGGTAGAAGAGCAGAAGCAATCGTTCTTTTCCCGCTTGATCGGGCGGAAAGAGACGCCCGTGGGGATGGAGAAGGTCAAGAGGACGGCGAAGCGCTATGAGCTGCGCAAGGGCTTCGGCTACGTGGTCAAGGAGACGAAGCCAGAGAAGTCATTTGAGATATTCACTGACCAGGTAACTCATAATATTCAAGGCCTGTGCATCACCCGTGAGCATCCAGGCATCATCAGGAAGAAATGGGGGCTCGAGAAGACCCCGATCATCTGGCTCAGCAATCAGCTGGGTCGGGTCTATGTGAACCCTACGAACATAGGAATTCTCTCGGACACCATCATCCGTTTCATCGAGAAGAGCGGGGACAGCGTTGTCATGCTGGACGGCATCGAATTCTTGATAGTCAACAACGACTTCGAGAAAGTCTTGCGCATGGTCCATCATATCGCCGAGGCGACGATGGAGTACAAATCCCGCCTCATCATTAGCGTCGACCCGAGGACTCTGGACATTAGGGAGATGGCATTGCTCGAGCGGAACATGGAGGTAATCGATACCATGCCGCCCCAACCTGCGAAACCTATTAGGTAATTGAACGGATTCACCGCTGAGAGTAAAGGTCGAGGTGGATCAAATGTCAAAAGCCCAGATATTGGACGTCCGGGGTCGCGAAGTGCTTGATTCTAGGGGCAACCCCACCGTGGAGGCGGAGATCAGAACATCTGATTTTGTGATTTCGGCGATCGCGCCTTCGGGAGCTTCGACCGGTACCCACGAGGTCCTGGAACTAAGAGACGGCGGCAAGCGATATGGGGGAAAGGGCGTCCAGAAGGCAGTAGAGAACGTCAATCGGATCATCGCGCCAAAGCTCAAGGGAATGGACGTCACGGACTTACGATCTATCGATCAGGTGATGATCGAGCTTGATGGGACCAAGGCCAAAGAGAAACTCGGTGGAAACGCCATGGTGGCGGTCTCCTTGGCCGTCGCAAGGGCGGGCGCGGCATCGAAGGGAGTCGAGCTGTATGAGCACTTGATGCCAGGCAGCAACCTTTTGCCAATGCCCATGATGAATATCATCAACGGTGGCAAGCATGCAGGGACCGGACTCAACATCCAGGAGTTTATGATCGTGCCTGTTGGCGCGACCAAATTCTCCGATGCATTGCGAATGGGCGCAGAGGTGTACCAGACGCTGCGGGGCATCCTCAAGGAATCGTTTGGTCCGGCATCGATAAACGTCGGGGACGAGGGGGGATTCGCACCTCCGTTCGACAACACCCGGCAAGCCCTGGACGCAATAATGAAAGCGATCGAGAAAGCTGGCTATGTTCCTGGTAAGGACGTCTCACTGGCATTGGACTGTGCGGCCAGCGAGTTCTGTAATCAAGGTGTCTATTCGATCGACAAGGGAAGGGTCGGACCTCAGGACCTGTTGGACTATTATTCAGTATTGGTCCAGCACTATCCACTGGTTAGCATTGAGGACCCGGTTGATGAGGAGGATTTCAACCTGATGGCCCTCATGACACTGCGAATGGGAAGGAAGGTGCAGATCATCGGGGACGATATGTTCGTCACGAATGTGGAACGCATCCGCAAGGCCATCAGCAAGAAGGCTGGAAATTGCACTCTGCTAAAAGTAAATCAGATCGGCACGGTGAGCGAGTCGATGGACGCGGCCAAACTCTCATTCGATGCAGGCTACCGGGTCGTCGTCAGCCACCGTTCGGGAGAGACAGAGGACACTTCCATCGCTGACCTGGCGGTCGCACTAGGATGCGGGCAGATAAAGACAGGTGCACCAGCCAGAGCAGAGCGAACAGCGAAGTATAATCGGCTTTTACGAATCGAGGAGATGCTCGGTAAGAAGGCATCTTTCCCTGGAAAGGACTTTTACAAACCTAGGAAAACGTGAGGCGCCTCATCGATCTAGCGGATAGCTTCCGTTTTCATCGGTAACGTGGCATGCCTCTTAAACAGTTTAAACCAGGAACGCATAGCATTCGACATGGCCATCAAGGAACAGACATGCGAGACGCGCATCGAAATGCTGCAAGATTACCAATTCAAGGTGACCTTCTCAAGAGAGGGGTTGGAACCATTTCTGATGGACGAACCTCAACCGGTTGGGAAGGGCCAATATCCCAACGCTGGATTACTGATCGCAGCAGCAACAGGCAACTGCTTGGCATCATCCCTCAGCTTCTGCCTCCGTCGGGCGAGGGTGGAGGTAAAGGGCATGACCGCGGTAGTCAAAACTACGATCGAGAGAAACGAGAAGGGGCGTTTACGGATCACTGGGATTCATGTCGAACTTCGGCCTGTGGTAGGCGACCTGAAGAGGTTCGAGATCTGTAGAGACATCTTCGAGGACTTCTGCATAGTCACCGAAAGCATCAGGAAGGGAATCCCGGTAGAAGTGGATGTGGCTCCCAGTTGCGAATGAACCGATCTCCTGCTTTTGCTCGCATATATGTGATGTGGAGGGATCTTGGACGCGATCGAATTCTCCCGAATCAATGAGCCAGAGTGCCGACCTGGGGGAATCGTTCAAGGACGTCATCTTCATGTGGCGCATCTGAAAGATCCTTGGTCATATCCTCCCCTGCAATGTGCAATCCTTGATGCTCCCCGCTTTCCCAAAGGGAGCTCTTGCTAACATCATAGACCTTTCCCTTATGAGCGATATAGATCGGCCTTCCATCTTTCCCGTTGAACTTCGCCAGCTCTTCCTTCGTGAACACCTGCATGGCCTGTTATTTGGACCTGCTGGACTATAAATTCTTCCCTTATCTTTGATAGTCCATGAAGGGAACTGATTTTAGGTCCTTGAGCCTTATGTGCTGTCATGCTCGATGAAAAGGACCTTGCGATCCTTGGTATCCTGAAGAAGGATTCTCGACGCAGCACCAAGGCGATCGCCTTAGAGTTGGAAATGCCCAGGGCGACCGTCCACGAGAGGATCAGGCGAATGGTGGAGAGGGATGTGATCCGAGGGTTCACGATTAAATTGGACCATGCCAAGATGGGAAGACCTATCACTGCTTTCATCCTAATCTCATTTCTTCCCGAGCCGACGATATCGCAAAGGAACCTGGCGCAGAACATCGCATTGATGGAAGGGGTTCAGGAAGTCCATCTCATCTCAGGGGAGTATGATATACTGGCCAAGGTCAGGGGCAACTCGATGGAGAGCATAGGATCCCTGGTCATAGATCGGATCCGCATGCTTCCAGGCGTTGGCAGGACATTGACCTGTTCTTCGTTCGCGGCGGTCAAAGACGAGATGTGATTCACATAAAAATGATGCAGTTCTATTGGTTGGATGAGATAGAAAAGGGTACATTCTTTGTTCCTAGAAGATTGATCATATAATAAATATAGATATTTGTATATTAAATGATATTTAAAATATATGCCATCATTATTGGACGTTTTTCAGCACTCTGTCGGACTCCCGTCAGACAATCTGGCATGATTGCGAGAACCTTATCGAAACGTTTAATATGATAGCTCATGTTATTGCTCTTTGCTCGGAGAATTGCGAAAGCGCAGACTATTTTGCCAGTAAGAAAAAAGGGGCAAGGCAGATAGATTGGCTTGGGAAGTTCTTCGTAGTGGGGGAGAGCTATGGATATGCAAAGACAAATAGCGGAGGCTCTAGCGCCTGCCGTCAAAGATTGGGCTCAATCAGCAGGTGCAAGCAACCTGAATGATGACCCGATCATCATTAGCAGATCTCCCATTAAAAATCAGACTTCTGAAATGTTGGGTGATATCATGTTCGGCGAGTCACCGAAACGCAAGATCCTCTGTTTGTGCGGCGCGATCGCTGACGTTGATTCAGGAATCGCCAGCACGAAGAAAAGGCTCGGCAAGAGCATCGAATGCCGGTCCTGTCGAAATGAGCGCATCGCGCAAGAGATGGAGGATTTGAGATCTCATTTTACTGGAGAGGAAGTAGAGACTAGCAACCAATGATATTATTCTGATGATCCATCCGTGCGTTTCTTTGGATTGTCAGTTCGCTTAAATGATGTCCATTCCGAATTAGCTTTATATAGGATTGGCGAAATTCAAACGCAATAAAGGTGCGGAAATGGATCTTCTATTGATATCTGGATTCCTCGGTTCTGGTAAGACAACCATGGTGCTTTCAACGATTGAGCGGATCATACAAAGGAAGCATAAGAAGGTCGTGATCATCGTCAACGATTTCGGGCAAATCGGTATCGACGGAAAGGTGATGGAGAAGTTTGGGTTGGAGGTAAGGGAGATGCCTTCTGGCTGTATATGCTGCACTTTAGGAACGGACCTTCTGACAACCCTTCGGGACGTAGAAGAAGGTTTCAACCCCGACCTGGTCATCATAGAACCGACCGGTGTCGCAGACCCTGAAGCGATTCATGAGACGCTCAAGCTCTACACTGGTTCGCCCATCGGAACTGTTCGTATCGTAATAATCGTCGATGCGGTGCGCTACCCGGTCATAGTTAAGGCGCTGGAGAGGCCGTTGAAGAACCAGCTGAAGGCGGCTGATGTCATAATCATCAACAAACTTGACCAGGTGGACGAGGCAGCAATAAGGAGCATCGAGCAAAGCATAAGGGATATGAATCTGAAGACCAAGATCATTCCGGCCTCGGCGACGCTCGGGACGAACCTGGATCAGGTCGTTGACGCGATATTGGCGTGATCCCCGGATTCAGTCGTTCCAATGCATCCGCTCTTCGATCATGACGATGGGAAGGAATGCCGATCAGGAGGAATGCGGTAAGAGGGTCTCAAGTCGAGGCGGACTTCTTGCTGGCGACCTTTTTCTTGGCCCTCTTTGCGGGGGACTTCTTGGTCGCCGGTTTCTTCGCCTTCGACGGTTTCTTCGTCTTCGGCTCAGTCGCCTTCAGTTTCTTCTTCTCCGCCTTCTTTAGCTTCTTCTTCTTCGCAGGGCAGTCCATGTTGACGCAGAACTTCCAAGGCCGTCCGCGATTTATTATCAACATTATAGGGGCTTTGCATTCCTCGCAAACCTCACCAGTGGTTTTCAGGGCACCCAATTGCGGCAACGGGTAAGTTCTTGTGCATTTGGGATAGCCAATGCAGCCTAGGAATCGCTTTCCAGCCCGAGAATAGAGCAGTCGGAGGTTCAAACCACATTCCGGGCATACGCCCATTATCGTGTTCGCCTTATTGATCTCGCAACTGGGGTTGAGGCATTGCTTGTGCGGAGGGTTGCCTCTGCGGATCACCCTCACGGTCGGCGTTTTGCACGCTTCGCAGGTCTCTCCCGTCGCTTCCACCTTGGCGCCTCCGGGCTTGGGATAGGCGTTGGTGCATTTAGGATAATTGGTGCAAGAGATGAACTCGCCGCGCTTCGATCGGCGGATATGGAGCTCTCCACCGCAGGAAGGGCAGATGCCCATGTAGACCTGTTCCTTTAGGGCATCTCGTATTTCCTTACCGATCTCGACCTTGTTCGTCTCCATCACATCTACTATGTCCGACAGCATATCCTGGGATTCGCTCACGACCTCGGCCAATGTCGTTTCCCCGTTCGCGATCTCTTCCATGTCCTGCTCGAGATGGGCAGTCATCTTGCTCTCGGTGATGGTCTGGGCATGCCTTTCGAGAGAATTCGTGACCGCGACACCGCTCTGCGTAGGGATAAGGTCGTTGCCAGCCACATACTTTCGGTCCAAGAGCTTCTGGATGATCTCGTGTCGAGTGGATTTCGTTCCCAGCCCCAGCTTCTCCATCTCTTGTAGCAGGGTACCTTGTGAATAGCGACGCGGTGGTTCGGTCTCCCTGCGTTCAGATTGGACGGAAAGCACTTTGATCGGTTCTCCCTCCACCAACTCCGGAAGGTCGAACTCAGTGACGCGGAAATACGGATAGTACTTACGCCAGCCAGGGAAAAGGATGCGATATCCCTTGCAGTCGAACGGCTCCTCCTTGACCGCAATAGTGGCCCTACGATGTTCGGTCTTGCAGGAGGGGGCGACAGTGGCTAAGAAGCGCCGAACTATCAGTTCGTACAAGCGCCATTTTTCCCCCTTGAGCTTGTCTTTGCTCGCAGCCTCGGTCGGATATATTGGCGGATGGTCGGTAGTTTCGACACGCCCTCTCGAAGGGCGGATCGTCTCCTGTTCGAGCAGTTCCTCGGCTTCGGATTTGAATTCCGTCTGCTTCAATTTCTCAAGGATGTTCTTGAGGCTCAATGAGCGCGGATAGACGGTATTGTCCGTCCTCGGGTAAGAGATATAGCCCGCGGTATAGAGGTCCTCTGCGATCTTCATTGCCAGGCTCGCAGTGAGACCGAGCTTCACAGCCTCGGCCAGCATCATGGTGGTGTTGAACGGGGGTGGCGGGTATTCGTCCTTGTTTTCCTTCACATAGGACCGCACCTTCCCTTCACTGGTCCCTTCGCAAAGCCGCAGGACATCTTTCGCCCCCTCTTCATCCCAGAAGGGATTCTTCTGATGCACTCCATCGAACCGCAGTTCCTTTTCGAACTTGGCATTGATGTTCCAATAAGGCTTCGGCAAAAAGGAGCGGATCTCACGGTCCCGGTCAACTATCAAGCTAAGGGTAGGGCTCTGTACCCTTCCCACCGATAGGAAATTCGAACCCACTTG
>PMBU01000104.1 GCA_003153895.1 Methanomassiliicoccaceae archaeon | reverse complement strand
CCGGAAGAAGGTGGGGGAGATCATGCTGGGAAAGGTCCCGATCGAAAAGCTGGTCATCTCCCGGTCTGTAAAGGACTTCAAATCGTATAGCGACCCGAAGCGCCTGGCGCACGTGCAGGCGGCGGAGAAGCTCATTGCCCTGGGATACGAGTTCGTGCCGGGCATGAAGGTCTCCTGGATCGTAACGAACTCGCGCAAGACGCCGCAGGAGATCGAGCCATACATCAGCGGCAAGAAGTTCGAGTGCGTCCCCGACTGGAAGTACTACGCGGAAAGGGTGGCACAGACTATCGCCCGAGCGACTGAGACCTTCGGCTGGAGCGAGAAGGACCTCCTCACCGGTTCGCAGCAATCTGGCCTGTTCTCGGATGCCTTCCAAGACGAGAAGATCAATACACCAGAGCCCGGGTGCCAGAAGCCCGCGCCCCCGAAGAACGAGATCAAGAAGACGGACAAGCGCCTCTGCCTAGAGGACTTCATGTAGTTGATGCTCCGAGACGAATTGAGAGGGAATCGATTTGTCAAAGACCGAGTTCTGCACTATCGGCTACGAAGGGCGGACATTAGTGGAATTCATCGAGGCGCTCACGAACAACAAGGTCAAGCAGGTCATCGACGTCCGCCACATCACCTCCAGTCGGAAGAAGGGATTCTCGAAGAACTTGCTGGCCGAAGCGCTGGAGAAGTCGGGAATCGGCTACATTGGCATGATTGAGCTCGGGACCCCGGACGAAATGCGCCGGGCTTACAAGGCAGGTGGCTCCGTGGAGAAGTTCGTGATGGACTATGCGAAGTACATCGACACGCAGCCTGAGAAGCTCGAGGAGCTGAGGCGGCATGTGCGAGAGAGGCACTCGGCGATCATGTGCTACGAGAGGGATCCCAATGGCTGCCACCGCATGATCCTGGCAAAGGTACTAGAGGCGGAAGGTTTCCGGGTCAATCACATACCTTAAGTGTCAACCTAATCACCAATTTCATTCCTACTTAATTTGGCCCGAGGACTCACTGGGATATGGAATAGTCTGACCTTTTAACGCCTCTGAACTCAGCAATCCAAATGATTTTCCATTTCGCGGGTATTTATCCTAATCAATAGGATTCCGATGCAAAAGGTCAAGAAAGGCCCATATGACGGTCAAGCCCGGAAAAAGGATATTCGAGTATCGGTCATTATGCTCGGCATTGCAGTCTTGTTTCTAGCATTATTCATTTTTCCCTTCTATTCGCTATTTATCTCTTTGCTGGTATCCTTCATTGTCATCATTATGCTTGTCCCAATCACATTCCTGGCAGTATGGGAAATTCAAAAGACTCCTAACCAAACGCGAAATTACCCTATGTTTGAGCACCGCACAAATTCCACGTCAAGTTTGTATATGCTCGTTGGTACGATAGAGAAGCATGATCTACGGATTGTGAAGCATAGGTGGTCGGGAAAGGTCGAGGTCTCAGTTGATAGCGTTAAGCAATGCGTCCACGAGCCTAAGAAATCCAAAGATGGACTGAAGATCAAATTCAACATGGGCACCGGCGAGATTCATGCAGTGGAGATTACACATAGCCCATCTGCAAGCGGAGGAATCGCCATCATGATCGATGGATCATTGGACTACATTTTCAACTGACTCGCCGCCGAACAACGTTTATATAGATAGGCGCAATCTGCACGCTGAGCGTCTCCGGATGCTCGCGGAATTGTACCCCAAGAAGAGGGCGAATCCGTGAAAGCCGTTGCGACGGCGACAGGTGATGACAAATGGCAGAAGGCGCAGCAAAGCGCGTGGTCGATGAGACCGACGAAGAGACGAAGAAGGGCCCCTCCGGAAAGGGATTTTACCATTATATGGGAGAGGCCTGGAGAGATATCGATAACACTTATGTCAGCGAGCTCATGTGGGAGCGCTTGATCCA
This sequence comes from Methanomassiliicoccaceae archaeon, assembly GCA_003153895.1. Taxonomy (GTDB): domain Archaea; phylum Thermoplasmatota; class Thermoplasmata; order Methanomassiliicoccales; family UBA472; genus FEN-33. The sequence continues at coordinate 1,006 of PMBU01000104.1, read as the reverse complement.
ATGGCGCAAGGAGGAGAACTTCCTGCGCATCGACAAGCCGACCCGGCTCGATCGCGCCCGCAAGCTCGGCTACAAGGCAAAGCAGGGCATAGTCATGGTCCGCGGACGCGTACGACGCGGCGGACTGCGCAAGCACCAGATCCGCAAGGGACGCCGTGCCAAGCGCCGAGGCATCAACAAGATCACCATGCAGAAGAACCTGCAGCGCATCTGCGAGGAGCGGACGGCGAAGAGATACCCGAACCTCGAGGTCCTGAACTCCTACTGGGTGGGAAAGGACGGCAAGCACGTATGGTTCGAGGTCATCCTGATCGATAAGCACCATCCGTGCATCGCCAACGATCCGGTGTACAAGTGGGTGACCGCGTCCCACCACAAGGGCCGCTGCTACCGTGGCCTGACGGCCGCTGGGAAGCGTGGACGTGGCCTCAACAACAAGGGCAAGGGCGCCGAGCGTTCCCGCCCCAGCATCAGGGCCAACAACCGCCAGGGCAAGTGATCATTGCCTGATGGCGTTCAACCTTTCCTCAATCTCTTCCTCCGACATCCCCACCAGCGGGAAGAACGCTGGCACGGGGACGTCGACGCTTTTGATTTTCTCGAAATCGTCCATGCCGTAGCCGAAGACGACGGCCAAGGCGCGGTTCCTCTTCGATGCCTCGGGCAAATCGCCATTCGGCACCACCTTCAAGTCGGCGTCCCAGCGGCGCAAGATACGAACTGCCTCGTTGTCCTCGTCAGCGATAGCGATGATGCGGCAGCCGCGCTTCATGATCAGCCAGGCCGCGAGGGCATCTCGGTCCCTTTCGAGCAAGGCGACCACGCGGCCCTGCGAGCCCATAGGAAGGCCGCCAGGCCCGGGGATGTACTCGGAGAAGATGTAGGCGTTCTTCTCCCTGACCTCGACGAAGAACTCCACGTCCGGCCTCTTGAGATCGACCTTCGGCCCTTTCTCCTCGTTCGCGACCCATATCGCGGAGCCGACCTCCTTGCCGACCTCGTTGGA
>PMBU01000020.1 GCA_003153895.1 Methanomassiliicoccaceae archaeon | reverse complement strand
GGTCGTGAAACCACTGGCGCGAAAGACCGAAGGGGACATCCAGGTTGGCTTCAGCTGCATATCGAGGAGCCAAACAGCTTCCCGCATATTTTCCGTGATGAGGCTGAACCTTTTCTCGTTCTCGAAGGACTTTTCCGCCAAGAGCCTGAGGTCCTCCATGATCTTATCTTGTGATCCTTTCGACCGTTTGTGCTCGGTTATGTCGATAAGAGTCCCTATCACAGCTGGTCCGCNNTGCCGTCCAGTCCCGCATGGAATCTTTTCATGACCGTTAGGGTGTCGTTGGGGTGAATCAAGTCTTTAGGACCGAGCTTTCCAGTGATCTCTTCTGGTAAATACCCGAACGTCTTGGCGAACCAAGGATTTACATATGCCATTTTGGAATCTTGAATGACAAAGATGCCGAGAATAACGTTCTCGGTCAGAAGTCTGAAATTCGTTTCGCTCTTATTTAGATCATCTTCCGCCAAATCCGATTGTCGTTCATCTCCATCGGTCCCCAAAGGCGTTGATGGCAACATCAAGGTCCCTGTTATCTCCCTGATTACTCCTAGTATGCCTGTTACATTTCCATTTTCGTCGTGCAACAAAGTCCCCTTGTAGCTAACCGGGATGCGCCCACCGCTCTTTGCGATCACCTCCAATTCAAAGGGGTCTTTCTCGATCTTCCCCTTCAAGCCATCAGAGAACAGTTTCATCGTGGCTGGCCAGTATTTGATCGGGATGAGCTTTCTAAGCGCAACGGGCAGGTCGCTTCTGCTGTAACCGAGCATCTGGTGTGCATATTCATTCGCCCAGTCGATTTTCGCGTTTAGGTTGATTGTGAAGATTCCATCGCAAGAGGACTCAACTAGCTGGCGGTATTTCTCCTCGCTCTTCCCGAGTGCGACCTCAGCTCGTTTGCGCTCGGTGATGTCATGGGCTACGCCGTAGGTTTTGATCGTCCTACCGGAAGGATCCTTGACCACAGTATGGATGACGGCGATGGTGCGCCTCTCTCCGTCCCTTCTGATAATATCGTGTTCAATCCGCCGAGAGAAACTAGGGTCTTTGGTCATCAGCGACATCTCAATTTCATTTCTGACCATCGGAACATCTTCTGGAGGAAGGAATCTCTCGGCGTATTCCGCTGACCTCTTCTTAGTCCCGCCTTCCATTTCTGCGGTTGTTCCGAACAGGGCGTAGAATTGGTCATCGAAGGTGAAGGTGTCAGACGAAACGTCATACTCCCAATAACCCAGCTTGACCAGCTCCATGGCCGCCCGGTCCCGCGCCCGAGTTGTCTTCAGCGCATCATCTGTTTGCTTACGTTTGGTGATGTCGGTGTACGTTATCAATACGCCTTGGCCTTCGATTGGAATCGGTGCGGCTGTGACGCTAATCCAAGTTATACTTCCATCAGCTTTCTGAATCCCGATCTCGACGTCCGCAATCCGCGTCTTTTCCTTCAAAGCCCTGACGCTGGCATATTCATTTGCAGGCATGGGAGAGCCATCGGATCGAACGAAGTGCCATTCATTGCCATCAATATGCCTCTTGACCTGTTCATCATTTGACAATCCTAGAAGGCGCTCGGCTTCGCTGTTGCTCTCCAAGATTTTGCCCGAATTGTCTGCAATTGTAACTCCCAGTGGAAGCGAATATACAAGGGCTTTGTACTTGGCGTAGTTTATCTTGAGTTCGCCTTCCATCCGCTTGCGCTCGGTGATGTCCGTGTAGAAGACCATGTACCTCTGGTTGGGAAGCGCCACCCCGTTCAGGAAGATCGGAACCTCGGTGCCGTCCTTCCTCAGCAGGGAGGTCTCCCAGGTGGCCGCGCCTTTTTGTTTAATCTCCTCGAATACCCTTTGTAGGTCCTGGAGCATGCCCTGAGGGGTGAGATCCACGATGTTCAGCTTGAGCATCTCTTCCCGAGAATAGTTGAGCATCTCACCTGCTTTCCTGTTGACGTCCTTGTACTTGCCCATCGCATCAATGATGAATATCCCCTCGGGAGCGTTCTCCAGATAGGTCCGCATCCATGCTTCGCTCTCTCGAATCGACTTGTCGGCCAGCTCTCGCCTAGTGACGTCCCTCACTATCATACTTATTCGGGCGAGGCCATAAGTTCCGGTCAGGAGGCCGGTCGTGGTCTCGCCGGTGAAGGTGGTGCCATCCTTCCTCCTGTAGTTGAATTCGCGTCTCACTATTCCCGCTTGACGCAATGTGCGATGCTCGTTCTCCCATTCCTCCTCATTGGTTATCAACCCATGAATGCCTGCATTACGTATCTCTCCCTCGGTCATCTGGAACATGGCACATGCTGAGGGATTGGCGAAGAGGATGGTCTCGAAATCTTTTGATGTGAGGATCACCGCGTCCACGCTGTTCTCGAAGAGGGAGCGATAACGTTCCTCGCTGATCCTCAAAGCCCGCTCTCCCTCTCTCCTCGCGTACGTCTGCTTGATTATGTTGGAGAGCTCGGCGAACTGAGTGGTCGGTTGTCCGCCCTTCTGCAGATAGAAGTCAGCACCGGCGTTCAGAGCCTCGATGGCGATTTCCTCGCGCCCCTTTCCAGTGAAGATTATGAAGGGGATCCTGTTGCCGGTCGATCGGATCTCCTTGAGGAGCTGGATGCCGTCCTTAACCGGCATCTGATAGTCGGAGACGATGACGTCATAATCTTGATGTTTGAGTTGTTCCAAGGCATCATCCGCCGAGTTAGCCGTTTCAACGGACATGCTCTTATCAAGCTCGAGGAATTCCTTGGATATCTCTAGAAGGTTTGGTTCGTCGTCAATCAATAATACTAATATTCCAAACACTTGCTTCTCCATTAATGTTTTTTACTTACATTGTGTGAGAAGCCTGTTAATAATCTTGTTGTTAGTGGTTATTTAAAAGTGACCTGGGCGCACGGCCCCGGTCGTGATGCAGGCGGCACACAGGGGCTACTAGTGAGCCAACGGTGGGACATAATGCTCCCACCACATCCCGGGAGTAATGTCCTGGCTGACTTTCCGAATGCGATTGAGTCGCCCCACTACTAAAAACGCTGGCCCTTTGAGCCATATGTAAAAGAGAGGCCTGTTAAGAAATAATATATGATGACTAGCGGATAGTAGGAGCGGACGAGAGGGGATTCGAACCCCCGACCTGCAGCTTAGGAGGCTGCTGCCATATCCAGTCTAGGCCACTCGTCCATTCAAATGAGTTTGGGAAAGTGTTTCAGCATGCAAGGAGAGAGAGAACTGAAATTCAGCTCTTGTCCTCTTCGGAGCCTAGCTCCTCAGGGGCCTTTTCTTCGGCCTTGACCTCGTCCTTCTTAACGTACTCCTCGATCAGGTCTACGGTGACCTTTCCGAAGAGCTCGCGAAGGTCGGCCACGACCTTGTACTTAGCCATGGTCCACTTCGAATCGTACTTGCATACGTCCGGCAGAACCAGCTTTACGACTTCTCCTTCCTTCGTGATGACGAAGCCTTCCGATGTGCCATAGTCCATCTCCAGCATCGCCTTGACCTTGTTCTCGTCACCCTCGATCTTTTCGACGATGGTGAAGACGTATTTCAGGGACTGCCCGGCGAAACGCCTGTTGAAATCGACCTTGACGCGGCCAGCGGAAACGGACGTGATGATGCCCGTCTTGTTGTGCATGTTGACTTCCATGCCCGGGTGAGGCTCGACTTCCTGCTTCAGGAACTCCCGTACCGAGTGTACCTCTACCAGCTTTGGGTCCCTTGGTCCGGCCGCCTTTTCTGGCGGTATGATGACCTCGGTCTCCTTACCGACCTCGGCACCGACCAATGCCTCGTCCAGTCCCTCAAAGATACGACCGCCGCCGACGAGAAGTGGCATTGGGGCGTAGGTGAACTTCTCGTTGAAGATACCCGATTCCTTGGCGCTCTCCTC
>PMBU01000062.1 GCA_003153895.1 Methanomassiliicoccaceae archaeon | reverse complement strand
AGGCGGCCCTGATGATAACCTCTTGGCCTCAACCGCCGCCCCGCTTCTTGATGATGCTGAGGATGTCCCCATCCAATAGGACGTGGTCTAGGCCGACCGTCTGACCCGGGAATTTCGCGCTCCTTCCCCAGACGATGGCATAGCGGAAATTCTGCCTGATGGAGCGGTGGAGGACGTCGCAAACGTCCCCGATGGTCGCGTCCTTCCTTACCACAAGGGGTACATCCAGGTCTACCTCCCTTCCCTGGGGCTTAAGATATACGCTTATCAGGTCTAGATTGTGATATATCGCCTCTTTGAGCTCTTCGATTCCTGTGCCCCTGTCTGCCGAGATGAAGACTAACGAAAAACCTCGGAACTTCTTCTTCAGACCGGCCATGTGCGCCTTGTCCTTTACCAGGTCTATCTTGTTCACGACTACCATGGCCTTGGCATAGACCCGGTTGCCGACCAGCACGTCGATCAGCTGGTCGACCGTAACGTCCTCGCGGATGACGACGTCCGCGTTGACATAGCCATATTCGTTGACTATCGCCCGTGCCAGCTCCTCATCGATTTTGGTGAGCTTGACGGTGCATCGGACATCGACCCCGCCGATATCCGTCTTGGTGATGACCACGTCCGCTGGTCGGGTGTTTATCCTGATGCCAACGGCCTCGAGCTCTTTGATCAGGATGCCGATGTTGGTGTCGTAGGCGTCTATGACGAACATTATCAGGTCCGCCGCCCGCACCACCGATAGCACTTCTCTGCCTCGCCCCTTGCCCTTCGACGCGTCCTTTATCAATCCGGGAAGGTCAAGTATCTGGATCTTGGCGAACTTGTACTCCATCACGCCTGGCACGACGTCTAGGGTCGTGAAATCGTACGCGCCGACTTCGCTCTTCGCTTCGGTCAATCGATTCAATATGGTGGACTTACCCACGGACGGGAATCCGACGATCGCCACCGTGGCATTCCCGGATTTCTTGACGCCGTATACTGTGCCGGTCCTGCCACCGCTGGTCCGTCTCTTCTCCTGCTCTTCCTTCAAGCGGGCGATCTTGGCTTTCAGCTTCCCGATGTGGTACTCGGTGTGCTTGTTCTTCTGCGTCTTGAAGATCTCGTCCTCAATCGCCTTGATCTGTTCTTCGATGGTTGTCGACACCTTACCACTCCTAAGGGAGGATGTGCGTCCCCGCTTCGCCCTTCAGCGCGGCCTCGAGCTTCCCTGGCGAGGTGATGATGACCCTCTCGCCCCCATTCCTCAGGAACATCATCGCCGCCTCCACCTTCGGGCCCATGCTCCCTGAGGGGAACTGGCCTCCGTCATATAACCTTTCGAGCTCCGATAGCTGTATCTCCTTTATCGGTCTCGGCTTCTTTGAACTGTAATCCATGTATACGCTGTCCACATCGGTGAGCATGATGAAAAGCTTCTCTTTGATGCGATTCGCCAAGACCGCTGCTGCCAAATCCTTGTCGACCACCGCTTCCACACCGACATAGTGGCCGTCCTTGGCGATGACCGGGATGCCTCCTCCACCGGAGGCGATGACCACCTCCGCCTGGTCCACGCCGCCGAGAACCAAGCGACGGATGAAACCGCATTCGACGATCCCGATCGGCCTGGGGGAAGCGACCACTCGCCGATATCCACCCCTCTTGAGATCCAGGATGAACTCCCAACCGCGCGCTTTCTTGGCCGCCTCGACCTCTTCCTCAGTATAATAGGGACCGATCGGTTTGGTCGGCTTCTCGAAACCTGGGTCATCGGGATCCACAACAACCCGGGTGAGGACGCAAACAACCACTTTCCTTACCCTTTCCACGGCCAACGCCTCGGTCAAGGCCGACTGGATCATGTAACCGATCTGCCCTTGGGATTCCGCGACGCAGACATCCAATGGCATCGAAGGGATGCTCTCCCTAGCTATTTCGTTCTGCAGAAGAATATCGCCCACCTGCGGGCCATTTCCATGGGTAAGGACCATATTATACCCGGATCGGATCATCCGCGCCAGATGGGTACAGGTCTCGCGCAGGTTCCGCATCTGGTTTTCAAGAGTGGCCTCTTCTCCGGCATGCAATATCGCATTGCCGCCAATAGCCACAACCACTGTCTTCATCTCAACACCAAATGGAATTTTTGAGACAAATTTCGCATATATAATCTTGCCGCACCTTCGAATAAATCGAATCTAGAACTCTAGAAAGATCGTTCTGAGTAGCTGCCAGTGCGAGATGACCGAGCTATAAGAATGTTGGTTCTGGCATGTATACAAAGGTTTAAGGATGGCAGTTAGATTTCCCTGAGATGGCCCAAACCGGTGGAATCAAAGAATCCTTGGATAACTTCAGGAAGAGCAAGATTGCCATTCCATTCGGACTTGTGCTCAGCGGCTTCATCGCCTACTTCCTGTTGATCGTCGGCAGCGTGTTGTTCTGCCTGCTCCCCGCGGTGATCGCCTTGGTCATCTTCGGTCTTCCGCGGTACTTCGGTTTGACGAACCGCAAAAAGCAATTGATCTGGGGAACGGTCCTCATCCTGATCCTGGGGATCGCATCTGGCCTGACATACTATTCCGTCCTGAAGGACGAGGTGCCAATTACATTGCACACCTCTGACAACGTTCTTACTGGTGGAGGCATCACCCCATTCCGGGGGACCGATGCGGCCAATTTCAATTTCTCCGTCATTTACACAGGGACGAATTCCACTCCTCATATTTTCGTAACTGTTTACAATTATTATCGCGCTAGCGAAGGAACTCCATATAATCTCACTCTAGATCAGAGTTACACCGGCACTGGACATCGATATGTTTTCAATAGCACGTTCGTCTCAAGTATCTACAATTTTGGATTTTCGTATGAGAAGTCCGACAATAGCGTCGTAAGTACCACTGAGCTGTCTTGGGGCCCTTATACGATGACCAATGACGAGATATTGTGGAGCGAGCTAAGGGCGGTCCCCCTGACGATGTTCCTCAACGTCGGACTTCTGTTCTATCTCCTGGTCCTCTTGACCTGGTGGATGGAGAGGTCGAAGAAGCGCTTTGAGGCTCAAGGTGGAGGATCTGTTCGAAAGCCATCTCCCAAGACAACGGAGAAGTTCGTCTGCTCGGAATGTGGCAGTGAAGTGCCCGCCAGCGCCGACAGTTGCCCTCAGTGCGGGGAGAAGTTCGAAGAGGACGACCGACCGCCCGCTGCGACCACTGAAGTCAAGGCAAAGAGCAACGAGTTCATCTGCTCGGATTGCGGCAAGACCGTGAAAGAAACGGACACGCAATGCTGGAATTGCGGCAAGAAGTTCGAGGATTGAGCAGACTGGCAGTAACCCCAACACTTTTATTATCGCATCCCTGCATACGGAACAACGGGATGCATGATTTATATTCCATCCAGCTGAGGCGATAGAATGCCCTCCATTGCAGAGAGTCTGGCAAAGAAGCAGAAGGAGATCTCGGTCTCGGAGTTCTTCGAGCGCAACCGGCAGATCCTAGGATTCGATTCACCAACGAAAGCGCTGATCATGGCGGTCAAGGAGGCGGTGGACAATTCCCTTGACGCCTGCGAAGAGGCTGGCTACTTGCCTGACATCAAGGTACGGCTCGAGAAGGTCGACCAGAACGAGTTCAAGATGACGGTGGAGGACAACGGGCCAGGCATAATTCCTAACATGATCCCCAACGTCTTCGGGCGCCTGCTCTTCGGGTCGCGATTCCACGCCATACGCCAGTCGAGAGGGCAACAAGGCATCGGCATCTCGGCAACTGTGATGTATGGCCAGATAACCACCGGGAAGCCGACCCGTGTCATGTCGAAGACCGAGAAGGACAAACCGGCCGCGGTAAAGGAGATAATGCTCAACACCAAGACCAACTCCCCTTCCATCGTCTCCGAGGATTTCGTGATGTGGGACGAGAAGGAGCACGGCACTAAGGTCGAGCTCTTCCTGACCGGTCGCTACGTCGCTGGCAAGCAGTCGGTGCTCGAGTATCTCCGCCAGGTCGCCATAGTCAACCCGCATACGAGCATTACTTTCATCGACCCGGATGGGAAGACGTTCATCTACACTCGCGCTACGGACAAGCTGCCGCCGGTCACAAAGGAGATCCGGCCTCATCCAGAGGGAGTGGAGCTAGGCACGTTGATGAACATGGGGCGGGCCTCGCGCACTCGCAACCTCCGAGATTTCCTGAAGACCGATTTCAGCCGCGTCTCCGAAAGGCTCGCCAAGGAGATCTGCGAGAGGTCCGGGTTATCCGAAACGGCAAAGACCACCAACCTCTCCCTCGAGCAATACAAGAAGCTGCTGGAGGCGCTGCAATCGGTGAAGTACCTACCGCCACAGACAGATTGCATCTCCCCTATCGGCGAGGCGCTCATCCGCAAGGGCCTGAAGAACGTTCTCGACGAAACGAAGCCAGAATTCTATTCACCCCCGGTCTCCAGGGCAGCGAAAGTGTACTCCGGCAACCCATTCCAGGTCGAGGTCGGCATCGTCTACGGAGGCAACCTTCCGGCCGACCAGCAGGTCACGCTATTGCGTTTCGCCAATCGCGTCCCGCTCCTCTATCAGCAGGGCGCCTGTGTCCTCACCAAGGCGGTCGAGAACGTGGACTGGCGCCGCTATGGGCTGGAGCAAAGGGGGGGCTCTGGCATTCCATTCGGTCCAGCAATCATCCTGGTGCATCTTGCCTCAACAAAAGTGCCGTTCACATCCGAGGCTAAGGAGGCAGTGGCGAGCATACCTGAGATCCAAGTGGAGATCGAGCTCGCCCTGCGAGAATGCGGGCGCCGCCTCAAGGTCCATCTAAATAAGAAGGAGACGAAGGCCAGGACGCGCACCAAGTTCGAAATCGTGCAAGAGATCCTGCCGATGATCGCCAAGAAGTCCGCCAAGATCGTCGGTCGGCCGGTCCCCAAGCTCAGCGGGAGCATCACAAAGATAATGAACGTTGTCTGGGTGGACGACTCTGTCGTCTTCGAGAAGAAGAGGCACAAATCCAGGATCATCATTTACAACTACACACCGCACAGCACCCGGTTCAATCTTCACGCCGTCGTTCCATCGGGCTTTCTCGACTCAGAGAGCATGGACCCTAAGCCGATAGAGATCAAGGAGGACGGGAAGGTCACCTGGGAGCTGAGGCCGATCAAGTCCACCGATACCCTGGAGGTCAAGTTCGACCTGGTCGGGCTGGACCAGGAACTCTACGAGGAGAACGAGCTCTATGCCAGCGGGATAGACCCGACATTGATCATCGGAGCCGACCCGTTGCCTGGAGATTGGGACGTGCAGCGCCTGCAGGTGACCGAGGTGGCCGCGCCCGAGGTGGCGACGGTGGAAGAGGAAGAGGACGAAGTGGATTACGATGAGTCGAAGGAGGCGCTGAGCGATGACTGAGGAGGGAAAGGAGGCGGTGCAGAAGCTCTACGAGATCGCCGAGTCGATCTATGACCAGATCGATTCGGGCAAGATCCCCAAGATGTCGATCCCGCTGCGCACCAAGAGCAACATCCGCTTCGACCCGAAACATTCGGTCTGGAAGTACGGCAACGCAAGCGGCGCCAGGAGCGCCAAGAAGACTCAGGGGGCGCTGATGCTCCTCCGCACCATGTACGTCATGGAGCTCATCGAGGACATGATCAAGGAGAAGAAGTCCTCCACCCTCAGGGAGATGTACTATATCTCCGAGGGCTGGGAGAAGGGCAAGTTCCACTCGCAGGACGAATCGAACAACCTCGCCGAGGATTTGGAGGTCGTGACTGGCTTGATGCGCGAGGACTTCAAGCTGCGGCCGGAGGAGAACGGCGCCAGCGTGATCGGAGATCTCACGATCGAGGAGCAGGACCGCAAGGGCAAGGTCAAGCGCATCAACTGCCTGGAGGATGTCGGGGATTCGGGATATGGCATCCCCTATAACGTGGAGAAGGACAAGGTCAAGATACTTTCCACGAATGCAGATTTCATCATCGCCATCGAGACCGGCGGTATGTTCGACCGGTTGGTCGAGAACGGATTTCCCGAGGACTCGAACGCAGTCCTGGTGCATCTCAAGGGGCAGCCAGCCAGGAGCACCCGCCGCTTCATCAAGCGATTGAACGAAGAGGTTCATCTGCCAGTGGTGGTCTTCACCGACGGAGACCCCTGGTCCTTCCGCATCTTCGCTTCCGTGGCTTACGGCGCGATCAAGACCGCGCATATCTCCGAGTACCTTGCCACGCCGACGTCAGAGTTCATCGGCATCACCGCGTCGGACATAGAGAACTATGACCTGCCGACGGACAAGCTAACCGACCGAGACATCAAGGCCTTGGAGGCGGAACAGAAGGACCCGCGGTTCGTGGACGAGTTCTGGCGGGGCGAGATCGAGCTGATGCTCAAGCTCGGCAAGAAGGCAGAGCAGCAGGCGCTGGCGAAGTACGGCTTGGATTATGTTACCGACAAGTACCTGCCGGACAAGCTGACAGAGGTAGGCGTCCTGAAATAGGCATTGGATTTCTGGAGCGCACCGCCTCAAGCGGGCGGACTTGAGATCATGGACGAGCGAATCGCTTCCTCGATCCGGTTCAGCACGAAATCCTTGTCCAGCGTAGAGAGGAAGTAGCCTAGCCTCGGCCCTTGCTTACGGTCTATAAATATCTGATAGAGGCACTGGAAGCCGGACTTGGCGCCGATGGCGCACGACTTGGCGCTCTCGTAGACAGTATCGTGGATCCGGTCTCCGTTCCAATCCAGCGCCTTCAGTGAGGAGTATATGCACCTCAGGAAGTTCACGTCCGCCTCGCCTAATTGCACCGCGGGCATCGTCTTGCAGATGGAGAACCTCACTTCATCGGGAGCGAAGCCACCGAGCCAGAAGCGCACGCACTCTACCCTCTGCCGGAGCAGTTCGATATCCCTCTCCTCCATGGAAGCGATGTTCTCGGTGCGCTTCAGGATGTCCAGCACCCGTTGGAAGTCATCGACGATCTGCACAACCTGGACCAAGTGGCGGTAGGGGATCTGCACCGGCAGATGAGCGCGCGGCCCCTTCGGCTGCGCTATCTCGTACGCACGTAGCAGGTCCCGCTCCTTCTCGTCCACCTCGCCTCCATAGAAGAGCTTCTCCACCCGGTCGTAGTCGTCCACAACATCGAGCACTCCCAATCCAGAATCGTAGTCGATATGTCGGTCCGGGTTGTAGCGCAGGAAGTTATAGTTGAGCACAGGCGGCGGTGTGATGCGCAGCGCGTCCACTCCCGTGACCGTGGAACCGGTCGACTTGTGCATCTGCCCCTTTCCTTTCAGTTGCACGAATTCGTACGGAATTGGGAAGGGGGGCTCGTTCATGAGCACCTCCCTGGCGAATCTTACTCCCGTATCATAGGACCCGCCGGCCGCGGCATGGTCCTTTCCGAACGGCTCGCATGTGACGCCGAATATCTTCCACTTCGCCGCCCACTCCAGTCGCCAGGGCAGCTTGCCGTCGGCCTTGCGCACGTCCGCNNGGGGAATAGGGGAAGAAGTCCTCTGGTACGTCCCGCCCTGTCACCTCGCGCAGAATCGTCGCCACCAGTTCCCGCTTCTGGATTATGGTGTCGATGGCAGAGGCGAAGTCGCCCTGCTCATAATGCTTGTGGGTCCAATGGATCTCCGGCTCGATGCCGAGCTCCGCGATGCTATCCAAGAACGGTTTGATGAAATGCTCGGCATAAGAGGAATGCTGTCCGCATGGGCACGATATCTCGCTGATGACCTTTCCGATCTCAGCATCGTAGCTCTCTGGTAGGAAGGCGTATCGTTTCCTCAGAGGGTCGAACGAATCGACCATGTAGATCAGTTTGACGTCCGCCTTCTGTTGCTTCAAGGCCTTGAAGACCGCCTGCGCGGTGATGGCTTCCCGTAAGCTGCCCACATGAATGTAGCCCGAAGGGGTGATGCCGGTGGAGATCAGTTGAGTATTTGATCTGGCCAGCAGGTCCTTGGCGATGACGTCCGCCCAGTGCATGTTATCAGCCGCCCTCAGCAACGACGGGCTTTATTAACATTGCCGATAGGACCAGATTGACTGCGAATTAACCGAAGCCATCAGTTGATGTTCAACTAATCATGCTTGATCAACCTGAACCCGATTTCCTGTCCCATCTTCATCCCATAGCCTAGTCCGATAATTAGGAACGCCATGGACTCGAGATATCTCGCAGAGACAATTGAGCCGACATCTAGCGGCTCGAAGCCAATCTCCTTAGATAGAGCCATCACCTTCTTCTTGGCATCCGCATCGTCACCGGCGATGAAAGCAGTCAGCTGCTCATTGTTGAGCCTTCCCTTCTCCATGTTTTTAGCGAAGACATAGTTGAATGCTTTCACGACCTTTGCCTTCGGGAAGAGCTTCTGGACCTCTTCCGCAGCAGATGTATTGGAACCAAGAAGCGGGCTCATTCCGCTCCCAATGGGATTGGTGACATCGACCAAGATTTTCCCATCGACTGCAACAGAAACGTCTTTGGCAACGTTCTTCACCTCTGAAAATGGCACGGCCAGTATGATAACATCGCCAAATGCTGCCGCCGCTGCGGCAGACTCCTTCGGATCCCTGTGACCGAACTTCACTTCATTCCCAGCAGATATCAATCCTTTTCCCAGGTGGCTACCAACATTGCCCTTCCCTATCATGCCGATCTTCATTCTATCCCCATACATGAAAATACCAACTCATGGCTCTTCAATCTTTCTTGGAAGAGAATACTCAATGACAAGGCGAAGCATGTTGACATTCGCTTAAATAGCGGAACTGAAGAATTGATGGATGTGGTCGAGAACTTAATCTTTCCAGAAAAATTGGAGCGGACACACGATATCCCAGAGATATTCGAGCTGGTCAAGCAAGCGGTGCGCAAGAATACGGGCAAGGAGAGGTCGGGATTGATGCTCGGGCTTTCCAACTTGGGCGGCGGGCCGCAAGGTTTCGTCGGAGCGTTCTATCCGGTGGCTACCAACATCATCGTCATGAACACCCTTCCATTAGCGCGGATCAAGCAGACCGACCCCGCGCTCTACAAGCCATATGTCTTTCACATCCTACTGCACGAATACATCCATACATTGGGGATCATCGACGAGGAGGCGACAAGAGCACTGGCATTGGAGATCAGCCAGAAGATCTTCGGTCCCACTCACCCGGCAACCCATCTAGCGATCGACTTGGGGCACTTCATGCCTAATTTGGTCTATCCTTTGGCTGGCTGGAAGCCTCCGGAGAACTCCAGCCTCGAGCTAGTAAAAGGATTCGATCGCTCCAGCACGGACATGTATATTACGTAATCGAAATCGGATTACAAGGGAAGGGAGGCATTCCCCCCTCAAAAAGAATATAAAGGTCAGTCACGTTGCAATCGGACGGTAATCTATGCCCAAGGACAGCAAGAGCAAGACCGGTTTCCAATCGGCCGCAGGCCTTATCCGCTACTTCGACTCAGAGGATGAGAAGGCCTTCAAGATCAATCCGCTGTTCGTGATCGGGTTTGCAGTTGCCACAATATTTGTCGTTGAGATTCTTAAGTATGCATTCCCGGCATAGTTCATTTGTTTCAGGTTCCAATCAGCCTTTGAACAATCGCAGTCCTCTGCCATAAAGGCGGTCTTTTCTTTTGTAAGCATATGCGACTAGGGAAGGTGCTGCGAGCGTGGTGATAAGAGACATGGCCACAACCGTGGCGTATAGCGAACCGGGGAATATACCCGTCCCTAGAGCTATCGACGCGATGATAATTCCCACCTCGCCTCGAGGCATCATGCCGAAACCAACGATCATGGCGGAACCCTTGCCGATCTTCCTTGCGGCATAGCCACACCCAATGTACTTGGTGAGGATGGCCGCGACGCTGATGACGATCACAAGGACCATTGTTTCCGGCACAAAGATAGTGCTCACACTTACATTGATCCCAACGAGCAAGAAGAAGAATGGGACCAGAAATTCATTGATGGGTGCGAATTGATCCTCACAAGGCCAGATATCCCTGAACTCTGCGAACAACATCCCACCAAGGAAAGCCCCCACAATGGCAGCGAGGCTCAGGAACGAAGCGAGGGCAGATAGCCCAAAACAAATCATGAGTGCGAAGGGCAGTGGACTAAAGTGAGTGGGCAGCAAGTTCTTTCTGCTTTTGGCGCGGTTTCGACTTTCCACCAATTTCCTTGCTTTGGGTATGAGGGTGCTTATGTACATGACCGCGAGAACGAATCCTACGGCAAGCCCTGCCACAACTGCCACGTCCAGTATCTCTAGCGATCCCCCTTTTCCTACTCCTGTTACCATTGCAAGGACAATCAGTCCAAGCACGTCGTCGATCACCGCTGCAGCGATGATGACTTTTGCCTCAATCGAATCTGTGACCCCTAAGTCCTTGACCACCCTGGCAGTGATCCCGACGCTGGTGGCCGTCATTGCCGCACCCATGAATAAGCCCTCCAAAAGACTTCCATTGAATGCAATGATAATGGAGATTCCAGCCAAGAACGGCAAGATAACCCCGAGTGTCGCGACCAGCGTCGCTGTTTTGCCTATCTTACGTAGTTCTGAGAAGGGTGTTACAAGTCCAACCGTGAACAAGAGGAATATTACCCCAAGATCTGCGAGTACCTGAAATATCGGGAAGTTCGACTCGCTGCTCAATTGAAGGAAAGAGAAGATGGAGCTCCCACCGATGATAATATTGCTGATAGCCATGCCCATCAGGATCTCACCGATCACTGCCGGAACCTTAACCGCCTCGCAAATTAATCCAGCGACACGTGCAAGTACGACCAGAAAAAATAGCTCAACCAGGATTATTCCAATATCAATAGCCATGAAACAGCGAAATTGTAAGGCTATTCGGATAATTAATGACTATGACAATCTGACGCATCGCTCCATCAGCGGAAACGAAGAGTCCGTTGGCAGGCAGGACTAACAACGCCTTCAAGGCGCCATTTTCTTCCCACTAACAGCGATTTTACATGCTCATGGCTTTCTATAGGTAAGAGGGCAGTAATATCAGAAAATAGATTACCATTATCACAAGGCCTATTGGCACGCCTATCCTTGCCCATTCCCTGCTTGTGATCTTCAGCCTTGCGGCGGCGACGATGTTGGGAATATTCCCAGGAATGAGCATCCCGCCAGAAATCAGCAGGCCAAGAAGGGCGCTTTTAATTTGGATCAATGATAGTGCCGGACCCACCTCTGCCGCAGTCAAGGTGGCGTTATCAACAACGGCAGAGAGCATATTGACCCAATACAAGCCATATGGCGGTATCTGGGTGAAGAACCAAATGATCAAAGGGGAAAGACCTGTTCCGAGAAGAATGAGTGCGGCAACGAAGATGAAAACCTTCACCGCTCTGAGGATTACGCTTCTAAGTGTTTCCTTATACACTGAATGCTCAAGATCACATACGGATTTACCATCGCTTTCTTTATCCCCTATACCAATGGACTTGGCATTGCCCTCTGGGTCATTTTTGCCAGATCGGGATATTTTCCTCCCTATCCATATAGCCCCAAAGAGAGCTAGACATATTACGCCGATGACTACGTAAACCCCGACAAGGTCTATAAGAAAGAAAAAACCTGCAAAATAGGGCGGGCCAGCCAACCTACTGATTGCAATTGTTGATAAGGGCTCTCCAAGCGGTGTTAAGGCCGCCCCCAAACCAACAGCGAAACATGTTACGATTGTCAAGTCTATTTTGATTTTGCGCTCGTACGGACAAGCCATGACGATCTCGGCTAATATTACTGAGGCAACGATTACAGAGATCAAACTTGAGATAAGACCAAGCAAGGTAATAATCACGAAGATGAATGTCGCTGGACCCAGCTTTCTTGATAAACGACTTATCCCGGCATAAAATGGCTTATTGAAATAATGAATTGCGAGGCCTGCCACAAGAACAATTTGGAAGATTCCTAACGGAATGCCATCAATTAATACAGGAGCCATTAGAGCATCCTCAATAACGCTTAGACTCCAAAGCCCTGAGATAGTCATGGCCGCAAGACCCATCACCAAGAAGAAGGGTTCAAGGTTTTGTTCTATTATTTTGATTTTGAAGGGAAGGAAAAGGACGAGAGCAAGGATGGTGAAAAGACCTATTGCTACCGGAACATCAACGACCATAACAACTATGGTCGTTAAGTTCCTTCACATTGTTAATGCTTTTTATTGAAGGAATTATTACGCAAGAATTTGTATTCCTAGAAGTATCTTATAAAGGCCGTTTAGCCAATATTACTTGAATTTATCAAATTTTCTTCTCATTTAATTTCTTGCAGGGGTTTCCCATGAGATTGTTAACATGAAGAGCGGAATCTTGGAGGTAGCAGCATATGAAAGGTTCGAGGGGATTGGAGGGTATAGCATCTCCAAATGACCGAATACTTCATCCAGACCATCTCTTCGACGAATGGTCAAGGTTTAATAT
>PMBU01000146.1:9972-13724 GCA_003153895.1 Methanomassiliicoccaceae archaeon | reverse complement strand
ATTGTTCAGGCCTCCCGGTCTATTGCTAGGAGCAGGTGACCTATCAGCCATTGGTAACCGTGCATCCCATCCCTTCCGTCGACTTCCCGAGCGACAGCCTCGCATCTGTCATTCCGTTAGAGAATCTGCATAGCGTCGTGCCGTGACTCGAGGGCGCGCTTCTTGGCTTCCTCGAGGTATTGCTTGGAAACGAACTCGTTTCGGAGAGTTTCCAATATCACATCGGTGATCGAGTTATAGAGCCCCTCTTCCTCCACCATGGTCTTCATCACGTGAAGGAGTGCAGTCGGTACCTCGATCGTTACGCGATTCCCCGCTTCCTCCGACACCGGTGTCTCCTGTGCCCCTTCGATGAACGCGCGGAGAGCTATTCGAGCTAAGTGAGACCGATTCGAGAATTCAGGGCGCTTCTCGACGAAATCGTCGATTAGCTCGAGAATNNACACCGATGTCCGCATCGCAGACTGTCATATGAATGTCATACGATTATATTTAATAGTTTGCCATTAGTCATATTTTGTCTTACTAATTACAAAGCATTTCAACGAAAGCTGTCCAGTCATCCCATAACAGTGAAAATCGATCGCCAAATGGACCGAAACCCTATTTAGAACTGATTGGCATAACGGCCCAGAGGTGCAGGAATGGCCAATGGGTCGGCTGAAATGGAAAGAAAATGGCAGGAGCGTTGGTACTCGGCAAGGATTAATGAGGCCAACCCCAGCGACCGCCCCAAATTCATGATCATTTTTGCATACCCTGGGGTCACTGGATATCTTCATGTTGGGCACATGAGGGGCTTCTCCTATGTGGATGCCATAGCCCGATACAAGAGGATGCTGGGATATAATGTCCTATTCCCGGTCGGAACGCATGCCACTGGGAACGGGGCGATAAGCCTGGCAAATCGGGTGCGGAGGGGCGATGAGAATACCTTGGAGTACCTTCTGAGCAATGGCTGCTCAAGGGAGGACCTGGATCGGCTGAAGACACCAAATGGCGTGGTGGATTTCTTCAACGAAGTTTATGTTAACGATTATTGGAAGCGATTCGGCTTTCTGGCCGATTGGAGGCGTTTCACCTGCACTATCTACCCTGAGTATGGCAGATTCATACAATGGCAGTTCCGGAAGCTGATGGATAAAGGGCTGCTGATCCAGAAACCCTATTTTGCCTCTGTCTGCATCAATTGCGGCCCTGTGGCTATAGATGCCTCGGAGACNNTATGGCCAAACGAACTTCTGGATCAATCCCGATGTTGAATACTCCAAGGTGAAATTCGGCAATGAGATCTGGATAATATCGAATGAATCGCTGGAGAAGATGCGATACCAGAAGGAGGGCCTGGAGATCGTCGGTACGATCAAAGGAATCGAGCTCGTCGGGAAGAAATGCATCGCGCCAGTGATCCATCGCGAGATTCTTGTGCTGCCTGCGGCTTTCTGCGATCCAAACGTCGGCACTGGCCTTGTGACAAGCGTCCCATCGGATGCGCCGGACGATTGGATCGCCCTGAAGAACCTTCAAGATAATCCTGTGGAACTTGCAAGGTTCGGATTGAACGCTGACGCTGTCAGAGCAATCGTTCCTATCGCCATCATAGACACGAAGGGCTGGGGACCGATGCCAGCCGTCGAGATCACCGAGAGGATGGGGATCAAGAGAAGTGGAGATCCACGATTGCTGGAGGCGAAGAAGGAGATATACAAAGCAGGTTTCCACACCGGTCGAATGAACGCCAATTGTGGCAACTATGCTGGTATGCCAGTTGAGAAAGCGAAGGACGAGATCAAGGCGTTGATGATCTCCATGGGCGAAGCGGATATATTCTACGACTTATCCGAAGAAGTGATATGCAGGTGCGGCGGCAAGGTTGTCATCAAGAAAGTGCCAGACCAATGGTTCATCGACTATGCCAATGCCCCTCTTACAGCGCAATGCAAGGACCATGCTAAGGAGATGAACATCCTTCCAACGGAGTATTACACGAACATAGCTGGCGTCCTTGATTGGTTCAGGGAGCGGGCTTGCGCCAGACAAGGGAACTGGCTCGGCACGAGGTTCCCCTTTGACGATAAATGGATAATCGAAGCGATATCGGATTCCACGCTCTATCCCTTGTTTTACCTTATCTCTCATTATGTAAGGGATGGTAGGGTCAAAGAAGGACAGCTCACCGAGGCGGTATTGGACTTCGTGTTCATCGGCAAGGGCGATTCGCAGCAGGTGTCCAAAGACGCCGGGATCGACCGATCCATCTTGATGTCTATGAGGCAGGAGGTCGAGTACTTCTATCCCCTGGACATGAACCTTGGCGGCAAGGAACACATGACCGTGCATTTCCCCGCCTTCTTGAAGAATCACGTCGCCATCTTACCGAAGGACCTCTGGCCAAAGGGGATCTTCGTCAATTGGTATGTAATCGGCCGTGGCGGCAAGATATCCAAGTCGAAGGGAGGCGCCCAGCCGATACCCGGCGCGGCGGAGCACTTCGGGGTCGACTCATTGCGCTTGTACTACGCTCATATCGCCTCTCCGTTCGCGGACGTTGAATGGGACGAAGAGGCCATCGATGGTTACAAAGGTAGACTGGAACGGTTGATTAAGTCATTCCTTGAGCTCAATGCCCTCGATGAAAAGGAAGGAATGGAGACGATTGACCGTTGGCTGTTATCCCGTGCCAACTCCCGAATAGACATCGTGAAGCAGGCGATGGGGCAGTATGACATGAGGAATCTGGCAGGAGAGGTCTACTTCGAGATGCTCAACGATGTGCGCTGGTATGTTAGGCGGGGCGGGCGCAACGGCAAGGTTGCGAAGAGGGTGATCGATATCTGGGTCCGAATGATGGCTCCGATCACCCCGCATATAGCGGAGGAGCTCTGGGAACAGACCGGTCACAGTGATCTGGTATCCGCTTCCGAATTCGCTTGTTCGCGCATCGAAGAGATGGATTCGCATGCAGAGCAGGCGGAAGAGTACCTCAAAGGCGTCTTGGCGGATGTGAACGAGATACTCAAGGTCACAGGGATTATGCCAAAAAGGCTGTCATTCTACACGTCATCAGCGTGGAAGCTCTCGGTCTGGGATAGAGCGATATCGATGGCCAAGCAGAAGCAGCTCAGCGTTCCTGCACTAACAAAAACGATCATGATGGAACCGGAGATCAGGGTCAAGGGGAAAGAGGCATCGGACTTCGCGCGGAAGATGGCCGAAGAGTTGATGAAGAGGTCTCCCCAGGAGCTAGAGAAGCTTAGTGTCATGCTAGAAGAGGGGGAATTCCTTGTGAATGCCGCACAGTTCATCGCCCAAGAGATCGGCTGCGAAATATCCGTTTACTCGGCAGACGATGATAGTGCGCCTGACCCACATAGAAAGGCTCGAGCGGCCCAACCGAGGCGACCTGCCATATATGTTGAATGAGCGCCCCATTGGGGCCATAATCGTGTTACACATGAGCAGCAAAAATGGTAGGAGAGAGTCAACCATATATGCAAACGCCTGGGTAGTTCATCAATCTCATCCGAATACTATGCTTCCGGAATCTAATGTTTAGGAACGAATGCGGCGATGTTCCGGCTGAAAGAATTAACTGGCTAAGTAAGACCTAATATTATCCAATTGGATAACGCTAAAGGGGAATGGTAAAAGGTTTCTCACTGGGTCTTCCCAGGTTTCGACTTTTTCATCTTCTCCTGGCGACCCTCGCGCTGCAATCTTCCTGGCGCCCACCATGCCCATTTGCCCATGAG
>PMBU01000146.1:0-9943 GCA_003153895.1 Methanomassiliicoccaceae archaeon | reverse complement strand
CCGAAGGCGCCAGCCATGATCAGGGCGAGCGCTGTGATAATGCCTCCAGTCCAGTCCACCGCGTCCACGATCGCGTTGTTCAACCCTTTGCCCTTGTGCACCTCCTCACGGATGCGGGTCAGGATGAAGACATTGTAGTCCATGCCTATGCCCATCAACATAACAAAGAGTACCAGCGGCACAATGAACAGGATCGGTAGACCCAGCCACGAACCGAACACCAAATATGTGATGGCGAAGGCCCAGACGATGCTCATCGTGATCGAGAGCACCGCGAACAGGGGCAATAGCAAGGAGCCAAGCACGAACATCAGTACGATGAAGATGCCGATAACCACGATCATTTCGATCATGCTGAATTGCTGGCTGATGCTAGTGCTCAGGTCATAGAGGGACGCAGTGCTACCGCCCACAAGGATCGTTGATGCGGCTAATTCCGGCTCGACAGCCTGAGTGTCCTTGACCATCTCCCTCAGTGTGGATATGTAACTGACCGCCACATTGCTCTGTGGCTCCGCCTTCAGTACCACAGTCAACAGGACGGTCTTGTTGCTGCTCCCCACGTTCTGAAGCATGCTTTTGGCGAGCAAGGCTTGCTGCTCCTCTGGCATGTAAGAGATGTTACGATAATCCAACAAAGTGCCATACGGTCGCGTCACGCCGGTCACCTGTTGAACCATGGACGTGTCAGCTGCTATCGAAGCCGTCAGATTCTCGATCGCGTTGAGATACGCGACGTTGAACCCACCGTTCTCATAGACATAGGTCTCGCTAGTGATCACGACCTGGATCGGCATGATGCGCCCAGCCCCGAAGTCCGCGGATAGAGCCTTCATCCCTTCGATGCTTTCTGAATTGCCCATGGCTCCAATGAAGTCGAAGCTCGGTTCTGCCGCCATGTAAATGTAGGTGGCGGGGATTGACACCATTATTGCGATGACCACCACGATCTTGGCGTTCTTCACGGCGAACGAGGCTGCCTTGTGGAAGTAGCCGTGATTGCCCTCTCTCTTCTTCTGGATGATGTTGGTGGCGTACTTCTTCCACCGCTCACCGGTGGTAGGCCAGAATATCCTGTTCCCAAGCAGCATCAGAATAGCCGGGACGAGGGTGAGCGCGACCATCAAGGCGACCACGATCGCCATGCCCATGACGAGCCCCATGGTCTGGACGAAGGAGAATTGGGCCAGTGCCATGGCGAAGAAGGCGATCATGACCGTAAGCCCGCTGGTCACGATGGACTCGCCGGCCCAGGTCACGGAGGTGTGCACCGCCTCTTCCCTGGTGGCACCCTTGATCCTCTCCTCGCGGTATCTGGTAACGATGAATATCGAATAATCGGTCCCGACTCCCATTAGTAAGGCGAAGAGAATGGTTGTGATGGTGGAGTCGATCTGAGCAACAGTGGAGCCAATGACGAACACAAGCGCCTGGCTTACACCCAAGGCAACACCCACCGCACCCAGCGGCAGGAACTCAGCGATCACCGAGCGGAACAATATGCCCATGAGGACGATGATGATAATGAAGGTGACTGGCTCGATTAGTGCCACGTCCCCCATTGAGCTTTTCATCATGTCCGCGGATATCGCGGCGTCACCGGTAACATAGGTGGTCATCGCGTTGCCGGTCTCTGAGTTGACTTCGCCGATGAGGCCTCTTACCACGTCGATGTTGTCGTACATGGGCCGGACCCCCTCATTGGTCACGTAGTCCCCGGCCACACTGAACGACAAGGTGATGATCATAGTCGTCGCGTTTGGAGAAACCAGACTGGAAAGGTATTGCGTGGGGACATGCACGGGGTATGTAGCCAGTGTCCCATTCGATATCACTGAGCGGACATAGGCATCGATGGCTTCCTGGCCATAGGAAGGGCCAAGGTCATAGACTTCCTGTAGGAATGTCATGTTGGTGATGGTCGAGCCCTGGCTGATCATCCTCAGGGTGAACGCATGCACCGCCATTGCGTTGTTGAAGCTCGTCAGGTTGAATGAATTCAAGACAACCATCATGAACTGCTTCTGCTCATTCGCAACCGATAGGCCGGCGATGAAGGTGGGCGCCACTGCGTTTACGCTAAAGTTCGCGCGGGCCACAGGGTCGGCCAATAAGGAAGGGTTCGCTCCGGAAGAGTTCCAAGCGGTTGCGAAGGCATTGTAGTACCCCATAGTTAGCTGGATCTGGGTCTGGTTCGCACCCTGTTGGGTGAGATAGTATGAGAGTTGGACGCTCGTGGAGTTATACGCCTCTGAGTCCGAATAGGAGACGGCCCAGTTCTGGACATGCAACGCCGGGACTCCCCAAATTAGGAAGGCCGTGCTGTTGATCTGCTGCTCCGTCGGCCTCATGGTCGGCCCTAGAGCTAGGATGGTTTGGAACATGACCATGCTGTTGACCGTATAGGCGCTGGTGATGCCCGTGAAATTCTTAAGCTGAGTGGAGGACAGTATCTTGTCCTGGAGGGAGAGCACATAATCCCTAGATGCGGTGTCAGTGACATTATGAGCCTGGAGGACGATTAGGACCGTGCCATTAGCCACGGAGCCCTGGAACTCATTTGTGATGATCTCGGCTGCTTTCACTGACTCGAAATCACCGGCGGTCACTCCGGTGCTATTATACGACATGACCTCGCTGACTTTCAGGATCGCTGGCACTGAGACTATCAGGATAACTATCCAAGCAATTAGGACCTTCTTGTAATGCTTGGTTATCACATTGGCAAGCTTATCGAACACCATACTAACATCCCGAATTTCTGGGTAATGCGGCAGACATCTTTATCATCTTATTGTTACTAAAGTAGGAACATGAACCCGCCTGTCGAGGGCCTTGTTAAATTAGGACTCACCGAATACGAGGCCAGGGCATATGTGGCGTTGGTGGCTATCGGTGAGGGCGGGATCACCGATATCAGCCAGCAAAGCGGGTTACCACGGTCTCGGGTCTATGACATCATGGAGCGTTTGGCCGTCAAGGGCTTTGCGGAAGTCGGGGCTATGAGGCCGCTGCGTTATAGGGCAGTTGACCCTGACAAAGTCACAAATCAGATNNAGGACAGAGCTTGTCAAGACGGCGGACACAGTGCAGAGTGGCCTTAAAGACCTCAAGAAGAAAGGCGACAAAATGCCCATGCCATTGTGGTTTGTCCAAGGCGAGAGTACGATCGACATGGAGATCGATGATTTCATCGCCAAGTCGCAATCGCCTTTGGGCATGATCGTGATGTCGAACAGCCTTCTCCTCAANNGGTAATGAGCAACGAGCCAGAAAGATTCAGAGGGCTTCTGGGAAGTGCAAGGTTGCTGAGGACGCCATCCCTCGAGCCCACGTCCCTGGATTGGTTGGTCGGGGGCGACGGATTTCCTTCGAGCGAATGGGATAAGACCGCAAGGAATGAGCTCATGCTCATTTCTGGTAGCAATTCCATGATCGTCTATAGGGAGAAGGAGACGCGCCGCGCTATTAGAGTGGAAGGGACGATTATCGGCCGGTTCATCTATTCCTTTGTTGACAGAGTGTTCCACGAGGCGAAGCTAGTAGATTCGTTCAAGGGCTGAAGGCAATAGATTTTCGTTATCGTTATTCTCTTTGTCACTTGAGAACCTGATCAAGATTTCCAATTATTATCTAATTAGATAACGATGACATCAATGAGAAAAGGGACATGGTAAGTTTCAGCCCTCCTTCCGATATTTTATTTTATCAATAATACAGAATATTTAAATCTAGAGCTGTAGGGGGCGGTTTAACCTACCAAATTTGTACCCTCAAACTATTTTATCCCACTTTCAACTCCAAAGATGCCACTGAACAAATGTTGGTTCTCGGTTGATATGATTCGTGTTCATACAGACGGTCATTCCACTTAGCTCCAGCGGTCGAACATCTCGTTTGGCTGTCCCAACTGATCGAGGATCCTCCCGACAATGAAGTCGACCATTTCCTGCACTGTCTTCGGCCTAGGATAAAAACCAGGGCTTGCCGGCACGACTGCGACGCCGAGCCTTGCCAACTTGAGCTCATTCTCGAGCATTATCGCGCTTACAGGCGTTTCCCTCGGGACTATTACAAGGCGGCGGTGTTCTTTCAGGCAAACGGCAGCCGCTCGGGTGATCAACGTATCCGAGATGCCGTTCGCGATCTTCGCAATAGTGCTTTCGGAACAGGGAACTAACACCATGGCGTCGAAGCGGTTGCTGCCCGAAGCGATCGGTGCGAACAAATCTTCATCTTCGAAGACCTCATCGGCCAACTGATAGACCGATTCGACAGCGAGGTCGGTCTCATATCGCAGAATGTCCTTCGCGGTCTTGGACATTACCAAAAGGATTTCGGCTTCTAGCACCTGCATCAAACTGACGCCGTAAATGACTCCGGAAGCACCACTAATGCCGATGACGATCCTCACGTTCGAAAGATTCAGGATTCACTATTTCAACCTGTCTCAATTAGAAACCATGGAGATAGGGCAGAAGGGAACCGCCTTGCCAACGTCGGAAGTAAATGACCATCATGAGGGCCCAGAAGGTCCCGATATTGCAAAACGCTTTTATATAAGCACTCACTTAAGCGGCTCAGTTGTCCTGCGTTGAGTGAGAGTTACGCCCAACGTTTGAGGTAGATTCGAATGGTTACGTCATATGATATCCCCGCAGAAAAGCTCATCGAGAAGGTGGCAGCTAAGCTGCGGGAAATTGAAACAATCAAAGCGCCGGAATGGGCTGAATTCGCTAAGACTGGAAGACATACCGAAAAGGCACCCACTCAAAAGGATTGGTGGCATACCCGTGCCGCCTCGATCCTGAGAAAGGTATATATGAAGGGGCCGATCGGCAGTTCTAGATTGGCCGAGGAGTACGGTGGTTTTGCCGACCGTGGCTCCAGGCCGAACAAAGCGGTCAAGGGCTCAAGGAACATCGCACGGAAGTGCATGATGCAATTGGAAGCCAGCGGCCTAATCGCGAAGAACAAGAACAAAGGTCGAGTGGTGACTGCCAAAGGGCAGAAACTGCTGGATGCGGCGGCAAAGGAAGTCGCCGACGCTGAAAAGAAGTGAATTCGAGGGGTGAGGAAGTGGACGATGCTGAGCTAGACGAACTGCGCCGCCGCAAGATGGCGGACCTGCAGCGACAGCAACAGCAGCATGCGATGGCCGAGGAGCAGCAGAAGCAGATCGACACGCAAAAGCAGATGATCATGCGTCAGATCCTGACTCCAGAGGCACGAGATCGCCTGGCCACCCTGAAGATGGCCTACCCCGATATCGCTCGTTCAGTGGAAGACCAACTCATCGCTCTTGTACAAAGCGGAAGGATCAACCAGCAGGTGGACGATAACATGCTGAAGCAGATCCTCCGTAAGATAGCGCCGCAAAAGCGTGAGATCAATATTGAAAGGAAGTGATTCCCATGACAAGGAATAAGCCCCCCGCAATGAAGACACGATTATTGAAGCACGTCAAGCAGAACCGAAGGGTTCCCGCTTGGGTTATGATGCGAACGAACCGCACCTTCCTCCGGCATCCGAAAAGGCGGAGCTGGAGACACAATAAGCTGAAGGAGTGAGGCATAATGGCAGAAGAAGAGAAGATAATGACCATACCCCTGCTCACCACCAAAGCCTCACCTCGCAGCAAGAAGGCATCGAAAGCGATCAAAGAGGTCAGGGACCACGTGGCAAAGCACATGAAGGCCAAACCAGAGGACGTTTGGATCGACCAAGAGCTCAACCAGGAAATCTGGAAGTGCGGCATTCAGAAGCCCGCGCCAAGGATCCGGATAAGGGCCGTCAAGTTCGAGGATGGTCTGGTCGAAGTGTCGCTGCCGGAAGAGTGAGCAAGTCCTGACATGATGCGGCTATCACATTACAACGGCAATCCATACGTTGGCGTCTATTGCGCCGCTAACGAGGATCTGGCCTTTGTACCAAGGGATGCTCCGGAGAACCTTATCAATGACATCAAGGTCGCATTGAACGTGAAGATCGTGAAATGCAACATCGCCGGAACGAACCTCATCGGCTCTCTGGTATCGATGAACTCCTTCGGCGCGGTCGTCTCAAATATGACCACAGACACCGAGGTCGAGTTCCTATCCGAGCATCTGCCTGTCTATCGCATCAATGATAAGGTGAACGCTTCAGGGAACAACATCCTCACCAATGACAATGGAGCGATCGCCAATCCCGATCTGGCCAAGAAGACCGTGAGGTCGATCGAGGAGACGCTTAAGGTCGATGTGGTCCAGTCCGCAATTGCCGAGCATACCACGGTCGGCAGCGTCTGCCTGGCAACGAACAAGGGTGTGTTGTGTCATCCCGCCGCTCTTCCAGAAGAGATGGAGCTGATCCGGCGATCATTGAAGGTGGCCGCGGCGATAGGCACTCTGAACTACGGAGCGCCAATGGTCGGCGCCTGCATGATAGCGAACAGCAAAGGGGCGGTCATTGGCTACAAGAGCACGCCCATCGAGCTGGGCCGGGTCGAGGATGCGCTCGACCTAATCTGATCTCTTTTAGGTGCTTCGTTCAGGATCCTAAGGTGAGAAGACCCAATACTCCGTGCTTTGCGGCAGGTCATCCCTTTCGAACTCAGCCGAATTTCCAACATGAAGGAGCTTGGGCTTGGGGATGCCTTCTAAAAACTGGTCGATGGTCTGGATGGACAAGGAGAGACCGCCCACGCGGAAATGCATTGGTATCGCGATCTTCGGTCTTATTGCTGCGATCAATTGGAGAGCCTGTGCCCCATCTATCGTGAACACACCGCCCACTGGAACGAATAGAACGTCCACCGGCCCGAGCGCCTCGATCTGATCTCGATCCAACATCTTGCCAAGATCCCCGCAATGGCAGAACCTGACACCATCGAGGACGAAAGAGAAGATGACGACTCTTCCGCGCTTGCTACCGTTGGCATCGTCATGGTCCGCTTCCAGACCGGTTATTTTTATCCCCTTGACCGTCCGTTGGCCAGGCTCTCGTACGATGGTGAAATCGCCTTTGACTATCCTAGCGCAGTTGTGATCGAAGTGGTCATGACTAATGAGAACGATGTCCGCCTTGATGGTCGGTGCGCGAAGGCCCAATGATTTTCCATCATGAGGGTCGGTAGCCACGGTCAATTTATCGGCAATCTCAAAACAAGAATGACCATGCCAGACTATCTTCATCTTCAACACCCACAATTTTCATTTCCCGAATTTCGCACCGCAAGCGGGGCAGTTCCGGTCCCTGGACCCAACCTCTTCGTTGCAGCTAGGGCATATCAGCACCAACTTCTCTTTCTCTCCCAATAAATGCTTGGCAGAAGCGACTCTCTTCTTCCCGAATTTGCCGTGGTCGTATGCATAGGAAGCCCCGAAGGTGATCAGTATCGCACCCACGATGGCCAGAGTCCATCCTAGGAGCAGGGGGGCGATTGAGAGCGCGAATATTATCAATGTCACTATATAGATGACCGCACCGGACGCGATTAGGCCATAAGATAGCAAGAAGTCCTTGTTATCGAACGCCGCTTTCTTCGAGGTCTTGCCTAGGTCTTTCACAGGGCTCATCGGCGCAGTAGCCTTTATTGAAGAGCCAGAATCTGATATTTCAATCTCAGCAGAGTTGTCGATCTCTGTCGGTTCTCCGATCATGGTATCAACGAATTGCTTGACTTCCTTCGCCTCTGGGGTAGGCATAGATGGGGTCTGCATTCGGGAAGATGCCCAATCTTTTCCCCTTGCCTTGAGCTCGCCATCCACTGGTCTTGCTTCCTCTGCCCGGGGGATGTCGATGAATGGTGGGGGAGGTATGGGATTTAGTTCTCGACTCGAACGGACGATAGTGGACTCTATCCGTTTGGAAACCTCATCGTCTAACAGAATAGATTCGGTCTGCTTGTTCAGCTTTTCCAACACCTGGACATGTGAGATCCACTCATCAGAGGCGTCTTGGAATTCCCATCCGCAAAAGTCACATTGGACCGCTGATGGCTTGTTTCTAAGTCCGCATCTAGGACATTCTTTGAATCCCGACTTCCTCTCCATTTGACCACTCATTAAGTCGCATCCTTCGTTATAATCCTTTTTGCTCCAGATTCGTTTTCAGATTATTGTGGAACATAGCGTTCGTAGCACGAAAACGCCCAAGGATTGAACCCTGTAGGGAATCGCCGATCCATCCTTTATTTTCTCCATATGCCATTGCCCTGCAAAACTTCAAATAGAATAAATCTGGATAGTGAGAGAAGATGAAGGTTCTGGTTCTCAGCGTAGACAGGGACGATGACTTCGGAGTCAAGACTGGTCTGAACAGTCCCTTCATCGGACGCCAGGAGAACATCGACGCAGCTCTTGCGCTTGGTCTCAAGGACCCGGAAGATTCTGACATCAACACCACGCTCGCCGCAATAAGCATTTATGAGGAGATGTTGAAAAAGGGCATCGAGGCGGAGATAGCGACCATCTGCGGAGATGCAAAGGTGGGATACGAGTCCGACCTGGTGCTCGCCACCCAATTGGAGAACGTGCTTGAGGTGATCAAGCCAGAAAGGGTGGTACTTGTTAGCGATGGAGCGGAGGATGAATACATCTTCCCGATGGTCGCCTCCAGGGTCAAGGTCGACTCGGTTCGCCGGGTTTTCGTGAAGCAGGCGCCAACCGTCGAAGGCACGTACTACATCCTGATGAAGATGCTCCAGGACGACAAGGTGCGCAAACGCGTGTTGCCACCGATCGGGCTCGTTCTGCTGGTCCTAGGCATCTTCGCGGTCGTGCCGAAGTTGATCCAATACAGCAGCACTCCCACGCCAGGTCTGATTTCGGAAATGGGCGTTGGCATCATTTCAGTCGTCCTTGGCCTATATTTGATATTCTACGCATACAAAGTCGGCGAGAGGATCGAGAATTCAGCGTTGAACCTTGCAAGAGCGGTACGTTCCGGAAGCTGGATGATACCTTTCGCAGCACTGACCATGATCCTCTTGATCGCCGGCATATCATACGGCTTCGAAGCCGCCTCGAACGTGATCAATGACGACTTCGTGCTTCAGGCGATCCTTTTCGCAAGCGGGACGATATGGCTATGGACATTCGCTGGGCTAACTTGGTCCACTGGTAAGTTCGTCAATCTCTGGCTTTCGACCAGCAAGGTCCATTATAGCTATCTGGTGGTAACACTCTCAGTAATCGCAATAGCCTTCATCCTGCAGGGTGCGCTCGATGCTACCCTATACTTCCTGGGCTACAGGGCGTTCAACGAGATCTTCGTCTTCTTTGAGATACTGACCGGGTTCATGCTAGCATTGTTCGGGGGACTGCTCAATGCTGCATTGCGCAACCAGAACGAAATGAAAGGGGAACAATTAGAGGTCGAGAAGTCGATCGAGCCGTCGAGCTAGGTGGTCATCTTGCGTTGGGAGGAATGGGAACCGCTCTATCAGTCGATAATCAGGGAGTTCAATTATTCGAGAAAGGAGGACGAGCGGGCGGCGAAGATATTGAACTCGCTCCTCGCCAATAAGCGGATCTGCGATGACGGTTGCATTTCGAGGCGCATTTACAAAGAAGTGACGGTCTGCGGGGGAGCGTCGAACCTGAAAGAGCATCTCGATGAGTTCGGAATCGTCGGAACGAGCATCGCGGCGGACAATGCCACGTCCGTTCTCCTTGCGAACGGTCTGCTGCCTGATCTGATCGTCACCGACCTTGATGGGAATGTGAGGGAACAGATCATGGCGAATGCCGAGGGCACTATCGCCATCGTGCATGCGCATGGCGACAACATTCCACAATTGAAGGAGCACGTACCACATTTCAATGGCCTGATCTCGGGGACAACTCAAAGCCGCGAAGTGGGTGTTATCAAGAATTACGGAGGCTTTACTGACGGCGACAGGGCGGTGTCCATTGCAAGGCAATTTGGCGCCACAAAGATAAGATTACTCGGTTTCGAC
>PMBU01000113.1 GCA_003153895.1 Methanomassiliicoccaceae archaeon | reverse complement strand
TTATAAACATATTTTTCTGGCAATCATGATTGATTGCATCGTTTTCAGGGCAATTCTCCACCAGCCACATATCCGCAAGCCTCACAAGCAAACGAACTACTCTCATAACGAAGGGATGAACCGCAATCCGGGCAGATCTTGTTGCTTTCGGAGAGGGTTATCACTTGTCCGGGTTTCGAGCCTTCCCTGTAGATTGTANNGGCCCTTGCAGCCGAGTCGATGAGCGAGTTCATAGATCCTCCTTACGTCGTTCGGGGTTGAGTCGCTCGGCAGATTGATCGTTTTGGAAACGGCATTGTCCACTTCGGTTTGGAAACCTGATTGCATCTTGACATGGTCCTCAGGCTTGATATCATAGGAAGTGACGAAGATGCGCCGAATGCTTTCCGGAACAGAAGGCAAAGAAGCGATCGAATGGGCTCTTGTGAGGGATTCTACGATTTCCTCACTGAACTTACCTTGCTTTTGCAAGAGCTCAACGAAATAGGGGTGGACTTCCCTCAGATGAATCCCATCCATCACATGCTTGATATAGGAGATGGCATAGAGGGGTTCGATGCCGCTCGAACAACCAGCGATCATCGAGATAGTTCCCGTCGGCGCTATGCTGAGGACCGTTGCATTGCGCATACCCTGCCGATAGATGCTCTTACCAATGTTCGGGAAGGCTCCTCGGCCTTCCGAGATCCGGGTGGATGTGGCGGTCGCTTTCTGCCTAATGAAAGCGATCAACTGTTTGGCTAATGCAAAACTCTCTTCTGACCCATATCGAATGTTGAGTTTCAGCAAGGCATCTGCGAATCCCATCACGCCTAACCCTATCTTCCTGTTCCCTGTAACCATCGCATTGATCGATGGCAATGGATAATGACAAACATCGATTATGTTGTCAAGGAACCTGATAGAAGCATCAACAGTCCTTTCCAGCTTCCCCCAATCCATTCGCCAGGCATCATCTTCATTCTTAAGCATCCTATTCAAGTTAATGGATCCCAGATTGCAGGCTTCGAAGGGGAGCAATGGCACTTCTCCGCACGGATTGGTGGATTCCAAAATGCCGAGGCCAGGCGTGGGATTGCTTCGGTTTATGGTGTCGAGGAATATCATCCCTGGATCGCCACTAAGCCAAGCGCTGCCACATATCTCGTTCAGGACCGAACCGGCGCTTCTGGTCCCGACCACGAGGCCAGTACGCGGATTGACCAAGTCATACTGACGATCGTTCGCGACTGCCTCCATGAACTCATCCGTCGCTCCGACAGAGATATTGAAGTTAGAGAGGTTTTTCAGATCGTCCTTGCAATGAATGAAGGCCATGATATCCGGGTGATCCACCTTGAGTATACCCATTGAAGCGCCCCTTCGCCTCCCACCCTGCTTTATGGCTTCAATGGCCGCATCGAACACTTTCATGAATGAAACAGGCCCAGAAGCGATGCCCATTGTTGAACGAACAACATCGCCCGATGGGCGCAAATGGGAAAAGGAGAAGCCAGTTCCTCCACCTGACTGATGGATTATCGCTGCCCATTTGACTGCGTCGTATATCCCCTCGATGGAGTCCTCGACCGGAAGCACAAAGCAGGCTGCGAGTTGTTGCAGGGATGTACCTGCATTCATCAACGTCGGCGAATTGGGGAGGAATTCCAGCCTTCTCATCATCTCAAAGAATTCCTTAGCTTCGGTCTTACTGTCACGCCCATCTCGATAGAGGTCGTCAGCTGAAGCGACATTCTTCGAGACGCGCTCGAACATCATATCCGGTGTCTCGATCACTTTTCCATTTTCATTGCGAAGCAAGTAGCGTCTTTCCAGGACGGCCAATGCATTATCGCCGAGGTCCGGATACGAGTTCATCTCTGCTACAATTTGCTCTTCCCATAGATAGGTCTTTTCACTTACCCAGAGCGTTCAAGTGAGGGATGGTCATCGATAAATATGAACGATCGCAATCCAAGGTGGGGTGAAATCCTCGATGCGCTATGGAACCAGCACTCGGTTAGCTCCGCAGGTGGTGCTTCAAAAGGCTGAAGAATACTTTGGCAGCCTAGGCTTAGAGGTCAGCTCCAAAGACGCGACTACGATCAGCTGGAAAGGTCCCCAGAGCTACGTGACCCTCCACATCTATCCAGGGGATGAGAGCGAGGTCGATATTATTACTAGGGAATGGGATTCTCAGGTCAAGAAATTCCTTCAAAGGATCGGTTGATACGATGACGCAGTTTCCATTTGCAAAGCAGAAAACGACTAGCTTAAACCAAGGCGATCAGATCAAGGTCAGGATCGAAGACGTCGGCAAACAAGGCGATGGAATAGCACGTGTCCAAGGACTTGTTATTTTCGTGGCTGGAGCCAAGCCTGGGGAAGAGGTGGAAGTGAAGATCGTCCGATTGGGCAAGAACTGTGCTTTCGCGGAAAAGGTTTGATTCACAGTTCTTCGGATTATGGGTAATTGAGCCAAGCTTAGATCGGTATTTGCTTCACTATCCCCAAAGGCCTCTTTCGCTATTGTCCTTAAGGGATCAGAGTGCTGGGCTCTCGGCGTAACTCGAAATGACCAGGTCCGAGGATTTCTCGAGCTCGGTCAAATTCGAGTGATAATGGCTCTTCGGATCCAACGAAATGATCAGGTTAGTTCCATTGGAGTTGACCCTCGTCCTGGCTCTCCTGATGGCATCTAGCACTGGTCTGAACCCGTTCCACATCTCCAGAACGTCGACGCCATTCAGAACGATGATCCCATTCGCGTTTTCGCTCAGGAACTCGTTGACCTTATTCTCGAAGACTTCTAGGTTCATCGGAGGAATGCATGTTTCCTCAGGGCGGGGGCTCAACCATAAGGTCCTCAAGAGCTTTGGATCGAAATCAAATTGGGACCTTAGCTGGTTTGGAGAATGCTTGGAGATGTACAATGCCTCTCGTCCCTCAGAAAGCTCCTTTCTCAATATCTGATGGGTTCGTAGTGGCACTCTTTCCTCAAACAAATAGACCTTGCCTGTAGTTATTTTCATGCTATTCCCCCCAATCTTACCGATACTCCTACCTCAAATTCAGTAGATACCAATTGTCCGTCAGGTAATTGGAAAACCGGTCGATTATCCGCAAAAAAAGCGGGGTGCTTTTGACTTGGAGAGAATCCCCATCCTCTCGGGATTCATTCTCTGAGTGCCTCTTCGTTAATCTTTAATATTGATAGGCCAGGTGAGGGTAGTAGGCCCCCTTCTGTTTAAGGCAGCATTCAACTAAGCACCCTACCCGTCGGTCCTGAGATATCATCCCGACTGTTTGGGCTTGCTCGGGTGGGGAGTCGCCGTTTCACCAAATCCCTGACCAACGTCATCGGCAACCGAATCATCCTCGGTCAGGACTGTGCCGTTTCTGTGCCCTTGCCTGGGTTCTCGCCCAACCACTCGCGTGGTCCACCTTCTCTGTCGAGGGGGGACCTTCCTCAGCTAGGTCAAAGACCTTACCGTCGGCCGCCCTCCCTCTCCTGGCAATTCGACCAAGGAAACGGACGTATTTATATCTGACCTCGGCTAGATCAATTTCACTTTGCATTTTCCAAACATCATTTATTGCAACATGATAAGGTTGGATGGGAGCCGATCTTCATGAGAAAGGTTAATAACCGACCCCCACATTCCGAGGCACAGGCAGGGGTAGCCAAGCTTGGCCAAAGGCGCTAGATTGAGGGTCTAGTCCCTAGCGGTCCGTGTGTTCAAATCGCACCCCCTGCACCACCATTTTCTCGGTTATTGTTTCTCAAATCTCGAATCTCGCAACATCATCGTATTGAAAAAGGTGAGATGATGTCCAATGACTAATCCTCTTTTCTTTCTTCCCAGAGGCCTAGATAATTGCCTTCCAGATCTTGAATTATCGCGAAATAAAAGGAACTCCCCCTCAGCTTCTTCTCAATTATCTTCCTGCCACCCATGGCAACGGCTTTCTTTACACAATCATCAATCGAATAAACAGTTAGTTCCAGGAATGTCCTGTTGATTCCGTGAGTCCCTTTCAGGAACAATCCACCATTGATTGCTCCTTTGGATAACGGATCTCCATCATCATCACTTGGTGTTATGACTGCAAAATGATAGTTGGCGTCATTCCCTTCGATTTCCTTGATATTCCAATCGAATACATCCACATAGAATTTGCATGCCTTTTGCATATCGCGAACAGGAATGTTAAACGCCTTTACTGGATTCATATTGAGTTCGGCTTCATATGGTGATTTCAATTAATGAAGAATCGCAAGAAGTAGCACCAAGAATAGGAATGGGCATTTTCTGCACCGCGTTTCTACCTTGCTCCGTCCATTCTCGATTAAAATGGGATTGCCTTCATAAATCGACTTACCTAGCGTCAATTTTGAAGGAAATGTATTAAGCTTCGTTTCTCGTCCATATACTTCGATTATAAGGCCGATGGGGTTATCTGGTCCTATTCAATATGGCTTTCAATAATTCGGAGATTGATCCAATGCCGGAGTCTGTAAGCGAAGGAGGGGCACCAGGATGGCGCGACCGTAGCGGCAACCCGGCGCCATTGGGCTTGTGCGCTTTTGGAATGACGACCATCCTGCTGAATATCCATAACGCTGGATTCTTCGCACTGGGTGGGGTGATCCTCGCCATGGGGGTCTTCTATGGGGGGTTGGCCCAGATCATCGTCGGATTGATGGAATGGAAGAAGGGCAACAGCTTCGGAACTTTGGCCTTCTTCTCTTATGGGGCATTTTGGTTATCGTTCGTATTGATCGTCCTCTTCCCGACCATAGGTTTGGGGACAGCCGCAGACTCAACTTCAATGGCTGCCTACTTGCTCCTATGGGGCTTATTCACATTGGCGCTATTCCCGGTCGCTGCGCGCTCCTCGATAGCGCTGGGCTTCGTGTTCGGAAGTCTTGCCCTGCTATTCTTCATCCTCTCCCTGGGGAAGGCGTATAGCAGTACTGACTTGATGACGATCGCTGGCTATTGGGGCATTATTGTCGGCGCTTCGGCAATCTATACTGGCATTGCGCAGATCTACAACGAATCGTTCGGAAGGGTTGTGCTTCCGTTGTGCTCCAAGAATGAGAAATGGCGGTCGAAATAGAAGGCAAAGCGGGTAGGAAGTGAAATCAGGGAAATAGTCTGGATGCCATACCTCCGAGCCCGTTAATCAATTCTTTTCTCGATGATGGAGACGAGCTCATCGCCAAACTGCCACGTAGAGTGTTGGCCGCCGATGTCCGGAGTGCGGACACCGCTCCGCAGCGCTTCTTCGACGCCATCCTCGATCAGCTCCGCCGCGTCCTTCATTCCAAGATACTTGAGCGACATGGACGCGGATAGAATGGTCGCAATCGGGTTCGCGATGCCCCGCCCTGCTATGTCGGGGGCCGAACCATGGCAAGGCTCGAAAACAGCGTAATGGTCACCTATGTTGCCCGAAGGGGCCATCCCCAAGCCGCCTACCAAAGCGGCGGCCTCATCAGAAAGAATATCTCCGTACAGGTTGAGGGTGACGATGCAGCCGAACATTTTCGGCTTTGTGATCAGGGCGGCAGCTGCGGCATCGACCAGCATGTCCTGCGCTTCTATCCTGCGGCCGGCTGCCTCCTGGTAGAATATCCTTCGGAACATCCCGTCGGACTTGCGCAGCACGTTCGCTTTGTGAACGCAGGTGATGCGAGCGATCTGCTCGCTCTCGCAAAGGTCGAGGGCATGTCTGCAGATCCGCCTGCATCCCTTCTCGCTGATCTTCCTCTCCAGGACGACCGCACCTTCCTTCTCCTCTTCCATCCCGGTGTACATCCCTTCGGAATTCTCTCTTACCAAAGTCAGGTCAAGGTCAACAATGCCGATGTCGGGGATGATCCTCTTGGCAGGTCTCACATTCGCATAGAGGTCCAATTCGCAACGAAGTCTCAGGATCGGAGAACGGTAAGCCGGATCGCCATCTGGAGAGGTGATCGCCCCGAATAGGCAGGCATCGGAATCTCTGATCGCGTTCATTGTGGCATCTGGGAGATAATTCCCCGTTCTCCTTTTTGATGCCAGCCCCATCTCCGCCGGGATGAGGTCGATCTCCGGGGCGACCAATTTGAGAACTCGGACCGCCTGAGGCACCACTTCGGCTCCGATGCCATCCCCCTCGATCACCACTATCCGCTTCAAGTTCAGCCCTCGAGGCGGGTGATGACGCTTGCCATGATCAGAGGCAGGGTGACGGTGGCATCGCCTTCAACTGTTACCTGGGCGGCATCCTCCTTCACCTTTCCCCAAGACACTGCCTCCCTTACTTGAGCGCCAGACAGCGAGCCATCATATTCCAGCGCGGTCGTCAGATACACCGCGAAATCCAGACCTCCTCGGAACTGGTTCCACCAGATGGTATGGTGCTTGGAGATCCCTCCTCCGATGATGATCGCCCCGGTCGCTTTCGATTCAAAGGTGATGTCCGAGAGCCCCTGCTCGTCGCTGAAGAGGTCGATCATGAGGTCTCGGTGTGTCTGCCAGTACATCCATAGCTGGCTGCCAAAAGAGCCATCCGTGATCCCGGGGACATAAATTGGCACCTTGTTTCGGTGGCACCAATATAGGAGCGAAGACTCATCGTCGATGCGTGCGCCGACCGCGTCGATCAGCTCCGCCGTGGAAATCGACTTCCTGTCCTTCAGGATCTCATAGAATATCGGGATGAGCTTCTTTTCGAGGATCAACCCGTACGACGAATCGGG